>CANRLV010000036.1 GCA_947631565.1 uncultured Gemmiger sp. | reverse complement strand
CAGCTGGCTCATGCCCAGCTTTTTGCCGATGATACCTTTTTGCATATTGGTGTTCCTCCTTGAAAGGTTATTGGTTGACGCCGATTTGCAATTTCGGGTCAACATGACCTCTCCGCTTTGGCGTTTCCTTCTCGTTCACGCTGCCTTGGCCTTTCGCCCCGGGCCTTATTGCCGGCGGTCTGCGGCATTTCGCCGCACGGACCGGCTGTACAATATATAATATAAGGTAAAGGGGCGCGGGCGTTACAGCTTGATCTCGATGTCGACGCCGGCGGGGAGCTGCAGGCTCATCAGAGCCTCGACCGTCTTGTTGGACGGACGCAGGATGTCAATCAGGCGCTTGTGGGTGCGCATCTCGAACTGCTCGCGGCTGTCCTTGTTGACGTGGACAGAACGCAGGATGGTCACGATCTCCTTGTCGGTGGGCAGGGGGATGGGGCCGGACACGCGGGCGCCGGTGCGCTTCGCGGTCTCCACGATCTTCTGCGCCGCCGCGTCGATCAACGACGCATCGTAGCTTTTGAGACGGATCCTGATTTTCTCCTTGACTGCCATTTGCTTTCGCCTCCTGTAAGATTTTGGTGCTTAGGCGAGCCGATAAATTACACACGCTTCCGGGTGTTCAACTGTTTCGCACAAGAAATCCCGGCGAACCGCCTTGCAGTTCAACCGGAAAGAATCTGCGCAAAGTCAGCGGAAATTGGTCCGCGCACGCTGGTGGCGGGGCACGTACATATCCCTTTGCATCGTAATTCTTTCGCCCGGTTCAATGATCGGACATACTCCGCGGAAAAACCCGTTCCGAACGCCGTCGCGCCCGGTGCGGCAACCTCCCGCATCAACGCACATCGCTGGCCGACGGGCGCAAAACGCCCATAAGCCGATCGCAGCCGAGTTAGAGTATAACACACGCCGCCCGGCGTTGCAAGTGTTTTTTTGGAAAAAACGGAAAAAATTTTTTATAAATTTCTGCGTTTTGCCCAAAGTTGTGGCCGGGCATTTTGCGGGCACAAAATATGGTGGTCAGCCGTTTTGTGCCGCCCGCACAAAAGCGGCGAAGATCGCGCGGGAGCTGGGCTCGGTCTTATAGTTGAACTCCGGGTGCCACTGCACGGCCCACACAAAGCGCCTGGCCGGCAGGTACACGGCCTCGACGATGCCGTCCGGCGCCGCGGCCATGGCGCGCAGCGCCGGGGCCAGGTCCCGCACGGCCTGGTGGTGCAGGCTGTTGGCGGGCAGGGTATCGGCGTTCAGCAGCGCGTGCAGCGGCGTGCCGGGCAGGACGGTCACCGGGTGGGCGGGCGCGTCGTAGGGCAGGCCCTGATGATGGCACACGGGCGAGGGGCGCTGGGCCGGCAGGTCCTGCCAGAGCGTACCGCCCAGCGCCGCGTTCAAAAACTGGATGCCGCGGCAGATGCCCAACACCGGCTTGTCGGCCTGCAGGGCCAACGTGAACAGCTCCGCCTCCATGGCGTCGCGCGCGGGGCAGACTTCGCCGCACGCCGGGTGCGGGGTCTCGCCGTAAAAGCCGGGCTGCACATCCTGCCCGCCGGTGAACAGATACCCGTCGCAGACGGCGGCCAGCCGCCGCAGCGCCGCCGCGCCGTCGGTCAGCGGCAGCATGAACGGCACCGCGCCCGCCGCCAGCAGCCCGTCAAAGTAGCCGGGCAGCATCCACAGGCTGTTTTTGTCCGCGTCCCACAGCGGCACCACGCCGATAAGCGGTTTTTTCATCGTCCCTTTCCTCCCCTGTTGGCCCCTGTTTTGCGCCAAAAAAGGCACAGGCCGCCCACAAAAAGGCGCCTGTGCCCGTGCAGATACCAGTATAGCGCGTGCGCGCCGGTTTGGCAAGAGGGGTCAGCGGTTTTGCCGCAATTCCTCCTCCAGCCCCGGGCGCGGTGTGACGATGACGGTGGTGTAGACGGTATACAGCACCATGCCCGGCTTGGCGCCGTTGGCCTGCCAGATGTTTTTGACCTCGGTGGTGTCGACGGCCACGCGCGCCCCGCCCTTCTGGCTGGAATGCAGCACGGCCAGTTCGGCGGCTTCCTCCCGGGTGGTATCGGGCACGTCCTGCCCGCGGCTCATCACCACCACATGGCTGCCGGGGGCCTTCTGCACATGGAACCACACGTCCTTGCCGCGGGCCGTGTGCAGCGTGAGCTTATCGTTTTGCACATTGTTGCGGCCGACCAGGATCTCAAACCCGTCACTGGATCGGTAGCGCAGGAAATCGGCCGGCTTTTGGCGCTTGTCGCGCTGCTTGTAATACTTTAAATACCCCTGGCTCTTGAGCTCGGCGCGTATCTCGTTCAGGGCCTGCTCGCCGGGTGCGGCCTCGACCTCATAGAGCACGGTCTGCAGGTATTCGATCTCGTCCTCGCCCTCGGTGAGCAGCTTTTGCAGCATTTTGCCGGCGGTCTGGCGCTTTTTGTAGTCCTTGAAATACTTCTGCGCGTTGCCGTTGGGCGTGAGCCTGGGGTCCAGCCGGATGGTCTTTTCTTCCCCGGTGTAATAGTCGGTCACCGTGACCGCGCGGTCGCCCTTTTGGCAGGCCCAGAGGTTCGCCTGCAGCAGCTCGCCGCACAGGCGCAGCTCGTCAGCCTTCTCGCTCTGGGCCAGTTCCTCGCGCCGGTTGGCCTGCTTGCGCACGGCGCGGTCATAGAGGTTGTGCACCGCCTTGTACAGCTCGCGACTTTTCTGGCGCAGGCGCTCGCTGCGGTCCTTGGCGGCGTAATAGTCCTCCAGCAGCTCGCTGTAGCCGGCGTAGGTGGTCAACACTGCCGCCGGGCCGTACTGCTGCGGCACAAAAAAGCTGAACTCGACCGGCTTGGGCGCCTCGCCCTCGCCCTGCGGCAGGCGCACCGCCGTCGGCGTGCCGCCGGCGGTATGCTCCCTTTGCAGCGCGGCCAGCGCCGCGGTCAGGGCGGCGCGGCGGGGCGCGTTCAGTTCACCCGCCGGCACGTCGGCGGCGCGCGGGTCGGCGGCAAAGGCGCGGAACACGGCCTCGCGCGTGACGACCGGTCCCACGCCGGTCAGCACCCTGGCCAGCGCCGCGGCGGCGGGCAGGTCCTTTTGGCAGGCGGCCGCGACGATGTCCGCCGCCGGCACGGTGCAGAAGTCCAGCCGGTCCGGCTTGGGCGGCAGCGTGTAGGCAAGGCCCGGCAGCAGCTGGCGGACGTCGCTGTCCGTAAAATCCACGCGCTTGAGCGCGTCGATGATGCGCCCGCCCTGCACCAGCACGAGGTTGGAGTAGCGGCCCATGAGCTCGGCGGCCAGCGTGTTCTCGACCAGGTCCCCCATCTCGTTGGTGCATTTAAAGGTAAAGTAGACGATGCGGTCCCCCGGCTCGCGGGAGACGGCGATGAGCCGCCCGCCCGTCAGGTGCTTGCGCAGCAGCATACAGAAGCCGGGCGGGGTGAGCGGGTTTTCAAACGTGTCCTGCGTCAGGCAGACCCGCGCCGAGCCGCTGCGTGCCGAGAGCAGCAGGCGGAAGGTCTCGGTGCGGGTGCGCAGCGTGAGCACCACCTCGTCCCGGGTGGGCTCAAAGATCTTGTCGATCTTGGCGTCCAGCAAAAGCCGCGCCAGCTCGTCGGTGACAAGGGCCAGCGTGGCGGCGTCCATGGCCATGGCGTATATCCTTTACTTGTTGCTTGCCTCGCCGGTCTTGAGCTCGACGAGCTTGGCAATGTTTTCGTTCAGTGTTTTGAGTTCCTTGGCGATGCTGTTCAGGGCAGCGGTCACGCTAAGCAGGTCTCCTAACATATTTTCCTCCTGTGCCAAAAGCTTTCCTTACAGACAGGTGAACGGGTCGGTGTCGGTCCGGGCCGGGGCGGCGGTGATGCCGGGCAGGTGTTCGTTCAGATACGCGGCCAGCGCGGCGGCGATGGGGTGCTCGGTCGCCCAGTGCCCGGCCGCGATGAGCCCCACGCCCTTTTGTTTGGCCAGCAGCGCGATGTGGTGCGCCGCCTCGCCGGTGACCAGGCAGTCCGCCCTGCGGTCGATGCATTCGGGCAAAAAGCTGCCGCCGGCGCCGCTGACCACGGCCAGCGTCTTCACCGGGCGCACGGCCTCGACGAAGCGCACACCGGGGCCCAGCTCCCGCGCGCACCGCGCCGCCAGCGCGGCGGCGGTGGTGGGGGCCGGCAGCGTGCCCAGCCGGCCGCAGCCCTCGGCGATGGGCTCGGTCTCCCCCTCCAGGCCCAGCAGTCCGGCCAGCACGTCGTTGACGCCGCCGGGCGCGGCGTCCAGGTTGGTGTGCATGCAGACGGCCGAGATGCCGTTTTGGAGCAGCAGCGCCGGCACATCGTCGGCGGCAATGGTCTTGAACGGGTCAAAGATGACCGGGTGGTGTGCGGCGATGAGCTCGCAGCCCGCGGCAGCCGCCTCGGCCACAACGGCCGGCGTGATGTCCAGCGCGGTCAGTATCCGCGTCACCGGGCGGCCGGCGTCCACCAGCAGGCCGACGTTGTCCCAGTCGGCAGCCAGCGCCGGCGGCGCATAGGCCTGCAAAACGGCTAAAACTTGCTGTGCGGTCACGGCCATAGCGTATCGTCCTCCATCTGCTGTATCAGGCGGTCCAGCGCCTCGGCCTCGGGGCCGGGCGCTAAGCCGCGGCGGTACTTTTTCATCTTCCAGCACTGCCAGGCGCGGTATTCGGCGGCGCCGGGCTGGCTTTGCACGGCGCCGGTCAGGCACCACAGGGGGTCCGGCTCGCGCCGGCGGCCGCTGTAACGGGCGTTCATCACCGCATACCAGCGCCCGGCCGCGCGGGCCAGCGTCTCGCCGGCCATCTCGAAGCCGTTTTGGGCCAGCCAGCGCCGCACATGGGTGTGCCTGGTGGCCGGGACCAGCACGAGATTGTAGCGCGCGTCGAACACCCACGGCGCCGCGGCCAAAATATCGGTGACGGTCTGCGCGCCCATGCCGGCGATGATGATGTCGTCGGCCTCGCCGGGGGCCAGGATCGAAAGCCCGTCCCCGAGCCGGAACTCGATGCGCTCCGCCCAGGGGGCGCAGGTTTTTTGGGCCTTTGCCAGCGGGGCGGGGCGCACATCGCAGGCCAGCACGCGCGGGCAGCGGCCGCTGGCGGCCAGAAAAGCGCTCAGCTTGCCGTGGTCGCAGCCGATGTCGGCCGCGGTATGCCCGGGGCGCACAAAGGCCGCGGCGGCGCCCAGGCGGGCGTCCAGCTGCGGCGGACGGCGCTGCTGCATCGCTGTGCCTCCTTTATACGGGCGGCTGCCAGGCCGCGTAGAGCACGCAGCCCTGCAGCAGGGTCAGGCAGGTCAGGCAGAGCACCGCGAACACGGCCGGGCGGGCCAGGTCCCTTTCGGCGCGCACGGCGCGGTTCTCGGTCAGGGGCAGCAGCGCCAGCGGCAGGACCGGCAGCCAGTACCGCCCCTGCACGCCAAAAATCGTGCGGTAGTTGATGGGCGTCCAGCTCAGGGCAACGGCCAGCATCAGCGCCGCGACCAGCGCCGCGATGCCCGCCGCGCCCCGGCACGCGCGCCGCCCCAGCAGCGGCGGCTGCCCCGCTGCCGGCAGGGCCGCCGCCACCAGCGCCAATACCAGCCCGACGCCGAGCAGCCAGCTGACGTCGATGCGGTAGACGATGGGCTCGCCCAGCGCGGTGCCCAAAACGCCCTGCAGCCAGCCTGCCCCCTGCGCGGTCACGCTGCGCAGCAGCAGCTTGACCGTGCCCGGCACGTTGCGGCAGATATACCCCACCGAGTAGGTGTAGGCGGAATCGCCGTTGGGCTGGATGCTGTCCGCCAGCTGCTCCGGCGTCAGGCCGCCCCACATATGGGTGATGCGCCAGAGGATGACCGGCACCGCCACGGCCGCCGCGGCGATGACACCGGCCCAAAACCAGCGGTGCCCGCGCGCAGAGCGCCGTACTCTGCTGTAGACAAGGCCCAGCCCCGCCGCGGCCGCCAGCAGCGCGAAAAAGCCGCGGGTCAGGCCGACGTTGTCCACATCACGGGTGGCGTAAAGCAGCGCGCCGAGGTTGGTCAGGCACCACAGCGCGCCGGCGGCCAACAGCGCGCCCGCCTTGACCAGCGTCCCGGGACGCACGGCCCTGCCCAACACCGTGACGGTGGGCCGGGCCGGGGCGCGGCGCGGGTCCAGATGCCCGGCCGGGACCAGCAGGCAGAGCAGCGTGACCGGCAGATAGATGGCCTTGAGTGGGGCAACGGCCGCCGTCAGGACGACCAGCGCCGCGCAGCCCCCCGCGCCGCCGGGCTGCGTGCGCAGCAGCAGGCAAAGGGCCGTGTAGGAAAAGACAAGCCCCAGAATGGTGCCGTCGGTCGAGAGACTGGCGGCCATCTGCAGCGGCATCGGCAGCAGGGCGACGGCGGCAAACAGCCCCTTATACCGCTGCGGAGCAATGCACACCGCGGCCGCCGCACAGGCGGCATAGAGCAAAAGCCCGCCCAGCCGGCCCAGCAGCAGCATGGCATGGAAGCCGCGCCCCAGCGCCCGCGCCAGCGCGATGCCGGCGGTCTGACCAAGATAGAGCGCCGGGTTTACCTTTTGGTACACCGCCGCGCTCACGGTATCGGCGGCGGCCGGCACGCCGGCGTCGCCCAGATGCTCAAGATACGTCTTGTAGGCAAAGATGCCGATGTCGCCGGTCTGCGTGCCGAAATACGGCGCGTCGGCGGCGCGGACGAGCAGATGCCCCCCGGCGTCGGCAACGGGCTGGCCGAGCAGGCGGCTGGCCTGCGCATAGGCGGCAGCGAGGTGGGTGTATTCGTCGGGGCCGACGAGCGGCGGCGTGACGATGCTGAAAGCGCCGCCCAACGCCAGCGCCGCCGCGGCGACGGCGGCGACCAGCCGGCCGGCGCCGGCATCCTTGCCGCCGAACAGCAGCCGGAAGCCGAGCCCCACGGCCAGCACGGTCAAAAGGCCCAGAGCCAGCGCCAGCGGGCGGGACCAGCGGCCGGACCAGTCGGTCACATACTGCAGCGCGGCGGTGGCGTCCAGCGGCGCATCCGCCGCCAGCGCCATATCCCCCTGTTGGCCCTCGCTGGCCCACACGCCCAGCGGACAGCCGGCGTCGGCCGGGTCCGGCGCGGCAAAGGTCAGGCGCAGGGTCAGCGTCTGGGCCCGGGGCGCCGTGTAGGGCGCGGCAAAGATGATGTGGGCAAAGGTGTTGTCCAACAGGCCAACAAGCGGCAGGACTCCTTGTGTGAGCTCGGTGTCCCCCTGCAGCAGCACAGCGGTGACCGCGCCGCCGTGGAAAGCGTGATCATAGGCGGCAAAGTCCAGCCGCACGCCGTAGATACGCTGGCCGGCGGCCAGCGGCAAGGTCTGGGTCAGGCCCTGCTCCGGGATGGCGACGGTCTGGCTGTACTCGTCGTTGACGATGGTGAACACGGGGGTATCGTCGACGGCGGCGGCCAGATCATAGCCGGTCCACGCCGCCAGCAGCGCGGCGGTCAGCACCACCGCCAGCCCCGCCAGCAGCGTGCGACGCCGGCGGCACCAGACGATGATTTTTTGCACGGCACCGCGCCCCCCTTCCATAAAATCATATATCCATATTATAGCAGGTCGGCGAAAAAACGCAACCGCCGCAAGGCGCGCAAAAGCCCGCGCCCCGCAAAAGCGGGGCGCGGGCAAGACCGGTATTACAAAATCGGCGCGGGCTCAGGCGTTCTCGCGCATCCTGGCGAAGCACTCACTGCAATAGACGGGGCGGTCCTCACGCGGCTGGAAGGGGACTTTGCACTCCTTGCCGCAGTTGGCACACACGGCGTCGAACATCTGGCGCTCACCGCGGGTAGCGTTCTTGCGGGCGTCACGGCAGGGCTTGCAGCGCTGGGGCTGGTTCTCAAAGCCGCGGCTGGCGTAGAACTCCTGCTCACCGGCAGTCCACACGAACTCTTTGCCGCAATCCTTGCAAACTAAGGTCTTGTCTTCGAACATGATGGGTATCTCCTCTTTTTGTTATTTGCCCGCCGCAGACTTGGTTCCGACACGATGGATGGACATCGCCAATCAACTTAGGGACACTTTATTTACCAGGCGTGATGCCTGATTCCGGAAATAGGGGGTCAGCGCGCGCCGCGCAGCTTGCGGCGGGCCCGGGCCAGGGCGTTGTGCACCGTTTTCTCGCTGCAGCCAAGGGCGCGGGCCGTCTGTGCGGGGGTCTGCCCGTCCAGCCTGGCCAGCAGCACGCGGCGCTCCAGCACGCTGAGCGCGGTGCGCATACGCTGCCACACGGCGGCACATTCCTCGCCGGCGATGGCAAGCTCCTCGGGCCCTGCCTGGGGCACTTCGTCGGGAAGCGGCACGCTGAAATTGAGCGGCGCGTGCTTTTTGCGCAGCGCGCGGCGGCGGGCGTCACGCTGGGCGTGCAGGATACAGGCCGCCGCATAGGCCGAGAAACGGACGTTTTGCGCTGCATCGTACCCGCGCACGGCGTTGAACAGGCCGATCAGGCCCTCCTGCACGGCATCGTCGAAGTCCAGCCCGGGGGCGCGGCAGGCCGTGGCGCCCTTGCGGATGATCGGCATCATGCGGGTGATGAGGGCGGCCAGCGCCGCTTCATCCCCCGCCTGGGCGTGGGCGCACAGGCTTTTGTCCGTCAGCTGCATGCAAGGCCCTCCGCCACAAACCACTGAACGTCTCTATTTTATATGGGAAGGGCCTGTTTGTCAATGATTTTTTTGGCGAAAACAGAAAAAATGCAGCAAAAAGTCATCAATCGCCCGCAAAATCACAAAACCGGCTGCAGGCGCCCTCGCCGCGCCGTTCAAAACCGCACCGCCGGGCGCCGCAAAACGCCGCAAAGCATTGCAAAAGTGCCGTGCAAAAGCGCGCAAAACATTGCCGGCCGGGCCTTGCATTTTGCCGCCAAACAGGATATAATAGGGCTTGCACATCCGCCGGTGTGTTGGAATTGGCAGACGAGACGGACTCAAAATCCGTTGCCCGCGAGGGCGTGTGGGTTCGACCCCCACCACCGGCATAAATCCCAGGCCCCCATGGCGTATCCCGCCATGAGGGCCTGGGATTTATCTTGCCGTGGTGAGGGGTCGAAAAGGGCGACGGCGCCGCAGCGCCGGGGCGAATCCGTCCAGTGGACGGTTCGCCAGCCCGCGGGAGACCCCCACCGCCCTGCGGCACGGCGGGCCTTTTGCTATGCCGGTGGTGGGGGCGCTTCCGTCACTCCTCGCTGCGCCCGATGCTGTGCAGCATCTGTGTCATCTCCGCAGAGGCCATCACATCGTCGATGCTGCTGCTTTGCGTGGCGCTGTAGAGATAAAACTCTGTATCCCGGCCCAAGGCCAGCCGCAGCTCAAAGTATTCCTCCCGGCGGCTGCGGTATTTGAGGCAATGCCCGGTAAACCCGGCCAGCGTGACGGGCGTGACCGGCCCCAGCGCCGTCATGCCTGCCCTGGCCGAGACCATGGACAGCAGCGCGTTCTGTGTGCCCTCCCCCTCCTCGTCGATGCCGACGGTGACGGTGTAGCTGCCGTCGGCAGCCTCCAGCTCCAGGCTGGCCGCCTGCCCCAGATCCTCTGCCGTGCGCAGGAAAACGTTGTCGGGCAGGGCAAAGCAGATGCCGTGCGCATGGAATTTTTGATCTTTGTACAGAAACATAGCAAACCTCTCTTTCCGGGTCGGTGGCCATGGTTCCCTTTTGCGTTATAGTGTGTCCACCGATTACGCCTATTATATCACGCATTTGAGAATTATAATAGATACAAATGAGACGAGAGGTGGTGCGGCGCACTTGGATGTACAGAAACGGATACGGGATTTGATGGCCATACGGGGCTGGACGGAGTACCGCCTGGCCAAGGAATCCGGCCTTGCGCACTCCACCATCGCCAACCTTTTTACACGCAACAACCTGCCCACGCTGCCCACCCTGGAGGCCGTGTGCAGCGCTTTCGGCATCACGATGGCGCAGTTCTTCGCCGAGGAGGGAGGATCGCCCGCACCTTACACTGAAGAACAACAGCAGCTGCAGGCCAAATGGAGCACCCTGTCCGAGGACAAGAAAGAGGCTCTGCTCCATCTGCTCAGTACCATGTGACCGTTTTTCCTGCCGGGCGCCGTGTGCGCCCGGCTTTTTTGCTGCCTTTTTTAAAATCCGCCTCTCCCCCTATTGACAAGCCGCGCGGGGCGTGTATAATGGAAACATATGAACGAATATTCATATGATGAACCGATTGAGAGGAGGTCCCCATGCACACACCGTACCCCCTGGCCGCCCCGGCCGACGCCGCCGACGCCGCCGGCGCCGCCGCGACCCCGAGCCCGGGTGAAGAGTTTTTGGCCGTGGCACCCGACGCCGTGGCCAAGCTGCGGGACGATTTGCCGGACGACGAGGTCCTGTACGACCTGGCGGAGCTGTTCCGCGTGTTCGGCGACAGCACCCGCATCAAGATTTTGTACGCCCTGTTCGAGAGCGAGCTCTGCGTGGGCGACATCGCGCTGGTGCTGGGGCTCTCGCAGAGCTCGGTCAGCCACCAGCTGCGGCTGCTCAAGGCCAGCAAGCTGGTCAAGTTCCGCCGCGCCGGCAAGGCGGTGTTCTATTCCCTCGACGACGACCATGTGCGGAGCATGATCGCGCTGGGGCTGGAGCACGTTGAAGAATAAGTATTTTATTGTAAAGGAGATATCTGCCATGCAAAAGAAATTTGACATTGAGGTCGACTGCGCCAACTGCGCCGCCAAGATCGAGACCGCCATCAGGGAACTGCCCGGCGTCAACGCGTGCAGCGTCAGCTTCATGACCCAAAAGCTGCTGCTGGACGCCGACGACGCCAAGTTCAACGACGTGCTCAAGGCCGCCGTCAAGTGCGCCAAAAAGGTCGAGCCGGATTTTGAGATCGAGCTGTAAAGCGGGGCGCTTGTTATGACAAAAAAGCAGAAAAAGACGCTGCGGCGCATCCTCCTTGCCGCGGTGCTGGCGGTGTGCGCCGCGCTGCTCACGCATTTTGTGCCGCTGCCGTGGTACCTGGCGCTGGCCGCGTGGCTGGTGCCCTACTTCACCATCGGCTATGACGTGCTGCGCAAGGCGCTGCTGGGCATCAAAAACGGCGAGGTCTTTGACGAGAACTTCCTGATGGCCGTGGCCACCGTGGGCGCCATGGCGCTGGGCGAATATGGCGAGGGCGTGGCCGTCATGCTGTTCTACCAGATCGGCGAGCTGTTCCAGAGCTACGCCGTGGGCAAGAGCCGGCGCTCCATCACCGAGCTGATGGACATCCGGCCCGACAGTGCCAATTTGCAGACCGCCGACGGCGAGATCAAGACCGTCTCGCCGGAGGAGGTGCACATCGGCGACGTCATCGTCATCCGCCCCGGCGAGAAGGTGCCGCTGGACGGCGTGGTGCAAAGCGGCGAGAGCACGCTGAACACCGCCGCGCTGACCGGCGAGAGCAAGCCCCGCCGCGTGGGACCGGGGGACGGCATCATCAGCGGCTGCGTCAACGCCGACGGGCTTTTGTATGTGCGGGTATCCAAGCCCTACGGTGAGTCGACGGTGGCGAAGATCCTTGAGCTGGTGGAAAATTCCAGCCTGAAAAAGGCGAAGGTCGAAAACTTCATCACCAAATTTGCCCGCTGGTACACCCCCGCCGTGTGCTATGCGGCGCTGGCGCTGGCGCTTGTGCCGCCGCTGGCCGGCATGGCCGGGCTGCTGCCGGCCGCCTGGCCCGCCGGGTGGGGCGTGTGGATATCCCGCGCGCTGACCTTTTTGGTCATCAGCTGCCCGTGCGCGCTGGTCATCAGTATCCCTCTCACCTTCTTCGGCGGCATCGGCGGGGCGTCGCGCGCCGGCATCCTGGTCAAGGGCGGCAACTATCTCGAGGCGCTGGCCCACACCGGCGTGGCCGTGTTCGACAAGACCGGCACGCTGACCCGCGGCGTGTTCACCGTGACCGCTGTGGCGCCCGCCCCCGGTGTGACTGAGAATGAGCTGGGCGAGGCGGCGGCCCTGGCCGAGAGCTTTTCCGGCCACCCCATCGCCAAGAGCCTGTGGGAGCGCTGGGGTGCCGGCTTGGACCGCGCCCGCGCCGCCGACGCGCGCGAGACCGCCGGCCAGGGTGTGTGCACGCAGGTGGACGGCGCCGCCGTGCTGGCCGGCAACGCCCGCCTGATGGAGGCGCACGGCATCGCCTGTACGCCCGCCGAGGCCGCCGGCACCGTCGTCTACGTTGCCAAAGGCGGCAGGTACCTGGGCAGCATCGCCATCGGCGACGAGCCCAAACCGACCGCAAAAGACGCCATCGCCGGGCTTAAAGGCCAGGGCGTGCGCACCGTGATGCTGACCGGCGACGCCGAAGCTGCCGCCGCGCCGGTGGCCGCCGCGCTGGGCGTGGACGAGATGCACGCCGGCCTGCTGCCCGCCGACAAGGTCGCGCAGGTGGAGCGCCTGCTCGCCGCCAAGGGCGACAAGCAGAACCTTGCCTTTGTGGGCGACGGCATCAACGATGCCCCGGTGCTGATGCGCGCCGACGTCGGCATCGCCATGGGCGCGCTGGGTTCCGACGCCGCCATCGAGGCCGCCGACGTGGTGCTGATGGACGACGACCCCGCCAAGCTGTGCCGGGCGATGCGCATCGCCCGCAAGTGCATGGCCATCGTCTGGCAGAATATCATCTTTGCGCTCGGTATCAAAGCACTGTTTTTGCTGCTGGGCGCGCTGGGCATCGCCAATATGTGGTGGGCGGTGTTCGCCGATGTCGGCGTGATGGTGCTGGCTGTGCTCAACGCCACCCGTATGCTGGCGGCGCAGAAATAGTCCGTCATAACAAACGCAGGGGCCGCCCCATGGGGCGGCCCCTTTCCGTATGAGAGGGGCACAGCTTTTTAAAGGCCGTGCCCCTCCCGCAAGCATTACATCTGTTCGTTTTTCTTCCGCAATACATCGACCAAATAGCGAACCGCTTCAACGTCATCCGCATACAGACCGGACAAGTCTACGGCCATATGCTTATCGAGCCCCATCAAATAGTCTGCACTGACGTGAAGGACGGTGGCAAGCTTGACGATCACCTCGGGGGAAGGCATACGGTCCCCCAGCTCATAAAAAGAGATCACGCTGCCCTGCACCCCGATCAGGCTGCCCAGCTGCTTTTGCGTCAATCCCTTTTGCTTGCGCAGCTCCCGCAAACGTTGCCCAAACTCTACCATTCTGTATACCTCACTTTACATGAATTGTACACAACAGAGTTTAAGAAATGGTGGAATAAATTATACGAATTAGTAGACTTTTCCCGCGGGATATGGTACAATACGCCCGGAACAGCAAAAACGAAGCAGCCGCTGTTCCATCCGCTGCAAAAAATACAAACCCTTGTTAAAGGAGGCTTGCGGGATGAGCGAGCAAAAGGACGTACGGGAACAGACGAATCCGGTATTCAACACAGCCAAGGCCATGCTGCTGCACTATTGCATCGCGGGCGACCCGGACGCGCCGGCCCTGG
The DNA here is from genome assembly GCA_947631565.1 of uncultured Gemmiger sp. Classification (GTDB taxonomy): domain Bacteria; phylum Bacillota; class Clostridia; order Oscillospirales; family Ruminococcaceae; genus Gemmiger. The sequence goes on along the minus strand of CANRLV010000036.1, from coordinate 12,917 downwards.
CGAAAAAGTTCGGCATCGACGCCGACTCGCTCATCGGCACCGAGGAGCAGAAGGTCGCCCTCAGTCCGGAATTGACAGTCATGGTGGAGACCCGTTTCCGCGCCAGCAACAGCATCGCAGCCAATTACAAAAACAGCACCGTCATGGATATCGCCTGCGGCTATACGCCGCGCGCGCTGAACGAGGCGTTCCGGGATATGCACTACATCGGCTGCGACCTGCCCGTCGTGACCGAGGAGCTTGCGCCGGTCTACGGCGAGGTGTTTGCCGAGCGCGGCATTAAAAACAAGGAATTCCACGCCGCCGACGCGACGAATTACCGTTCACTGCGGGACGCGCTTGGTTCGGTCAACGGCGAGATCACCATTTTGACCGACGGGCTGCTCATGTATTTCAGCAACTCGGAGCTTAGTGAGCTTTGCTCGAACATCCGCCGCCTGCTGGCGGAGTTTGGCGGGCGGTGGATCACCTCTGACCCTGACGCGAACCCGCTTTTTATGGCGGCTATAATGGCTGTCCGCGGCAAGGATGCGTTTGAAAGCCTGCAGAAGACCAGGGACGAGTATGCAGACCAGTCGGACACAGACATCGAAGTACAGAACATGACCGTACTGGCCTACGATTACGAAAACACCATGAACACCGTCACGAGCTTTCTGCGCACGGTCGGTCTGAAATGGGAGCGCGTGCCTGTGTCGGACTATGTGACCGAGGTCCACAGCCTTGCGGACCGTTCCGACGAGGCGCAGGCAGCGTACAGTAAGTCGCTGGAAAACGTACACATCTGGATCTTCACGCCCGACGAGAACTACAAAGAAGCCGAAGCCGACTATGACGGCGACGCCTTCGGCCTGAAAGCCAAGGTGCGCGGCGGCAGGATGGATATCGCGCTGCGCGGCCGTCTGGACACTCTGACCGCGCCGGCGCTGCTGGAAAAATTCAAGAGCGTGAAGGAGGGCGTGACGGCCTGCACCGTGAACATGAAGGAGCTCGATTATGTTTCCTCGGCGGGGCTGCGCGTTCTGCTGATGATGTATAAGGCCCTGGACAGTAACATGAAGCTGGAGAATGTCAACGACGAGGTCAAAGAAATTCTCGAAATGACCGGCTTTGGGCAGTATTTCCTGTAAGCGGGGTCACTGCAAAACGTCGTAGCAGCAAAAGGGCGTTGAATCGCGTAGATTCAACGCCCTTTTGGCTGAAGGCTCTTACGCCGCCGGGTCGAGATAGGCTCCGTCCCTCGTGCGCTCCAAGTGCAGGTGGCTGCCGCCGTCCGCCTCGGCGGGCGGCACGCCCAGCGTGCCGAGCGCATCGCCGGCGGCCACGGTCTGACCGCGCTGCAGGGGGCAATCCACAAGGCCGCAGTAGCGCCAGACGGTGCCGGAGGCATCGCTCACCTCGGCCACGCCGCCCCACAGCGCGTCCTCATACACGGCGGCCACAGTGCCGCTTTGCACCGCGCGCACGGCGGCGCCGGCGGGGCCGGCATAGTCAGCGCCGTTGTGGGTGCGCCAGTCGGCCAGCGTGGCGTGGTAGATGAGCTCATCGCCGCTGAAGGGCACGCTGAGCGCGCCGCCCTCAACGGGGCCCGAAGCAGCCGGCGATGCGGCCGGCGAGCCGGAGGCCGCGGACGAGCCGGACGCAGCGCTCTGCCCGCCGCCATTCACCGGCGAGGAAGCCGACGACGACGGCGCCGGCGCCGGCGTAGCAGAGGGCGCGGACGGCCGCGGCGGTTCGGGCACGTCGGCTGCGGGCTGGTTGGCAAGGGCGTCGGGCTGGTTCCATACGTTTTCCTCCTCGGCGGCGTGGGTGCGGGATTCGGCCCAGTCGGCCACATTGCGCACCACGCTGCGGATGGCCACGATGCCCGCCGCTGTGGCGCCGAAGACCAGCGCCAGGCAGACGAGATAGAGGCCCTTCTCCTTGAAAAATGCTTTGATGGTGTTCATCTTCTTCCGTCCTTTGTGTGTAGGATGGGCGCGCGGGCGCCTTTGCTGGTAGTGTGGCCCCGCGGCGCGCGGCTTATGCGCAAAATGCGAGAAATTGTTGCCCGCCGCCTTGCGCCGCCCGCCGTTTGGCGTTATACTTATTTTGATAAAGCCTTGTCCCGCCGCGCCGCGGCCGGGGCGCAACACAGACTATGCAGATGCAAAGTGAGGTGCGACTGTATGGAACCGATGGTCATCACGATGGCGCGCGAGTATGCGTCCGGCGGCAGTGAGATCGCCCAGCTCGTGGCCGCAACGCTCGGCATCCCCCTGTACAACAAGGAACTCATCACGATGGCGGCCAAAAAAAGCGGCCTGACCGAGGAGGCCATCGCCGCCAGCGAGAACCAGCGCAGCGGCAGCCTGATCTACAGCCTGTACATGATGGGCAACACGCTGCCCCTGGCCGACCAGGTGTACATTTTGCAGAGCAAGATCATCAAGGAGCTGGCCGCCCAGGGCCCCTGCGTCATCCTGGGCCGCTGCGCCGACTATGTCCTGCGCGAGCGCCCCAACGTGCTGCGCACCTTTGTGTTCGCGCCGCTGCCCCTGCGCATCGAAAACGCCAAAGCGCGGGAGGAGGGCGCCAACCTCAACGAGAAGGCGCTGGAATCCACCCTCGCCAAGCATGACCGCGCCCGCGCCAGCTATTGCAGCTACTACACCGAAGGCCGCTGGGGCGAGGCGAAAAACTACGACCTGTGCCTGAACGCGGCGCTGGGCCGGCAGGCCTGCGCCGACCTCATCGTACAGGCCGCCAAAGCAATGGAGGCATCCCAGACCGAATGAACCGTCAAAACGATTCCCTGTCCGCCGCCCGCATGGGCACCGCCCCTGTGGGCCCCTTACTCACCCGCCTGGCCATCCCGATGATGATCTCGATGCTGGTACAGGCACTGTACAACGTCGTCGACAGCATCTTCGTCTCCCGCGTGGCCGAGGAAGCGCTCTCGGCGCTGTCCTTCGCGTTCCCCGTCCAGAACCTGATGATCGCCTTCGCGGTCGGCACCGGCGTCGGCGTCAACGCGCACCTGTCCAAGAGTTTGGGCGAGGGCAACCAGCCCGAGGCCGACCGCGCTGCCATGAACGGCATCTTCCTTTCCTTATGCACCTTCGCGGTGTTCTGCGTGGGCGGGCTGCTGTTTGCAAAGCCCTTCATCTACGCCCAGACCGACAACGAGCTCATCCGCGGCTACGGCGCCGAGTATTTGAGCATCGTCACGGTGTGGAGCCTCGGCTGCTTTGTGCAGTGCATGGTCGAAAAGCTGCTCACCGCCACCGGGCGCAGCACCTATTCCATGTTCACCCAGCTGCTGGGCGCCGTGACCAACATCGTTCTCGACCCCATTTTGATCTTCGGCCTGCTCGGCGCGCCAAAGCTCGGCGTGGCGGGCGCCGCCATCGCCACCGTGGCCGGGCAGTGGCTGGGCGCCGTCGCCGGCATCCTGCTCAACCTGTTCAAAAACCCCGACCTGCATATGCGCCCGGCCGGCCTGCGGCCGTCAGCGCACACGGTGCGCCGCATCTACACGGTGGGCGTGCCCTCCATCGCCATGAGCGCCATCGGCAGCCTGATGACCTTCTGCATGAACAACATCCTCATCGGCTTTTCCAGCACGGCGGTGGCGGTGTTCGGCGTCTACTTTAAATTGCAGAGCTTTATCTTCATGCCGGTGTTCGGCCTCAACAACGGCATGGTGCCGCTTATCAGCTACAACTACGGCGCCCGCAAGCCAAAGCGCATCATCCAGACGTTCAAGCTCGGCGTCGGGGCCGCCACCTGCATCATGCTGTGCGGTGTCGCCGCCGCGCAGCTGGCGCCGGACGTGCTGCTGGGCATCTTCAACGCGCAGGAGAATATGATGGCCATCGGCACGGTGGCGCTGCGCATCATCTCGCTGCACTTCGTGTTCGCCGGCTTCAACATCATCTGCACCGCCACCTTCCAGGCGCTGGGCCGCGGTATGCTGGCCTTGTGGGGCAGCGTGGTGCGCCAGCTGGTGGTGCTGATCCCGGCCGCCTACCTGTTCAGCCTGACCGGCAGGGTGGATATGGTGTGGTGGGCTTTCCCCTGCGCCGAGCTCGCCTCGACCGTGATGTGCGTGCTTTTCCTGCGGCGCTGCTGGACCGGCATCATCAAGCCGATGCTCGCCGAGCAGCCCGCCGCCTGAACCGCTTTTTGCAAGGAGGGACCTCGACCATGGCCAAACTGCTCTACCAGGGGCACGGCAGCTTCCGGCTGGAAAGCGCTGCCGGCACCGCCCTGTACATCGACCCGTTCGCCGGCAGCGGCTATGACCGCCCGGCAGACGGGGTGCTCGTCAGCCACGAGCACCCCGACCACAACCGCGTGGAGCTTGTCACGCTCAAAGACGGCGGGCGCGTCTGGCGCGCCGCGGACCTTTTGCAGCGCGGCCGCTACGGCCAGTGCGAGATCGGCGACATCGTCGTCATCGCGGTGCCCGCCTACAACCAAAACCACGACCGCGATGCCTGCGTCGGCTTTATGGTCGGCGCGGACGGCAAGGTGCTGTACTTCGCCGGCGACACCTCCACCACCGACAGTATGCCCGCCATGCGGCTGGACAAATTGGACTACGCCTTTTTGCCCTGCGACGGCATCTACAACATGGATGTGAAGGAGGCCAGCGCCTGCGCCGAGACCATCCACGCCAAACACAGCGTGCCGGTGCACATGGCCCCCGGTGCCCTGTTCGACGAGCAGGTGGCCGCCGCCTTCACCGGCCCCGGCAAGCTGGTGCTGCACCCCGGCGAGGAAATCGAATTGTGACCCGCAAACAAAAGTGCATATTATAAATTCATCGGCCCTGACCGACATGAGTGGGCAATTTATTGCGCACATTTTTTGACTATCAAGATTTCAAGGCTTAAATAAAGAAAACACCCAAAAGGGCGCACTTACTCACCACCAGCAAATGCTGGCGGCGGTAAGTGCGCTACTGATTTTATAAATAATATCATATAAATTTCAGCATGGGTATTTACATTTTACTATTCCGCGGATATAATAGTAGTGGACTCAAGTTTTCTTTAGATTTCAAGAAAGGATGACTTTTATGAACTTGGCAAAAGTCTCCGCCAATGGACAGATCACCGTACCCATTGAAGTTCGACGCATGCTGGGTCTTAAATCTGGCGACAAGATTTTATTTTTTCAAAAGCGGGATGGCGAAGTCGTTATAAGCAACGCATCCGCGCAGGCTATCCGCAAGGCACAGACCGCTTTTGCCGGTGCCGCCCAAACGCTGGGCGTTTGCGATGAGAATGACGTACAGGCATTGGTAGACGAAGTACGTCATCAGAAAGGCTGATATCATTATGCGGATATTGGTCGATACGAATATTCTCTTTTCCGCCTTGCTGTTCCCAAAATCGAAACCGGCACGTGCCTTGCTGCATGTTGCCGACAAGCATGAAATGGTCTTGTGTGACAGAAATATTGCGGAAATAAGAGATATTTTAAAACGGAAGGCCCCCAAACTCCTTCCGGACGCGGAAGTACTGCTTGCAGAGATGTCTTACGAGCTGATCCCGGCTGTCGACCATGCCGAAAAGCTGATACGCGATGCCAAGGACCAGCCTATCCTCAATGCGGCAATCGTTGCCGGTGTGGATATCGTACTCACTGGAGATAAAGATTTTCTAAGCCTGGAGCTGGAACATCCCAAGTGCATGACAGCGGCACAGTTTTTAGCCCTTGAAGAGATAGAAAACAAAACAAGGCCAGACACACGGTGAATGTGTCCGGCCTTGTTCTGTATCTGATGTTGACTGATGACCGCCGGGGTCTACACGGTCACTGGTTGATGGTCACACCCTCCGGATGGTCACATATGTGCGCGAAAAACTATCCACTTGTGCGGGCAGGGCCGATACCTATAGAGCAAAAAATGCCGTTCAAGTCGCCCTTTGGGCATACGAACGGCATTTTTTGCGATGGGGTGTGTCCAAGAGAGGGGTGCAGGCGGACCGGCGCAGCCAGTAACGCCGAACCCCTCTTTTGAAGCGTGTCGAATTTTTCGACACGCTCAGCGGTCTTCTAACGGCACATAGTCCCGCTTTTCCATCACGCTGACGTAGGCGGGGCGGATGATCTTGTCGGCGTTGACGAACTCCTCCAGCCGGTGGGCGCTCCAGCCGACGATGCGGGCGATGGCGAACATCGGGGTGAACAGCTCGCGCGGGATGCCCAGCATCTGGTAGACGAAGCCGCTGTAGAAATCGACGTTGGCGGAAACGCCCTTGTAGATGTGGCGCTTCTCGGCGATGACCTGCGGGGCCAGCCGCTCGATGAGGTTATAGAAGTCGAAATCGGCTTTCAGGCCCTTGGCCTCGGCCAGCTGCTGCACAAAGCTCTTGAACACGACGGCGCGCGGGTCGGACAGCGAGTAGACGGCGTGGCCCATGCCGTAGATGAGCCCCTTACGGTCAAAGACCTCTTTATCCACGATGCGCCCGAGGTACGCCTTGACCTCGGCCTCGTCGGTCGGGTCGCTGACGTTCTGTAAAATGTGGCTGATCATCTCGACCACCTTGAGGTTGGCGCCGCCATGCTTGGGGCCCTTGAGGCTGCACAGCGCCGCCGCCATGACCGAGTAGGTGTCCGACCCGGACGAGGTGACCACGCGGGTGGTGAAGGTCGAGTTGTTGCCGCCGCCGTGCTCCATATGCAGCAGCAGCGCGGTGTCCAGCACGCGGGCCTCCAGCGCGGTGTAGCTCTGGTCTGGGCGCAGCAGCAGCAGGATGTTCTCCGCCGTCGACAGCGCCGGGTCGGGGCGGTGGATGTACATACTGTCCCCGCGCAGCGAGTAGTTGTAGGCATGGTAGCCGTAGACTGCCAGCATCGGCAGCACGCTGATAAGCTTTAGGCACTGCTCGAGCTGGGTCTGCAGATCCCCGGCGCCGACGGTATCGTCGTAGCTGGCCAGCGTCAGCACGCTGCGCGTGAGCGAGTTCATCAGGTCCTTGCTGGGGGCCTTCATGATGACGTCGCGGGTAAAGTTGCTGGGCAGGTCGCGGCAGGCGGCCAGCGCCTGCCCGAACATTTCGAGCTGTTCGGTGTTGGGCAGCTCGCCCAGCAGCAGCAGGTAGGCCGCCTCCTCAAAGGCGAAGCGCTTGCCGCGCAGCCCGCGGATGAGGTCGTACACATTGTAGCCGCGGTACCATAGCTGGCCCGGGCAGGGCACCTGTTTGCCGTCCCGTTCCTCAAACGCGTCGATACGGGAGATGTTGGTCAGCCCGGTGATGACGCCCTTGCCGCTCTGGTCGCGCAGGCCGCGGTTGACCCGGTACTGCGCGAACAGCGCCGGGTCGATCTGGTCGTTCTTCTCACAGAGGGCGGTAAAAAGGCGGGCCTCGTTGGCGATGGCGGCGTAGTCTGACATGGTGTCCCCCTTTCCGGCGGTGTGATAAAAAACGGCGCCCGGGCGGGTCAGCGCTGACCCGTCCAGGCCGCATTTTGTGGGTTTGGGTGTGGTTTCGACGGAAATGCCGCGGTTTCGGCAAACTGTTCGAACTCTAACAAACCTAGTATAGCACTTTACCGGGGTAAAGTCAAGGCGGTTTTTGTAAATTTACAAGTCAGCGTCAGGTTCTTGCCTGCAGGGCGGCCATCAGGGCGGGGATGAGCTGCTTTTTGCGGCTGACGACGCCGGCCAGCACCGCCTTGCCGTCCTTGAAATCGGCCCCGAAAGCGTCCTTGACGATGCTCTCGGCGCCGACGCCGCTGCACATCAGGTCGGTGGACTGGCTCTGCACGTCGGTGAACATATAGAACACCATCGGCACGCCGGCGTGGCTGAGCGCCTGCGGCAGGAACGGGCGGATGAGCTTTTCGGCGGCGGTGCGGTTTTTGTGCGTCATGTAGCTGGACTGGCCGACGCCGAACTTGATGTCGCCGCGGCTGAAGACCTTGAAATCGGTGAAGAACACGTCCTCGGCCGATTTGCCGGTCAGGTCGCCGCCGGCCTCGAACATCTGCTGTGCATAGGTCGGGATGTCCTCGCCGGCCAGCACCGCCAGCGCGCGGGCGGCGTTCTCGTCGAGTGGGGTCGAGGTCGGCGATCGGAACATCAGCGTATCGCTCAGGATGGCCGAGAGCAGCAGCCCTGCGATCTCTTTGGGCGGGGTGACGTCCGCCTCGCGGAAAAGGCCGTAGAGGATGGTGGCCGTGCAGCCCACCGGCACGTTGCGGAAATAGACGGGGCCGCTGGTCTCGAGGTCACCGATGCGGTGGTGGTCGATGATCTCCAAAATCTCGGCCTGCTCCAGCCCCTCGACGGCCTGGCTGCGCTCGTTGTGGTCGACGAGGATGATCTGCTTGCGGTGCAGATTGAGCAGGTTGCGGCGGCTGACGAGGCCGCAGTATTTGCCCTCGACGTCCAGCACCGGGAAGTAGCGGTGGCGCACGCTGGCCATGACCTTGCGCGCGTCCTCAATGGCCGTATTGACGCTGAATTTCAGGATGTTGTCCCGTATCATGAAATGCCGCACCGGCGCCGCCATGCTGACAAGGCGCGCGGCGGCGTAGGTGTCGAAGGCGGTGGTGATGACGGTGCAGCCCTTCTCGGCCGCACGGGCGCGCACGGTGCGCGGCACGTCGGCCCCGTTGCAGACGATGAGGCAGCCGGCGCCGCACTCGATGGCGCAGGTCTGGGCCTCGTAGCGGTTGGCCAGGACGATGTCGCCGTCCTCGAGCGTGGCCTCCATCGCCTCCGGCGTGGTGCCGATGTGGATGTTCCCGCGCGTGAAGCGCGTGTCGGCGTCGCCCACGGCCAGCTCGCCCTCCAGCGTGGCCAGCACGTTGCGGCAGGAGGTACCGGCCGCCGACAGCACGCCGACGTCGAACAGATCGAGGTTGGCGTTGGCGATGTCCTTGACCGTGATGAGGCCCAGCAGCTCATTGTCGGCATCGACCACGCACAGGGTGTCGCACTCGGCGTCGCGCATACGGCCCCAGGCCTCGCGCAGGCTCATCTCGCCGTCGATGCCGGGCTGCTCGCGGATGTCGATGTCCTTGATCTGGGGGCTGACGTCGGTGCACAGGCGCGGCGCCGCCACGCCGAAATGGTCGAGCACGAACTGCGTCTCGCGGCTGACCTGGCCGGCGCGGCGCGCCTCGTACACGGCGCCGCCCTGCCGGTTCTTGAACCAGGCGTAGGCCAGCGCCGAGCAGATGGAATCGGTGTCCGGGTTCTGGTGGCCGATGATGTTGACCTTGCGGTGGATGTTGGCGGGCATGGGCGCGGTGCCTCCTTTTCATGTGCTGAAAAACAGTATAGCACAGTTGGTTTTATTTTACCAGCCCGGTGCACCGCGTAAATGGACACCTTGTTTTTTATTTGCTTTACTTTCATATCGCCGCATGATATAATAAGGGCGCTTTATTTCCGCGATAACGTTCTCTGACAGTCAAAGCGGCAAATAAGGCTGTCCGCATCGGTTTTGCATTTGCAAAATTTACCCGTTAAAAGTGAAAACTGTTTTGGAGGCACGCTATGACTTATCTTGTAACAGGCGCCGCCGGGTTTATTGGCGCCGCTCTGGCCAAACGGCTCCTTGATGAGGGGAACCGGGTCGTTACCATCGATAACCTTTCAACCGGTATAAAAGGAAACATTCCCGCCGGATGTGAATTCATCTTCGGCAATACATATGACCCGGATATCTTAAAACAGCTGGACGCTTACAAATTTGATGCCATCTTCCATATTGCAGGTCAATCAGGGGGGGTGACCTGTTGGGACGATCCCCTGTATGATATGAATTCCAACATCACTTCCACTCTGCTGCTGTTGGATTATGCCAAAAGAAGTGGCTGCAAAACATTTGTTTATGCAAGCTCCATGTCCGTTTACGGCGACGAGAATCCGTGCCCCGTACGCGAGGGGGATGCCCTTGAACCCAAGACTTTCTATGCGGTGGGAAAAATCGCCAGTGAATACTATATGCGCATTTATTCCCAGCAGTACGGCATCAAATGCACCGCGCTCCGGTTCAATAATGTTTACGGTCCCGGGCAGAATATGGAAAACCTGCGTCAGGGCATGGTAAGCATTTATATGGCATACGCCATAAAGGACCGGCACATTCCTGTTTTGGGGGCGAAAAACCGGTATCGTGATTTTGTCTATATCGACGATACGGTGGAAGCCTGTGTTTTGGCTTCCAGAGGAAAAGAGCCGGCCCTGTATAACGTTTATACCACTGCCACAAATCGTAAGACCACCTGTGAACAGTTGATCGAGATCATCCGAAAGAACCTGCCCTTTGATTTTACCGTAACGTATGAGGGCAACACGCTGGGCGACCAGTTTGGCATCTTCTGCTCTTATGAAAAAATCTATAATGCTCTTGGTTGGGAACCGAAAGTAAGTCTCGAGCAGGGCATAAAAATCATGGCGGATTGGGCTCTTAAGGCCGTTAAGCCGGGCGAGCAATAACGTCTGCCTTCTGCCGCGTGCAAACGGCTCTTTGAAAAGGCCAGCTGAACGCCCTGCGTGGGCTCCAGGCTGGCCTTTTTGTTTTATCCATACTGTGGAAAAGGCGATGCTTTCCCAAGGCTCCTGCAACTGTGGTTTCCTTGTTTTCGGCCGTTTTGCTGCCTTGACAAGTGCAAAACGGCGGGGTAAAATATCGGCGTATGCGTTTTTTGATGACAAAGGAGAGAGATTTTCAGCATGACCCAGGAAAATTTACGCAACATCGCTATCATCGCCCACGTTGACCACGGCAAAACAACGCTGGTCGACCAGATGCTCAAGCAGTCCGGCGCCTTCCGCGAGAACCAGCAGGTGGCCGAGCGGGTGATGGACTCCGGCGATATCGAGCGCGAGCGCGGCATCACCATCCTTGCCAAGAACTGCTCCTGCGTGTATGACGGCATCAAGATCAACATCGTCGACACCCCCGGCCACGCCGATTTCGGCGGCGAGGTGGAGCGCGTGCTCAAGATGGTCAACGGCGTGCTGCTGCTGGTGGACGCCGCCGAGGGCTGCCTGCCCCAGACCCGTTTCGTGCTGCAGAAAGCCTTACAGCAAAACCTGTCGCTGGTCATCGCCGTCAACAAGGTCGACCGGCCCGACGCCCGCGTGGCCGAGGTCATCGACGAGATTTTGGAGCTGCTGATGGACCTGGGCGCCACCGATGAGCAGCTGGACAGCCCGATGGTCTTCTGCTCCGGGCGCAACGGCACCGCCAGCTATGACTGGACCGGCGCCCAGTCCGGCACCGACCTCAAGCCCCTGTTCGAGACCATCATCAAGTACGTCGACCCGCCCGAGGGCGACCCCGACGCGCCGCTGCAGCTGCTGGTCTCCAGCGTCGATTACAACGACTACGTCGGCCGCATGGGCGTGGGCCGCATCCAGAACGGCAGGCTGAAGGTCGGCCAGCAGGTGCAGGTGTGCGACTGGCATGACCCCGACCTGCACTGGACCGGGCGCGTCAACAAGGTGTTCGACTTCAAGGCCAACGGCCGCGAGGCCGTGGACGAGGCCGCCGCCGGCGACATCGTCGCCTTCGCGGGGCTGACCGAGATCAACATCGGCAACACGCTGTGCGAGGCGGGCGCCGAAACCACGCCGCTGCCCTTTTTAAAGATCAACGACCCGACGGTGGAGATGACCTTCTCGGTCAATGACAGCCCCTTTGCCGGGCAGGAGGGCAAGTACGTCACCAGCCGCCAGATCCGCGACCGGCTCTACCGCGAGCTGCTGAAAGATGTGGCCCTCAAGGTCGAGGACAGCGCCACCACCGAGGCTTTCCGTGTGATGGGCCGCGGCGAGATGCACCTGTCCATCCTCATCGAGACGATGCGCCGCGAGGGGTACGAGCTGCAGGTCAGCCCGCCCCATGTGCTGACCCGGGTCGAGGACGGCAAGACGATGGAACCGATGGAGCGCGTCGTCATCGACGTGCCGGAAAGCTACCAGGGCGCCGTGATGACGGCGCTGGGCGCGCGCAAGGCGCTGCTGCAAAATATGCAGCTGGTGGGCAGCCGCACGCGCCTGGAGTTCCGTATGCCCAGCCGCGGGCTGTTCGGCTACCGCAGCCAGTTCTTGACCGATACCCACGGCGAGGGCGTGATGAACACCATTTTTGACGGCTACGACGTCTGGCAGGGCGACATCGCCACCCGCAGCAGCGGTTCGCTCGTCAGCTGGGAGACCGGCGAGGCCGTGACCTACGGCCTGTTCAACGCCCAGCAGCGCGGCACGCTGCTGGTGCTGCCGGGCGAGCGCGTGTATGCCGGCGAGGTGGTCGGCTACACCCCCACCGGCGAGGACATCACCGTCAACGTGTGCAAGACCAAGCACCTGACCAACACCCGCGCCTCCGGCAGCGACGACGCGCTGCGCCTGGTGCCGGTGACCAAGCTGAGCATGGAGGCGTGCCTGGAATTCCTGGCCGCCGACGAGCTGCTGGAGGTCACGCCGGAGAGCCTGCGCATCCGCAAACGCATCCTGGACCACGACCAGCGCATGAAAGCGCTGAGCAAGAAGAAAGGCTGACAGCGTGTCGACTCCGTCGCCACGCTGCAAAAGAGGGGTTCGGCGTTACCGGCTGCGCCGGTCCGCCTGCACCCCTCTCTTGGACATACCCCGTCGCAAAAATGCCTTGCGCATGCCTGCGGCGACTTGCTGCGGCATTTTTGCTCTGGAGGTATCGGCCTCGCGTCTCCGGCCTAAGAGCCGCGCTTTGCGCGGTTGGCCTCCGACGTGCGCCTGCGGGCGCTACGGTACACGCACGCCGAGGCCGATGGATTTAAAATACCTTTACTTTCTTCCACGCTCCACTTTCAAAAAGCTCTTTATCCAAGGAAAAGGTACTTCTATGCGCGACATGACCGTCGGCAGCCCGCACAGCCACCTGTGGCGGTACGCGCTGCCCATCCTGCTGGGCAACTGG
>CANRLV010000035.1 GCA_947631565.1 uncultured Gemmiger sp. | reverse complement strand
AGCCCCACCATGGCGAAGGCGGCGTGCCCCTCGTACCGTAATATATTGTTGATGACGCAGCTGACCACCATGGCCGGCGCGGCCAGCAGGATGTACGCGGCGTACTGGCGGGCGTAGGGCAGGATGGTAGCGGTGGAGCCGAGCAGGCGGCACAGCGGCGACAGCCAGACAAGCCCCGCCGCCCCGATGAGGGTGCCGGCCAGCAGCGACATATAAAAGGAGGTGGCGGCAAAGCGCCGGGCCCGCGTCACGTCCTTGGCGCCGAGCTGGCGGCTGACGTTGGAGCCGGCGCCGTGTCCGAACATGAACCCAACCGCTTGCAAAATGGCCATCAGCCCGAACACGACACCGGTGGCGCCGGAGGCGCTGGTGCCGATGCGTCCGACGAAGGCTGTGTCGACGACGTTATAGATGTTGGTGACCAGCATACTGACGGTGGTGGGCAGCCCCAGCTCCAAAACCAGGCTGGAGACCGGCTGCAGGGTCATCTTATCATACTGGGTAGCGTACTGGCGTTGGGGCATGCGGGGGATCGTCTCCTTTGCAAAACAGCGTGCGTACCTTATTATAATCGCTTTGCCGCCCGGTTGCAAGTGCCGGGCGCCGCCTGCCCACATCTTGTGGTTTTTACGTTTTGTTGACTTTGCGCCCACAAGCCCCACTTTTTGGGGTCTTGACCGCTTTAAAGAGCCGCATTTTGTGAGGCCTTGCCATAAAATTATACGTTTTGTATCAAAAAAATGGTTGCATACCGGCACAAGATATGGTAAGATGGTCTTGTATGTACGGGCCCCTGCCCGTATTTTGAGGATGCAGCCAAAAAAGCAAGGAGGATCCAAAGGCCTATGAAAAAGTTCGTTTTGTCGCTTGCCTCGCTGGCGCTGCTGGTGTGTGTGTTCGCCACCGCGGCCTTCGCCAACGATGTCACCTACACCGTCGCGGACGTCAACCTGCGGCAGGGCCCCGGCACCCAGTACCCCGTGATCACCGTCATCCCGTCCGGCGCCGCCGTCTACATGGAACAGCCGGACACCGGCTCCGGCTGGACCATCGTGGATTACGGCAATGCCTCCGGCTATGTGGCCACCAAGTACCTGCTGTATGGCCAGAACATCGCCGCCTCCGCCAGCTCCGGTTCCAATTTTACGGCCGGCAACTATACCGTGATCGATTACGTCAACCTGCGCACCGGCCCCGGCACCAACTATCCCGTACAGATCGTCGTGCCGTCCGGCGCCAGCATCTATATCGACAGCGTCTCCAACGGCTGGGCCCATACCAGCTTCGCCAACTATGACGGCTACGTCAGCGCCCAGTACGTCAGCGGCCTGGGCGGCTACAGCGCCCCCGCGACCACCGTCACCTCCAACACCGCGCCCAGCGGCAACGCCGGCAACAATCTGTATTATGTGACCGGCAACGTCAACCTGCGCACCGGCCCCGGCACGGAGTATGCCTCGCTGGTGGTCATCCCGGCCGGCGCCGGCATCAACGTGACCGACTACGCCAACGGCTGGGCCCATGCCAACTACGGCGGCTACGTCGGGTATGTGGCCACCAAGTACATCAACGGCCTGGGCGGCGCCGCCACCTATCAGCCTGCCGCCGCGGCGCCGACCACCGGCACCTCGTGGTACAATGGGCATGACTACTCCAACGTTTATGAGTACAGCTACTATTACCATTACAACAAGGACGTCGTCAACGCGCTGGGCTCCAGCCCGCAGGCCCTTATCCAGCACTTTGTCAACTATGGCATGAGCGAGGGCCGTCAGGGGCGCGAGAGCTTCAACGTCTACACCTTCATGGATCAGCATCCGGAGCTGCGGGAGCGCTTCGGCAACGACCTGCGCCTGTACTACCTGAACGCCTGCGGTCTAGCGTAACTTCCCTGTATGATTTGTGCGGCCCCCGCTGCCCCGGCAGCGGGGGTTTTGCAGTATAGACGGGCATACTGCTGAAAATATCGGCGCCCGGGTGTAACGCGGCGGCAAAAACGCCGTACTTAATGGCAAAGGAATGCAAAAAGGAGGGAGCCGCTGTGGAGGATGGAGCCATCGTGGCGCTGTTCTGGGCGCGGGACGAGCAGGCCCTGACCGAGACGGTGCAGAAGTTTGGCGCGTACTGCCACCGCATCGCCATGAACATTCTGGCCAACACCCATGACGCCGAGGAATGCACCAACGATACCTGGCTGGCCGCCTGGAACAGTATGCCGGAAAACAGGCCCGCGCGGCTGGCCCCCTACCTGGGGCGCATCACCCGCAACCTGGCGCTGGACCGCCACAGCGCCGCCGCGGCGCAAAAGCGCGGCGGCGGGCAGGCGCAGCTGGTGCTGGACGAGCTGGCCGAATGCCTGCCCGGCACCGCCAACGTCGAGCACGCCTTCGACGCGAACGAGACCGGGCGGCTCATCAGCGCCTTTTTGCAGGAGCAGCCGCCGCAGACGCGGCAGGTGTTCCTGCGCCGTTACTGGTACTGTGACGACACCGCCGCCATCGCCCGGCGCTGCGGCATGGGCGAGAGCGCGGTGCGGGTGAGCCTGCACCGCACGCGGCAGAAGCTGGCCGCCTACTTAAAAGCGCAGGGGGTGACGGTATGACGCCGCACGAGCTGTTTGAGGCCATCGGCCTGGTGGACGATGCTTTGATCCTGGAGGCCGACGCCCCCGGCGCCGCGCGCCGTGCCCCGGTGCTGGCGGTGCTGCGCCGCTATGCGCCGCTGGCCGCCTGCCTGTGCGTGTTCGTGGGGGCGGTGCTGGTCTGGCGCAGCGGCTTCGGCCGCATGGGCAGCGCCAACGGCGCCGCCATGGACGCGACCGCCGACGCCGGCGCCGCGCCCGAGGCGGCGATGGCCGAACCGCAAGACGCCGCCCGGGCCGGTGACACGGCGGAGGACGGCACGGACGACGCCGCCTATGCCGGTGCGGCAGACGGGAAGGACGCAAGCGACATCGCGGCCGACTACTACTGCCTGCTGGCGCCGAGCCTGCCCCAAACGCTGACCGGCGCCCTGACCGCCGGCGACGGCAGCGGCGGCTATGCGCTGATGGCCTACGGGCCTGACGAGCTCTATTTTGCCGATCTTATCGGGGACGATGTGCCCGAAACGCTGCCCGTATACCGCAGCGTGATGGCAGACCACGCCGTGCACGAGGGCAGTATGCGCGATGCCCTTGGCCAGGTACTGGCGGGCCTTGCCGTGGATGACGCGCTGGCCGGCAGGGCCGTGTTGGTCTCGGGCACCCCCAAAGCGGAGGAATGGCAGCAAATCGAGGACAAGGCCGCCGCGCAGGGGCAAAATGCCCTGAACGGCGAGACGGAATACTGGGGCGGCGCGGCGACGCTGACGCTGGCCGACGAGCCCGCCCTGACCGCCGCCGGGGTGGAGCGCATCACGGTGTACAACGATCTACAGGTGAGCGTGTTCTTCGCCGAGGACGAAAACGCCGAGCCGGACCCGGTGACCGACCTGCGTGACGCCAAACAGCAGGCCGCCGCGGTGCAGAAGGGCCAGGCCCGCCTGCTGCAATATCTGGGCGTGGACACCCCGGCCTTGGAGGGCGGCGACCGCAGCATCTACGGCGAGCAGAACGGCCTGTTCTCGGCCTTCTACGCGGCCGGGCAGGACGGCCACGCGTACCCGGCTGCCGCCGAAAGCCTGCTCAACTACAGCTACCGGCGGGTGCTCGTCGCCGCCAACACCGACGGCAGCCCGAGTGGTTTGCACTGGAACGCCGCCGGGCCCGGCACGCTGCTGGGCGAGTACCCGGTGCTCAGCAAGGACGAGGCGCTCGCGCTTTTGCGGGCCGGCCGGTGCTATGGCAGCTATGACGGGCGCGTGGATTGCCGGCAGGCCGCCGACGCGGTGTTGAACGCCCGGCTCGTCTACACGAACGCCGGCGCCGCATACCATGTGCCGGTGTGGGAGTTCATGGCCGAGGCCGGCACGGCGCAGAGCGACGACGCCGCAGCGCTGGGCCTCAAGGACTATGTGTTCTACTATGTGCCGGCCGTGGACACCGAAACACTGGCGGCGCTTATGGAAGCAAACGGATAAAGAAATGGCGCCGGGGCGAAAGCCCCGGCGCCGTATCTTTATTTCCCGGTCACACGCCGCCGTAGGCGGCGAAGCCGGCGTCGATGGGCAGCACCACGCCGTTGACGGCGCTGGCGGCCTTGTCGTCACACAGGAAGAAGACGCCGCCCAGCAGCTCCTCGCTCTCGACGAAGCGCCCGGCCGGCGTGCCGGCCAAAATTTTGGCGGCGCGGGCCGTGGGGGTGCCGTCGGCGTTGAAGAGCAGCGTGCGGTTCTGGTTGGAGACCAAAAAGCCCGGGGCGATGGCGTTGCAGCGGATGCCGGAGCCGGCGAAATGGGTGGCCAGCCACTGCGTGAGGTTGGAGATGGCCGCCTTGGCGCCGGAGTAGGCGGGGATCTTGGTCAAGGGCACATAGGCGTTCATCGACGAGATGTTGAGGATGCAGCCCTTGCCGCGCTCGACCATGTCTTTGGCAAAGATCTGCGTGGGCAGCACGGTGCCGGCAAAGTTGAGGGTGAACACCGCCTCGATGCCGTCGGCCTCCAAATCAAAGAAGGTCTTTTGGCCCTCCCTGGCCTCGTGCTGGAACTCATTGTCGGTGGTGGCGCGGGGGTTGTTGCCGCCGGCGCCGTTGATGAGGATGTCGCAGGGGCCCAGGTCCTGTAAGATCTGCTCGTGCACGGCGGCCAGACCCTCGCGGTCCAGCACGTTGACCTTGTAGGCGTTGCAGATGTAGCCTTCGGCGCGGCAGTCCGCGGCCAGCTGGTTGATGGCGGCGTCACTGCGGTTGAGCGCCGCGACCTTGGCGCCCGCCTGCGCAAAGGCACGGGCCATGGTGCCGCACAGCGCGCCGCCGGCGCCGGTGACGACGACGACTTTGCCGGTAAAATCAATGTTCAGGGGCAGGTCCAACATACGATCACACCTTTCCAAAAGTTGGAGCTACTGCTTTTACTATACCGCATTTGGCACTCGTTTTCAAGTTGTACCTGTAGCAAGCACAGCTAAAACCCATCGGCCCTGACCGACATGCGCGGGCAGGGCCGATACCTTTAGAGCAAAAAATGCCGTTCAAGTCGCCCTTTGGGCATGCGAACGGCATTTTTTGCGACGGGGTGTGTCCAAGAGAGGGGTGCAGGCGGACCGGCGCAGCCAGTAACGCCGAACCCCTCTTTTGGAGCGTGTCGATTTATCGACACGCTCAGCTCAGGCGATGGCCTTGACCTCGTAGCCCTTGTCGGTGACGGCGGCGGTCAGGGCCGCGTCGTCGACGGGGGCGCTCATCGTCACGACGGCGGTGCCGGCCTCGTGGCTGACGGCGGCGCTGGTCACGCCGTCCAGCGCCTCCAGCGCCTTTTTGACGGTCATCTCGCAGTGGGGGCACATCATGCCCTCGATGGTCATGGTCTTTTGCATGGTCGTTTCCTCCTTGACGGTTTGGATGGCCGGGGCCGCGGGGGCCGCCGGCGCGGTATGGGCGCCGCGCGGCGCGCGGTCATGCCGCGTGTCGTGCGGGTCGAACAGGTTGAGGCGCAGCGCGTTGGACACCACGCAGAAGCTGGACAGGCTCATCGCCGCGGCGCCGAACATGGGGTTGAGCCGCAGCCCGAGGCTGACGAAGGCCCCCGCCGCCAGCGGGATGCCGATGCAGTTGTAGAAGAAAGCCCAGAACAGGTTCTCGTGGATGTTGCGCAACGTCGCGCGGGAGAGCCGGATGGCGGCCGCCACGTCGGTCAGGCGGCTCTTCATCAGCACGATGTCGGCGGCGTCGATGGCGACGTCGGTGCCGGCGCCGATGGCGATGCCGATGTCGGCGCGGGTCAGGGCGGGGGCGTCGTTGATGCCGTCGCCGACCATGGCCACCGGGCCGCCCTCGGTCTGCAGGCGGCGCACGACCGCCTCCTTGCCGTCCGGCAATACGCCGGCGATGACCTCGTCGACGCCGGCCTGCGCGCCGATGGCTTTGGCCGTGCGCTCGCCGTCGCCGGTGAGCATGACGACCCGCAGGCCGAGCGCGCGCAGCTGGGCGATGGCGGCGGGGCTGTCCTCTTTGATGACGTCCGCCACCGCGATAAGACCGGCCGGCTTGCCGTCGGCGGCGAACCACAGCGGCGTCTTGCCGGCCCCGGCCAGCGCCTCGGCTTTCGCGCGCAGGTCCGCCGGCACGCCGCCGTCGAGCTCCCGCTCCATGAGGGCGGCGTTGCCGCCGCACAGGCGTTGGCCGTTCTGCACGGCGGTCAGGCCGTTGCCGGGCAGGGCCTTGAAGTCGGTCACGGCCGCCGGCTGCACGCCGTCCGCCGCGGCCTTCGCCAGTACGGCCCGGGCCAGCGGGTGCTCGCTGTGCTGCTCAAGCGCCGCCGCCAGCTGCAAAAGGGCGGCCTCGCCGCCCGGCGCGGCGGGGATGATGTCGGTCACCTTGGGCTCGCCGGCCGTGATGGTGCCGGTCTTGTCGAGCACGGCCACCCGCACGCGGCCCGCGGCCTCGAGGCTGACGGCGGTCTTGAACAAAATGCCGTTTTTAGCCCCGACGCCGTTGCCGACCATGATGGCCACCGGCGTGGCCAGGCCCAGCGCGCAGGGGCAGCTGATGACCAGCACCGAGATGGCCCGCGCCAGTGCGAAGCCGACCGTCTGCCCGAGCGCCAGCCAGACGACGAGCGTGACCAGCGCGATGCCCAGCACCGCCGGCACGAACACGCCCGAGACCCGGTCGGCTATTTTTGCGATGGGCGCCTTGGTGGCGGCGGCATCGCTGACCATGCGGATGATCTGGGAAAGGGTCGTGTCCTCGCCCACGCGGGTGGCGCGGCAGCGCAGGAAACCGGACTGGTTGACGGTGGCGGCCGAGACGGTATCGCCCGCGGCCTTGTCGACCGGCAGGCTCTCGCCGGTGAGGGCCGCCTCGTTGACGGCGCTGCTCCCCTCGACGACGACGCCGTCGACCGGGATGTTCTCGCCCGGGCGCACGACGAAGATATCGCCGCTGCGCACCTCGGCGATGGGCACCGTGACCTCGGCCCCGCCGCGCTCCAGCGTCGCCTGCTGCGGGGCCAGCTTCATCAGGCCGCGCAGCGCGTCGGTGGTGCGGCCCTTCGAGCGCGCTTCGAGCATCTTGCCCACCGTGATGAGCGCCAAAATCATCGCCGCGGCCTCAAAATAGAGCTCCTCCATGTGCGCCATCAGCGCCATGTGGTCGCCGCGCAGCGCGTCGCCGGTCATCAGAAACAGCACGACGACGCTGTACCCGAACGACACGCCGGAGCCCATAGCCACGAGGGTGTCCATGTTGGGCGCGCCGTGCAGGACGGATTTGAAGCCGCTGACGAAGAACCTCTGGTTGATGACCATGACGGCCGCCGCCAGCAGCAGCTCGGCCAACGCCTGCGCCAGATGGTTGCCGGCCAGAAAGGCGGGCAGCGGCCAGCCCCACATCATCGCGCCCATCGAAATATACATCAGCACGGCCAAAAAGCCCAGCGAGGCGAGCAGCCGCCGGCGCAGCTTTGGTGTCTCGGTGTCGGCCAGCGGGTCGGCGCCGGATTCTACGTTTTGTATATTTTTTGTATTCTGTCCGTTTTGGACTTTTGCGCCGTAGCCCGCCGCCTCGACGGCAGCGATGACGGCGGCGGGGGCGGCGTTGCCCTCGACCCCCATCGAGTTGGTGAGCAGGTTGACCGCGCACCCGGTCACGCCGGGCACGGCCAGCACCGCCTTCTCGACCCGGGCGCTGCACGCCGCGCAGCTCATCCCGGTCACATCATAGCGTTCCATCTGGTATGCCTTCTTTCATTCTGGCAAGGTTGGGGCGGCCCCTACTTCATGAGCTTGGGCAGCAGGGCGGCAAGCTCATCCAGCACCTCGTCGTTGCCGGCGCGCACGTTCTCGGCCACGCAGGTGTGCAGGTGCTGGTTCAGCAGCACCTTGGCAAAGCTGTTGAGCGCCGCGTTGATGGCCGCCACCTGGGTGAGCACATCGGCGCACCAGGCGTCCTTCTCCAGCATCCCCTGCACGCCGCGCACCTGCCCCTCGATGCGCTTGAGGCGGTTCATCAGGTCCCGGTATTCCTCCGGCGTGCGCACCCGGGTCTTGCCGGCACTGTCAGTATGCCCGGCGCAGCAGCATTCGCTCATCGGTCAGCGCTCCTTTTCTCGCGGTCTTATTTTGATACCCCCGCGGGGTATCTTATCCCTACTATATACCCGCCGGGGGTATCTTGTCAAGGGGTCGGGGCAAAAAATCCCGCGTTTGGGTGTTGCGGCCCCGCGCGGTTTATGGTATCATAGCGGCAGAGGGCCGGCTGCCGCCTGCCATCAGAAAGGAGCTTCGCCATGACCGTACAGGAAGTCATCCGGGAGTTGCAGAACATCAAGAACTACGCCACCGCCAGCGCCCTGCCGGCGCTGGATTACGCCATCGCCGTCCTGACCGAAAAGGCCGAGGCGGACGGGGCGGAGGACAAAAACGATTGACAAGCGCCGCGTTTGGTGGTACGATACGGGCATGATAGAGGCGCGGGTGCCAAAAGTACCCCCTCGCACAGTGGCCGGGCAGGCCGCGGGGGCGAAAGGGGCATCCGCCGAAGCAAGGCGGCGGCCCGCGCCGCATTGCTGGGCCGCGGCAGAATATGCCGCGGACTGTCACGGCCTGTGGAGCGCTATCATACTTTATAACCGATGACCTGGGTGTCTCCACGGGCCGTTCGTTCGGCCCGTGGTGTTTTGTTTTTTGGGGAATGTAAAAAAGGGGGACCCGCATCATGTACGCGACCGTCTGGGCGCTGCTGCCGCCCGTTATTGCCATCGCTTTGGCCCTGGCCACCAAGGAGGTCTATTCCTCGCTGTTCATCGGCATCCTGGTGGGCGGCGTGCTCTACGCCGTGCCCGGCTGCGCCGGCCCCCTGGCCGGGTTTGAGGGCACGCTGCGCCATGTGTTCGAGGACGGCGTGGTGGGCGTTTTGTCCGACAGCTACAACGTCGGCATCCTGGTATTCCTTGTCATCTTGGGCATCATGGTCTGCCTGATGAACCGCGCCGGCGGCTCGGCCGCCTTCGGGCGGTGGGCGGCCAAAAACATCAAGACCCGCGTCGGCGCGCAGCTGGCCACCGTCGTGCTGGGCTGCCTGATCTTCATCGACGATTACTTCAACTGCCTGACCGTCGGCTCGGTCATGCGGCCGCTGACCGACAAGCACCGCATCTCCCGCGCCAAGCTGGCTTACCTCATCGACGCCACCGCCGCGCCGGTGTGCATCATCGCCCCGGTCAGCAGCTGGGCGGCGGCCGTGGCCAGCTATGCGGCGGACGGGCAGGGGCTGCTGCTCTTCATCCGCGCCATCCCCTACAACTTCTACGCGCTGTTCACCGTCGTGATGATGGTGGGCATGATCCTGCTGGGGGTCGAGTTCGGGCCGATGGCCAAACACGAGAAGACCGCCATCGAGACCGGGGACCTGTTCAGCGGCGCCAACCCCTACACCGGCGTCAATGAAGACACGGCCGAGAGCAAGGGCCAGGTCGTGGACCTTGTGTTCCCCATCGCGGTGCTCATCATCGCCTGCATCGTCGGGATGCTCTACTCCGGCAACTTCTTTGTGCCGGGGGACGAGGGGTATATGAGCATCGTCACGGCCTTCTCCAACTCCGACGCCTCGGTCGGGCTGATGCTGGGCAGCGCGGTGGGGCTGGTCATCACCATGCTGTTCTATCTGGCACGGCGGGTGCTCAAGTTCACCGAGATGATGGACTTCATCCCCGAGGGCTTCAAGGCGATGGTCCCGGCCATCCTGATCCTGACCTTTGCCTGGACGCTCAAGACCATGACCGATTCGCTGGGCGCGGCCCAGTTCGTCGAGGGCGTGGTCAAGGGCAGCGCGGGCGCGTTCCAGATGTTCCTGCCGGCGCTGGTGTTTTTAGTGGGCTGCCTGCTGGCCTTTGCCACCGGCACGAGCTGGGGCACCTTCGGCATCCTCATCCCCATCACGCAGGGGGTGTTCCCGGCCGACAACCCGTTGAGCATCATCTGCATCGCCGCCTGCATGGCGGGCGCCGTCTGCGGCGACCACTGCTCGCCCATTTCCGACACCACCATCATGGCCTCGGCCGGCGCGCAGAGCGACCATGTCAACCATGTCTCGACCCAGCTGCCCTACGCGATGACGGCGGCCGGCATCAGCTTTGTGTGCTATATCTTCGCCGGGCTGCTGGCCGCGGCGGGCCTGCCCGGCGTCATTATGCTGCCGGTAGGCGCCCTGGCCACCGTCGGGCTGCTGCTCGTGCTCAAGAAGCGGCAGAGCAAAGCGTAAATTTCTTACGATCGAATCTGGGCCGCCTCCGGTCGGGTGGCGGTGATGTTCCCGCGGTAGAGAGGGCCGCCGCGAGGCGGGTATGCCGCATGAACCTTATAACAGAAAGACAGTTGTATCCACTCCGGCGCACACCGCAGGTGTACGAAGGATGGGTACAACTGTCTTTCGTCAGGTTTAAAGGCATATCCCCGACCAGAGGCGGCCCGATTCTTTCGAAATCACGGCAGACCTCCCGGTAAAACGGCAACGCCCCGGCACAAAACGTGCCGGGGCGGATATTTAATGGCTGTTGCTGCGGCCGCGCGGCGCGTGTGCCGCGGGCTTTTGGTCGGGCTGGGGGGCCGGGCGCTCGTGCAGGCAGACCTCGACCACGCGGCGCTGCCGCGTCTTGGTCACCACGCCGTCATAGCGGCCGATCTCGAACCGGTCGCCGACCTTGGGCAGGCGCCCGGTCTTTTCCTGCACCAGCCCACTGACCGTGACGGCGTCGAGGTCGGGCTCCTCGGGGATGGAGAGCTCCTCGTACAGGTCCTCGACGGCGGCGCTGCCGGCGATGAGCCAGCGCCCGTCCGCCTGCCTGCGGAACTCCTCGATCTCCTCGTCGTGCTCGTCCCAGATCTCGCCGACCAGCTCCTCGAGGATGTCCTCCAGCGTGACGATGCCCTCGGTGCCGCCGTACTCGTCGACGACGACGGCCAGATGGTGGTGCTTCTCGCGCAGCGCGCCGAGCAGCTGGCTGATCTGGGTGCTGGCGGTGGTGTAGATGGTGGGCGCGATCAGCGCCTCGATGTCGATATCGTCCTCGCTCTTGCGCAGCGCGGAGTAGTAGTCCTTCTCATGGATGACGCCGATGATGTTGTCGATGGTCTCGTGGTAGACCGGCAGGCGGCTGTAGCCGCTCTCGGCAAAGGCCTCGGCCAGCTCGTCCGGCGTGATGGTGTCGGGCACGGCCTCGACGTCGACGCGCGGGGTCAGCACCTGCTCGACCTCGACGTCGTCAAACTCGATGGCGGATCGGATGAGCTCGCTCTCGCGGTCGGTCAGATCGCCGCCGGTCTCGGCCTCGGTGACCATGGTCATCAGCTCGGCGTCGGTGATGCCCTCGCTGTCCCCGGTGTGGAAGTGTTTGGCCAAAAAGCCCTTCCACAGCCCGAACAGCCAGTTGGCGGGCGTGAGCACCCAAAGCAGCATCGAAAGCACCGGCGCCGCGATCTGGGCGTATTTTTCCGGCATCTCCTTGGCCAGGCTCTTGGGCGTGACCTCGCCGAAGATCAGCACCACCAGCGTGACGACCAGCGTCGAGAGGGCGGGGCCGCTTTGGCGCGAGACGTAATCGGTGAACAGCACCGTGCCGAGGCTGGCCAGGGCGATGTTGACGATGTTGTTGCCGATGAGGATGGTGGAGAGCAGGCTGTCATAGCGCTGGGCCAGCGCCAGCACGCGGGCGGCGCCCTCGTCGCCGCTGTCGGCCCGGCTTTTCAGGCGGATCTGGTTGAGGGAGGAATAGGCGGTCTCGGCGGCGGAAAAAAACGCCGACATAGCGCAGAGCAGCAGCATGGCTGCGATCATCAGCGCTATCGAACTGCCATCGTCCATGGGGACTGTCATCTCTACTTTCGTTTTTTTGGATTTCATCCCCGGCGGCCTGCCGCCGGCATGATACAGAAGTATACCATAAACCGCAAAAAACTGCAAGTGGGCGCTATACCGCCGTCCACTTGCCGAAAACCGGGCTCTTATTTCGGGGCTGCCCGGGAACTCCGCCGCAGGGCCAGCAGGCCGAGGACCAGCAGCAGCGGGAACGCTGTGGCGGCCAGCAACCCAGTCTTTAGATTGCTGCCGGCCAGGTCAGAAACGCCGCCGACCATCGCCGGGCTCACGGTCGCGCCAAGGTCCCCGGCCAGTGCCAAAAAGGCGAACATCGCCGTGCCGCCGCGCGGGCATTTTTGGGCCGAGATGCTGATGGAGCCCGGCCACATGATGCCGACTGCCATACCGCAAAAGGCGCAGCCGACCAGCCCCAGCACCGGCACAGTCGCCAGCGCCGCCGTCAGGTAGCAGACCACACACAGCGCCCCGCACGCCGTCATTGTCCGCACCAGGTCCAGTCTGCCGGTCATTTTACTGTACAGGACGCGGGACAGTCCCATCAGCACCGCGAACGCGCAGGGCCCGGCCAAGTCGCCGACGGTCTTGGAGACCCCAAGCCCGGATTCGGCAAAGGCCGACGCCCACTGCGCCATCGCCGCCTCACAGGCGCCGGCGCACACCATCAGCAGAATCAGCAGCCAGAACAGCGGCAGCCCCAGCAGCTGGCCGGGGCGCAGGCCCTCGCCGTTCTCGACCAGCCGGTCAATGGGGCAGGTCCGGAAATTGAAAGCGTTGTACAGCGGCACCAACGCCCAAAGCAGGGTCAGGATTTTCCAGTTTTCAAGGCCGAACACGGCGAAAAAGAGCGTTGAACCCAAAATCACACCGACCGCGCCCCAGCAGTAGAAAGAGTGCAGCAGGCTCATCACGCCGTCTTTGTTCTCAAAGGGGCAGGCTTCCACGATGGGGCTGACCAGTACCTCGATCAGGCCGCTGCCCGTGGCATAGAGCACGACGGCGAGCAGGATGCCCCAGAACGGGACAGGCAGCAGCTCCGGCAGGATGGGCAGTAAGGCAAGCCCCGCCGCCGACAAAATCTCCGACGCCACCACACAGATACGGTAGCCTATCTTGTCAACAAATTTCGTGGCTGCCAGGTCAACAAACAGCTGCGTCAGATAGAAAACGAGCGGGATCAGGGCGAGCTTTTCAAAGCCGATGCCATAGCTGCTTTTGAAGGTCAAAAACAACAGCGGTGTAAAGTTTGCCGAGATGGCTTGTGTGACAAAGCCCAGGTAGCAGGCGGTCAGGGTTTTCCGGTAGTTTCTTTGCCCGTTCATGGCGGCTCCTTTGGGATGGCACAGGGAACGCCCCGGCGCCGTCTGGCGCCGGGGCGCAGGATCGCGGATACCGGCTTATTCAGCGGTGATCGCGCCGGTGGGGCAAACGCCCTCGCAGGCGCCGCAGTCCACGCAGGTGGCGGCATCGACCTCGGCCTTGTCGCCCAGGGTGATGGCGCCGACGGGGCAGGTGTCAACACAGGCGCCGCAGGCGACGCACTCATCGGAAACCTTGTGAGCCATGATACACTCCTTATCTCCGTGCTATGTGTGGTCGTTTGCCGCCCGGTCCCCCTGCACGGCGGGCCGCCCGGGTCGATCTGCGCGGGGAAATGCCCCCGCGTTTGATAGTATTGTAGCATCCCGCGCACGGCTTTGCAAGGGCGGGCGCAAAAATAGCGGCCGCTAACTGCAAAATTCTGCGCTGCGGCGCTCGGGGTCAGGCCTCGGCGTCGGGTCCCGGAACGGCGGGGGAAGCCGGGTCGGCGTTCCCGGCCGGCGCCGGCGGCGCCGCCTCGGGGCGCGGGGGCTTGGGCGCGCGGCGCCCACCGCGCAGGTAGACGCAGTCGGCCACGGGGTAGCTGCGCGGGGCCAGGCTCTCGACCGCCAGCCGCACCTTGAGCGTGCCGGCGATGACGTTCGCCTCGACCACGGTGCCCTCGCCGTCCGGCGTGCGCACGACGCTGCCCGGCTGCGGCGTGATGCAGTTGAGGTACTCGTAGCTTTTTTGCTCGTAGGCCAGGCAGCACATCAGCCGCCCGCAGGCGCCGCTGATTTTGGCCGGGTTGAGGCTGAGGCCCTGCTCCTTGGCCATCTTGATGGACACGGGCTGGAAGCTGCGCAGAAAGCGGCTGCAGCAGAAGGCCTGCCCGCAGATGCCAAGGCCGCCCATCATCTTGCTCTCGTCGCGCACGCCGATCTGGCGCAGCTCGATGCGGGTGTGGAAGCGCCCGGCCAGGTCCTTGACCAGCTCGCGGAAGTCGACGCGGTTGTCGGCCGTGAAATAGAACACCAGCTTGGAACGGTCCAGCGTGTACTCGGCGTCGACAAGGTTCATCGCCAGGCCGAAGGCGGCGATGCGCTCGGCACAGACGTCAAAAGCGTTCTGCACGTCGGCGCGGTTCTGCTGCATACGGCGGATGTCGACGCCGTCGGCCATGCGCAGCACGGGCTTGAGCTCCCGCTGGGCGCCGGCCTGCGGTACCTCGTGGGCGGCGCGCACGACCTCGCCGCATTCGACGCCGCGGGCGGTCTCGACCACGACGTAGTCCCCCTCTTTGGGGGTCAGGGAGCCGGGGTCAAAGTAGTAGGCCCGGCCGCTTTCTTTGAATTTGACCGAAATGACTTTCATACCGTTTCCTTTCCGTTTGCCGGCACTATTGGCACATCCGGGCCCCGGCCACGCTCAAGGCCAGGCGCAGATTGCCGTTGCGCCCGATGGCCTGCCGCGCCTGCCCGTCCGCCTGCAGTATGGCGGCCGCCCGCGCCGGGTCCAGCCCCGCAAAGCCGGGGCGGCGCAGCGCGGCGCCGCACAGCCGGTCCAGCTGGTCCAGCAGCAGCCTGGCGCCCTCGCGGTCCTTCTCCGTCGCCGCCAGCAGCGCCTGCACGCGGTAGGCGTCCCGCCGACCGGCGGCTACAGCGATATCCTTTGCGCGCTGCACGGCGCTTTTGACCGCCGGCTCGCGCACGGCCCGCAGCGCCGCGCCCAACAGCCCACCGTACAAAAAGGCAAGGCTCCGGGCCCGGTCTGCGCCCAGCAGCGGGTCGGCATGGCACAGGGCCGCCGCGCACTCCTCCTGCGGCACCGGCGCCAGCGTGTAGGCCGCGCAGCGGCTGCGCACGGTGGGCAGCACCGCCGCGGCACTGCGGGCCGTCAGCAAAAAGAGCACATCCGCCGGGGGCTCCTCCAAAATTTTCAGCAGCGCGTTGGCCGAGGGGCCGTTCAGGTCCTGTGCGCCGTACAAAAACAGCACGCGGCCGCGTGCGTCGGTGCCCAGGGCGCTGTGGCCGATGGCCTCGCGCGCGGCGCGGACCTTCGCCACCGGGATCTGGCCGGAGGCGCCCTCGCCGCGCAGCACGATGCACTCGCTGTCGGTGCCCTTGAGCACCGCCTCGGCATGGGGGCCGCCCGCCGGATAAAGGTAATCGGCGGCCAGGCAGCGGGCGGCAAAGCCGGCACCGCTGCCCGCCTCGCCGACCAGCAGCAGCGCATGGGGCAGCCGGCCGGCGGCCAGCGCCGCCTGCCAGTCCGCCTTCAGGGCCGCGTTGCCGGCCAGGCGTTCGAGCATCACAGCTTTTCGAACCGTTCGACGTTGGTCACGAACACCGTGGCGCCGCCGACCGTGACCTCCATCGGCATGGCGCTCTCCAGCCCGATACCGACGGTGGCGGTGCCGGGCACGATCTCGGTGCGCTGGCGGCAGCACTTGGCGATGCAGGCAATGCAGTCATCGACCTTTTCGTCCTCGGTGCCGATGATCAGCGTCATGTTGCCGGCCATCAGAAAGCCGCCGGTCGTGGCCAGCCGGGTCACATAGAATTTGTGGCGCAGCAGCTCACTGCACACTGCGCGGGAATCCTCCTTGTTGACGATCGCCGTTACCAGTTTCATCGTCGTCCCCTCCTTTTTATCAAAACAGCCGTTTCGTGGTCCATCAGACGGTCACTTTTCAACCCATCGTCCTCGGCTGACATGTGCAGACGAGGACGATACCTCTAGAGCAAAAAATGTCGTTCGCGTCGCCGTCAGGCATGAGAACGATATTTTTTGTGACGGGGTGTGTCCCAGAGAGGGGTGCAGGCGGACCGGCGCAGCCAGTGGCGCCGAACCCCTCTTTTGCAACAGCTCAGCGGTTGCGGTCCTGCCAGTCACGCCGGCGCTTGTAGCTGATGACGCCGTCGCGCGCCCAGTGCCAGATCTCGCGCCCGAAGAAGAGCAGGAACCCGGCCAGGCCGAACAGCAGGCTGACCTTGTCGGCAAGCCCGCCGAGGATGAATTGCAGCGCCCACAGCGCGGCGGCCGCCCAGCCCAGCCACTTGACCTTGATCGGGATGAGGAACATCAGCAGCACCTGCTGCTCCGGCCACATCCAGGCGTAGGCGAAGAACAGGCTGAGGAACAGCCCGCCGGTGCCGCCCTGCCCGGTGAGCAGGCAGCTGAGGATAGCCCCCAGCATACCGGCGAGGAAATAAACGCAGAAGCGGAAATCCCCCCAGGCGCGGGTGAGCGAGGTGCCGACCCACCAGTAAAAGTACAGCTCCAGCAGCAGGTAGATCGGCGAGGTGAGCGAGGGCATGAAGACAAAGGTGACCAGCCGCCAGATCTGCCCGTGCAGCAGCCCCCAGCGGGTGAGCGGCAGCAGGTCCATGAGCGGGTAGTACACGAACATGATGACGGCCCACGCCAGCGCCTGCCCCAGCACCACGACGGTGATGAGGTTGGGGATGGCGTACCGCCCGAAGCGGCGCTCCAGCTTGTCCAGCCAGGTCAAAAAAAGGCCCCCTCTCCCGGTGTATCCGGTACCATTGTATCATTTTACGGCGGGGAGTGCAAGGCAAACCTGTCGAAAAAGCCGGCCGTGGTTTGTACAGTTTGCCCAGGGCCGTCCGCCTTGCAAAGCGGCGGCGGCTGTGCTATCTTAAAAACAGGAGACGACCACAGGAAAGGAGACTTGTACCATGGACCATCGCACCCTTCGGCGCCGCGGCGCGGCGCTGCTGCTGGCCGGCTGCCTGGCGTTTGCCGCCGCCGGCTGTTCCGCACCCCAACAGGACGCCCCCGCCGAGCCGACCGAGGCCCCGGCCGAGCCCGCGCCGACGCCGGAGCCCGCCGAGCCGACCGTGCCCGAGACCCCGGACACGCCGCCCGTCACCGCCGTCAACGTCGAGCCCATCGAGGGCCTGCCGGAGGATTTCATCCGCGGCGTGGACATCTCCAGCCTGCCGGCGGAGCTCGAAAGCGGCGTCGTGTATCATGATTTTGACGGCAATGCCATCACCGACATGGCGGCTTTTTGCCAGCTGCTGGCCGACAGCGGCATCACCCATGTGCGCGTGCGCGTGTGGAACGACCCGTTCGACGCCGACCACAACGGCTACGGCGGCGGCAACAACGATGTTACCGTCGCCGCCGCGCTGGCCGAGTGCTGCAAGGAGGCCGGCCTGCATATGCTGGTCGATTTCCACCTCTCGGACTTCTGGGCCGACCCGGCCAAGCAGATGGCCCCGAAAGCGTGGGAGGGCATGACCACCGAGCAGACCTGTGACGCCATCGCCGATTTCATCACCGACGCGCTCGAGGGCATCGAGCTGGTCGCCCCCGGCGTCGTCGATTCGGTCCAGGTCGGCAACGAGACGACCGGCGGCATCGCGGGGCTTTCCGGCAACGACGCGATGTGCGCCGCCTTCTCGGCCGGTGTGGGCGCCGTGCACAGCTTCGGTGAGAGCGCCGGGCGCGACGTGGCCGCCGTCATCCACCTGACCAACCCCGAGAAGGGCACCTTTACGAGCTGGGCCAAGGTGCTCGATGAGCACAGCGTCCCCTATGATATCCTCGCCACCAGCTACTATCCCTACTGGCACGGCGATTTTGACAACCTGATCGCCGAGCTTTCGGCCGTGCGCGAGACCTACGGCAAGCAGGTGATGGTGGCCGAGACCAGCTACGCCAACACCCTGACCGACACCGACGGCTCCGGCAACACGGTGGCCGTGGGCTCGAACGACACCGGCCCCGACCTGCACTGGTCCTTCAGCGTGCAGGGGCAGACGGTGTTCCTGCGCGACCTGATGGAGGCCGTGTACACGGCCGGCGGCATCGGCGTGTATTACTGGGAGCCGGCGTGGATCACGGTCGGCGACATCACCCACGGCGCCTCGGCGGCCGACAACCAGAAAAAGTGGGAGCAGTTCGGCAGCGGCTGGGCCAGCAGCTATGCCGCCGCCTATGACCCCGACGACGCCGGCAAATACTACGGCGGCTCGGCGGTGGACAACCAGGCCTTCTTTGACGCGGCCGGCCGCGCGCTGGCCAGCCTGAAGTTCGGCCAGTATGCGTACACCGGCTGCGAGAACCCCGACCTGGCCCCCGAGGAATGGCTGGAGGGCACCGGCGGCACGGCCGGCACCGGCGGCGAGGCCATAACGGCCGAGGGCAACCTGATCCCCGCCGCCATGGCCAGCTTTGACGACGGCAGCGGTTACACCGTGGACGGCGCCGCCGTCTCGGCCATCCCCAACAGCGAGGACCCCTACGAGGGCAAGAACGACCTGCACTGGTGGAGCGAGAGCGAGAACGTGCGCAACACCGTGACCACGACCGACCCCATCACGCTGACCCCAGGCGCCTACACGGCGAGCATCATGGCCCAGGGCTATGAGGGCGACCTTGTGATGCTGCAGATTTTGGGCACCGACGGCACCGTGCTGGCCGAGAGCGAGACCTACCTGACCGGCTGGGCCGACTGGCATGAGCTGACGGTGGACTACACCGCCGACGCCGAGACCGCCGTGCAGGTGTGCATCGTCATCGACACGCAGATCGGCGGCTGGGGCACCTGCGACCTGCTCACCCTGACCCCGGCGGCGTAAAGAGGCATCTGAACGAAACAAACGGCCGTGCGGGCCGCGCAATGCGCGGCCCGCACGGCCTTGTTATATATGCCTGTGTCGTTTTACGTCAGATCGTCGTAGGTGATGACCTGCACGTCGTTTTCGGCCAGCCAAGCCTTGGTTTCGGGCGCGATGGCCATCGCCACCTCCTGTGTGCGCGGAACGGTCAGCGACGAAGTCTTGAGGATGAAATCGTCAAGATAGCCCGGGTGGCAGACGAACATGGCGCAGCCGTCGGGGCCGTAATCCTTGCGGGCAGCCTGTTTCAGGCTCTCGAAAGGATCATAGCCCGGCTGCATACTGTCCATGCTGGTGTACAGCATGGTGTTCCGGAATTTGACCGGCCCCAGGGGCGAGAAGCCGAGGTAGTCCAGACCGTGGCGTTCGGCGACGATCTGCAGGCCCTTGAAAAAGTTGTCGCTGGCCACGGCGTGGCCCTCAAAATAGTGCGGCTCGCCGCCGATGAGCTCGACAAAGCGCTGGTACTGGGCCTCGATCTCCAAAATCACCTCGTCCAGCACGACAAAATCCTCGCCCCTTTTGGCGGCCTCGCGGTAGGCTCGGCTGGGCTTGAGCTCGCCGTTGGGCTGGCAGAGGCTGGGGATGCAGGCCGGGTCGGTAAGGGGTCTGCCGACGCAGATGTTGGTGTGCTGGCCGTAGCAGACCGGCACGCCCTTGAGCAGGGTAAGGCCGTGGGTCACGGCCGGCATATTGGTCATGACGCCGACGGATCGGATGATACCGTCCTTGACCGATTTGGCAAGGCCGCAGTTGACGCCCTCGGAGTAACCGAGATCATCGGCGCGAACAAGGATGCGGTGAGACATGGCGGGCAGCCTCCTTTTCTTGTGTGAGATCGGGAAAGCCGTCAGGCCCCGGCACGGGGCCGGGGTCTGGCGGGTGTGTGAAAGAAGATCACTTGCTGGTATCGACCTTGCGGCAAAGCAGGAAGGTGGCGATGGCGGAAACGACGATGGTGATGATGGCCGCGATGATGCCGTTGATGAAGTTGGCGCTGCTGCCGCCCAGGAAAGCGGTCAAAGCGATGACGCTGGCCACCGGGACCATGGCATAGCAGGTAACGCCCATGATGCCGGCGTACAGGCCGCCGGCAAAGCCGCCGATGGCCATGCCGATGAAGGGCTTCATCCAGCGCATACCGACACCGTAGAGGCCGGGCTCGGTCACGCCGCCGATGAGGCTGGCGATGGCGTAGCTGATGGTCAGACCCTTCTGCTCTTTATCCTTGACGACGAAGAACATACCAAGGCACATTCCCACAACGCCGAAGCCGGCCAGCGTGGCGCCGACGGAGATGACGGGGTCATACCCGGTCTGGGCAAAAACGAGGATCATCTGGCTGATCATGACGTGGTGCATACCGGTCATGACCAGGAACTCCCAAGTGGCGGCGATCACGGCCACGCCGATGAAGCCTGCCACATTGCCGAAAGCGATGATGGCGGCGCAGATGTAGTTGCCGAGGAAACCGCCAAGCGGGCCGAGCACGCACAGGGCGATGGGCAGCATGACCGCGGTGGTGAGCACCGGCACGAACATGACCTTGAGGGAATCGGGGATGATCTTCTTAAAGAACTTTTCAACCTGGGCCATCACACACACCGAGAGGATGATGGGCAGGATGGTGCTGGCGTAGCTTTGCAGCGCCGCCGGGATGCCGTACACGGTGAAGGGGGTGCCGTCGTTGGCCATCTGGGTGATGGTGGGGTGCAGCAGGATGCCGCCCAGGAAGATGCCCATGACCGGCGTGGCGCCGACCTTTTTGGCGCAGGTATAGCCGACGAGGACGGGGAAGAAGTAGAATCCGGCGTCACCCACGAGGGTGAACAGGGTGTACAGGTCGCTCTCGGCGGGCAGGATGCCCAGCATATCGGGGCCGAACACGGCCACCAGCATCTTGAAGATGGAGGCCGCCAGCATGACCGGGATGGCCGGGACCAGCGAACCGGACAGAACGTCCATGATGGCGCCGCCGACGGACTTCAGGGTCAGCGGCTTTTTCTCGGCGGGTACATCGTCCGGCACTGCACCGCCGCCGGAAACGCCCGGTATCCTGGTCAGCTCGGCATAGACTTTGTCCACGTTTTGGCCGATGATGATCTGTGTCTGGCCACCGCTGTGCATGACGCCGGCCACACCGGCCACCTTCTTGACGGCGTCATCGGGGGCCAGGCTCTCGTCCTTGAGGTTGAAGCGCAGGCGGGTCATGCAATGGGACACGCTGGTGATGTTGGCTGCGCCGCCAACGGCCTCCAGCACGTCCTGTGCGATCTTTTTGTTGTCTGCCATAATGATTTCTCCTTTTCGTTTTGATGTTTCAAGGGGTTCTGTATGTGACTCCGGCGGCCCGTGCACAAGGCGGCCGGGGATACCTGTATGGGCGTATATATGATAAAAAACAAGACCTTCCGTGCCGCGGGGCCAGACGCCCCGCGGTAAGAAGGTCATGCCCCCTTTTCGCCGCCAAGGGCTTGCGGGGTTACAATCCAACGTGATAGATTTTCTTTTGTCGAACCGCTTTACAGCGTTTCCTGCGCGCACACACGGTTGGTGTGCATGATGAGATAGAGCTTTTCCTCCTCGGTCAGGGCGGCGTGCCAGGTGTCGCGGTAATACTCGCCGATCTTGTCCACGCAGGCGGCCACCTCGGGGTATTCCTCACGGATGGAACGGTACATCTGCACGTTCTCGGTGTCGATGGGCGTCTGCTCGAACATCCGCTTGAGCAGGTATTGCAGGTGGGTGGCAAAGCGCGCGTAGTTGAAGCTGCTCCGCTTGACCGTGATGCCCATCTCCCTCTCGATGATCTCGGTCGTTTGTTCCAGGATGGTCTCGTACTGCTGCTCGATGTCGGGCGCGGGCTCCGCGCCCTGTGCCGGCGCATTGCGGGCATTGATAAAGTGCATGGCCACGCCCTGCACCTCGCCCTTGGGCAGTGTGCACCGGAACTGCCGTTCCAGCGCCGCCACGAACCGCCGCCCCAGCTTGACCTCCAGCGGGTAGCTCTGCTCCAGCTCGTACACCGGAGGCATCTGCACATAGATGCCCTTTTTGGCGCGCTCCATCGCAAAGGCCAGGTGATCGGCCAAGGTCAGGGTCAGGTTGGGGGAGGTCTCGTAGGGCAGCGAGCCGATGACCTCGTCCATCTGGTCGGCAGTGAATTCAATGACATCCCCCGGGATGTCGTTGAGCAGCGGCAGATACTGCCCGCTGACGTTGTAAAAGGTGCGGTCGATCTTGTTCAAATCGGTCAGCTCGTAGGGCGTGGGCGGAAAGCCAATGCCCTTGCCGAAGGCGATGCGCTCCCGCCCATTGCCATCCCGGCAGACGGCGACGTTGTTGTTGATTTTTTTGCATACCAGCAACTTTTCCGCCGTCCTTTCCGCGATACGGTATAAAAAAGCCCCCGGTCAGCAAAACAAAAGCACATCCAAATGCTCCGGTAATGCCTCCGCAGGGAGTAACAATCCAGTAACTGCTATAATGATAAGCGGCGGCAAGGGTGGTTGTCAATCGGCAAATCTGCCAATTTTTTTGGCGTCGATTTGTCAGTATTTCCGGATACTCCGCGCCCCGCGGCGGCCGCCGCGGGGCGCGTTGGTTTTGTGGAAAATGCAGGGCCGTCAGGCGTCCTCGCGCGTGAAGGCGTAGCGGTCGCGGTATTTTTCGAGACGTTTCTCGAACTTGTCGTCGATGCCGCCGTGCTTGAGGGCGTTCAGGTATTCGTGGGTGTCAAAGCGGTCGGCGGCGACCTCGATCATCGCGACCGCCACGTTGGAGCAGTGGTCGGCCACGCGCTGGTAGCTGGTCAGCAGGTCATCGAGCACAAAGCCGAACTCCAGCGTGCAGGTGCCGGCCTGCAGGCGGGCGATGTGCCGGGCCTTGACCTCGCGCACCAGGCCGTTGACGACCTGGTCCATCGGCTCGACCTTGCCGGCGGCATAGAGGTCGCCTTTGCGGAAGCTCTCGACCGTGCGGGTCAGGATATCCTGCACGGCGGATTCAAGCACGCCCAGGTCCTCGAGCGCCTCGGCGCTGAAATGGATGTCCTTCTCGTTCATTTCCCGGGCGGTGTCGACCAGGTGGGTGGCGTAGTCGCTGATGCGCTCAAAATCATCAATGGAATGCAGCAGCGTATTGACGGTGCGGTGGTCGGCGTCCGCCATGCGCTTGGCCCCCAGCTTGACGAGATAGGTGCCGAGCACGTCCTCATACCGGTCGGACGCCTGCTCGCCCTGCTCGACGGCGTCGGCCAGCTCCTGGCTCCAATCGTGGGTGGCGGCCATCGCCTGCAGAACGGCCGTGCGGGCCGTCTCGGCCATCTCGATGCCGACCTGCATCGTGCGCGCCGCCGCCACCGACGGGGTGGAGAGCAGGCGGTCGTCGAGCAGAACGGTCTGCTCGGGCTTTTTGTCGTCCGGCACGGCCAGGTAGGCCAGCTGCTCGAGCTGTCTGGTGAAGGGCAGCAGCACCAGCGTGGTGGTGACGTTGAACAGCGTGTGCACGACGGCGATGCCGAACGTCGTCACGCCCCGGTCATAGAACGAGAAATGCAGCACGGCGTTGAGGCCGTAGAACGCGCACAAAAACACCAGTGTGCCGATGACGTTGAAGGAGAAGTGGACGATGGCGGTGCGCTTGGCGTCCTTGTTGGCGCCGGCCGAGGAAAACATGGCGGTGATGGTGGTGCCGATGTTCTGCCCCATGATGATGGGCATGGCCGAGGCGTAGGTCACGGCGCCGGAGCTGGCCAGCGCCTGCAAAATGCCGATGGAGGCGGCGCTGGAATGCAGCAGCGCCGTGAGCACCGCGCCCACCGCCACACCCAGCAGTGGGTTGCGGAAATAGAGGAACAGCTCGGCAAAGCCGGGGATATCGGCCAGCGGGGCCATGGCGTTCTTCATGATCTCCATGCCGGCCATCAGGATGGCGAAGCCGAGCAGGATGCGGCCGGTGCTCTTTTTGCGGTCACTGCCCTTTTTGTAGAGCAAAAGGCCCGCAAAGCCGAGCAGCGGGCTCCACGCCATGGGGTTGAGCAGGCGGATGAAAAAGCTGTCGCCCTCAAGGCCGGACAGTGATAAGATCCAGCTCGTGACCGTGGTGCCGATGTTGGCGCCCATGATGACGCTGATGGCCTGGTGGAACTGCATGATGCCGCTGTTGACGAAGCCGACCGCCATGACGGTGGTCAGCGTCGAGGACTGCATCGCCGCCGTGACCACGATGCCGAGCAGCAGCCCCAGCGCCGGGCTGGCCGTGATCTTACCCAGCAGCACCTGCAGCTTGCCGCCGGCCGTCTGTTCGAGCGAGCGGCTCATCATGTCCATGGCGAACAGGAACATCGCCAGGCCGCCCAAAAGGCTGAAAATGTTGAAAATACTCATGCCGGCTTCCCATCCTTTTCGTCTTTTATAAATTTTTTTGCCGCGGCGTGTAACATTTGGCGGGGCAAACTCGTCATAATAAGCAGAAGACCACACGCAAGGGCGGTGACAACGATGCCGGAGCAGATACAGCTCAAGGACCTGCGCGTCGACCTGCGCCGGCGCCGCGTGCTGCGCGCCGGCGGCGAGGTGCCGCTGACCGCGCAGGAATACGCCCTGCTGGAGACCCTCATCGCCCACCGCGGCGTGCCGGTCACGCGCGGGCAGCTGCTGCGGCTGGCCTGGGGCTGGCACTGTGACGGCGCCGCCACCCGCACGGTGGACGTGCACATCCAGCACCTGCGCAAAAAGCTGGGCTTGGACCATGAGATCCAGACCGTGTACCGCGTAGGGTACCGCCTTTCCTGAACCGTGCTGTTTGCGGGGTCCCGGGAACCGGCCTTTGCCGGCCACCGGGGCCCGTTTTTATGCCTTACGTTTGGGGAGTGGGACGCTGAATACCAATGCAATGCCAAGCGCCAATGCGAGAGCGATCTTGACCGTCTCGCCGCCGCTGGCGGCGAACAGCGCGCGCTCGTCGCGCAGAAAATGGCAGGCGGTGTGGTAGATGCCGGCGCCCGGCACCAGCGGGAAGATGCCGCACAGCAAAAACACCGTGGCCGGGGCTTTGTGCCGCACCGCGAACCAGCGCGCCGCCGCGGCCAGCGGCAGCGCGGCCAGCAGCGTGGCGGCCGGGGCCGCCAGCCCCCACGCCTGCGCGGCGAGCAGGTACGCCAGCCACCCTACGGCGCCGGTGACGCCGCAGGCCGGCATATGCCGGCGCGGGGCCTGGAAGATGACCGCAAAGCAGACGGTGGCGAAGGCCGCCGCGGCCCCCTGCCCGGCCCACCACAGCGCCCGGGCCCATGCGCTGTGCACGGCCGCGGCCGTGATGACGGCCACCGCATCATACGCGGCGGGCAGCAGGGCGGTCAGCGGCTGCGCGGCCAGCCAGGCCAGCGCCACGCCGCAGGCGAGGCTGCCGGCGACGAGCACGGCGTCAAACAAGCGGATGGTGCCGGAAAGGTAGTCGGCGTGGACGAGGTCGCGCACGCCCATGGTCATGGCCACGCCGGGTGTTAAAATCATCAGCGCGCCGATGATGGCGGTGTCGACGTCCAGCGGCCGCACCGCCGCGCACAGCAGCGCGGTGAGGGCGCCGGC
Organism: uncultured Gemmiger sp.; assembly: GCA_947631565.1. Classification (GTDB taxonomy): domain Bacteria; phylum Bacillota; class Clostridia; order Oscillospirales; family Ruminococcaceae; genus Gemmiger. Next base: position 914 of record CANRLV010000035.1, on the reverse strand, counting down.
CGCGGCCGATGCGACGAGGGCAAAGATGCGGCTGATGGGCCCGTGCACGGCGCGGCGCAGCAGCTGCGGCACGGCCAGCTCCGCCGTGCCGGCGAGCGCTGCCAGCAGCATCTCGACCCAGCCGCCGCCGAACAAAAAGGCAAAGCCCGCCGCACCCAGGGCGCCCGCCGCCGTCTGCGCCGGCACACGGTAGCCGGGCAGCGCGGCGGCCATTTGCAGGGCCGCTTCGGCCCCCGCGAGGTCGAGCTCGCCGGCGGCGAGCCGCCGCGAGAGGGCGTTGACCGCCTCGACGCGGTCGAGACGGATGGCGGCCGCCGGGATGTGGCGGATCTCGTGCAGAGCGCCGCCGGCCGAGACGAAGATGCCGTTGGTCAGCACATAGCAGTGGAAATCCGGCACGGCCAGCGCGCGGGCCATGATCTCCATCGTCTGCTGGGCGCGGAAGACCTCGCCGCCGTTTTCAAGCAGCGTCCGCCCGGCGTCGGTGATGAGCGCCACCGCGCGGCCAAGCTGTTTTTCAGCACGCAGCTGCCGCTGCGCCAGGGCGCTGTCCGGGTCCTCCCGGGGGGCGGCGGGCAGGCTGTCAGCCACGGATATTCTCCCTCACTTCGTTGAATTCCGGGTAGGTCTTGTACAGGTGCGCGGCGATGGCCTCCATGAGCAAAAAGTCATGCTCGGAGTCGATGTCGACGATGCCGGTGTCCATCATCACACTGACGTCGATCTTGCCGCGCCAGAGCATCCCGTCGGGGCTGTCGGCCAAAAAATCCCGCGCAAAGACGTAGATGCTGGCGTTGACGTCGTAGACCTCAGGCGCCATCTGGCGGGCCGTGAACGCGCTTTGGTTGACCTGCTCGACGTGGTCGCCCACGCGCTTGACCATGTTGAACCACGGGTTGCGCCGCGCCTCGCAG
>CANRLV010000034.1 GCA_947631565.1 uncultured Gemmiger sp. | reverse complement strand
TGCCATTCTCTTGTGACCACATTTTTTGTGGCCTTTTTTCTTTTTAGGGCTTGACTTTTATTTGCAGGACTCCTTGTATGTGTTATAAATCGTTGGCGATGTCGATATTTTCCCCGCGCAGGCCGATGTGGGCGCCCTGCGCGGCTTCGTCGCTTTCCGGGTGGGCCAGCAGCCATTTGTTGCAGGCCCAGAGGCGTTCATCCTCCGGCGTTTTGGGCGTGATGGCCGGTTTGTCGGTGTTGGTGCCGGCGGGCAGCGCCACCAGCACGCGGAAGCCCTTGGCCGGGTCTGTGTGGCAGGGGGCGTAGTGCAGCGTGGTGGCGTATACCTCCACCAGCGTGCCGGCCGGCACACGGAACGCCTTGACGTTGGCGGTGTCCAGCACGCCGTCCACGATCTCGTCCTGTTTGGCCAGCAGCAGGATGAAATCCTCGGTGCCGAGGTTGAACTCACTGTCGCGGTGGTATTCCAGGCAGTTCAGCTTGGTGTTGTGGCCGTTGCACCAGCCCAGCTGCACCGGCATGCCGCCGAAGCAGTGCTCGCTGATCTCGGCCATGGCGGGCAGCTCCTGCAGGAGCGGTTCCTCCGGCACATAGCCGGTGGCATCAGGCAGCGGGGTCCGGGGCAGCGTTTCCAGAATTTCGGCCACGGCGGCGTCCAGGCCGGTCACGATCCGGCCGTAGGGCTTGAACGCGGGGTCGGTCACGGGATAGATGGTCATGCGAGCACTCCTTTCAATGCTGGGTAGAGCTTATGCCACGTTTGATACCGCGCCTCGTAGGTCTTGACGCGGGCGGGGTCAGGTTCGGTCACGCTCTTGACATGGGTCAGGGCTTTGGCGCAGGCGTTTACATCGGGGTATGCCCCGCAGCCGACCATGGCGAGCATCGCCGCGCCGTAGCCGGGGCCCTGCTCGGTTTGCGGCAGCTCCAGCGGGATGCCGAGCACATCGGCCAGGATCTGCCGCCAGAGGGCGCTTCTTGCCCCGCCGCCGCACACGCGGCTGGACGGGATATCGATGCCCTGCGCCTTGGCGATCTCGACGCAGTCCTTAAAGGCGAAGGCCACGCCCTCCAGCACCGCCTGCGTCATCTCGGCGCGGGTGGTGTCCATGCGCAGGCCGAGGAAGGCGCCGCGCGCGGCGGGGTCGTTGTGGGGGCTGCGTTCACCCATCAGGTAGGGCAGATAATAAACGTCATTCTGCCCCAGTTTGTCGGGGTCGATGGCGCCGAGGGCGGCGTCGTAGTCGTCGGTGCTCAAAATCTCTTCAAGCCACCATTTGTTGCAGCTTGCTGCCGAGAGGATACAGCCCATCAGGTGCCAGCCGCCGTCGGCATGGGCGAAGCTGTGCAGGGCGTTGGCTTTGTCCACGCCGAACTTGTCGCTGGTGATGAACACGGTGCCGGAGGTGCCGAGCGAGATGTTGCACCCCCCGGCCCCGACCACGCCGCAGCCCACGGCCGCGGCGGCGTTGTCCCCCGCGCCGGCGCAGACGAGCACGTCCGCCGGCAGGCCGAGCGCCGCGGCCACATCCGGCAGCAACGTACCGACCGGCTGCCAGCTCTCATACAGCGTGGGTAACCAGGCTTCGTTCAGTCCGCAGATGTCCAGCATCTCTTTGCTCCAGCGCTTGTGGGCGACGTCCAGCAGCAGCATGCCGGAGGCATCGGAATAGTCGCAGCAAAAAGCGCCGGTGAGTTTGTAGTTGATGTAGTCCTTGGGCAGCAGGACATGAGCGAGGCGGGCAAAGTTCTCCGGCTCGTTTTCTTTGAGCCACAGCAGCTTGGGCGCCGTGAAGCCGGCAAAGGCGATGTTGGCGGTGTACGCGCTCAGCTTATCTTTGCCGATGACGCCGTTCAGGTACTCCACTTGCTTTTGGGTACGGCCGTCGTTCCACAGGATGCAGGGGCGGAGCACCGCGCCGGCGGTGTCCAGCGCGACAAGTCCGTGCATCTGCCCGCCGACGCCGATGCCGCGGATCTTGGAAGCGGCCGCGTCAAAGCCCTTGAGCAGTTCCGGCACACCGCCCAGCACGGCAGCCCACCAGTCGGCGGGGTCCTGCTCGCTCCAGCCGGGGTGCGGGTAGCTGACGGCATACTCCCTGCTGACGGTGTTGAGGATGGTCCCCTGCGCATCCACCAGCAGCAGCTTGGTGGCCGAGGTGCCCAGATCGATACCGATATAAAACATGGCATACCTACGCTTTCCAGAAAACAAAGACAAAGAACAATTTCAGTAAACCACTTGGAATGTACGATTCATAACGATTCGTCGAGGAACTCCTCGTTGATGGTAACACCGAAATCGTGCGCAATGGCGCGCAGCGCGTCGTCGGTGATGGTCTGCAAAATGGGTTTGCCGGTCGAGAGCACTTTCCAGTAGATCTCGGCGCTCTTCTCGATGGTGTGCGCAAGGCCGAAGGTGATGTCAAAGTCGGGGCCGGAGGCGAACAGCCCATGCTGCGCCCAGATGGCGGCCTGATACTTCTTCATCAGCTCGGAGGTGGCCATGGCGATGTCCGCGCCGCCGGGGACCATCCACGGGCAGACGCCGACGCCCTCTGGGAATACGACCGGGCACTCGGTCGCCGACTGCCACAGCGCGCGGGAAAAATCGCGGTCGGTCAGCGGCAGCACATAGGTCAAAGCAATCACATTGGTAGCGTGGCAGTGGTAGATCACGCGGTTCTCGCCGTTTGTCGCCGCCTTGCGCACCGAATGGTTCATGAAGTGGCTGGGGAACTCCGAGGTCGGCTTGGCGCCGTCCGCCAAGCCCCATACGATGCGCCAGCTGTCGCCCTTGTCGTTGATCTCCACGATGCCAATGCTGTGGATGGGGTCCGGCTCGACGTTGCGGAAGAATTTGCCGCTGCCCGTCGTGATGAAATACTCGCCGGCGAGATTGTCGGCCTGCACGCCCATATTGACCCACTCGCGGGGCTGAGCGTCGAAATACGGCTTGCAGGCGGCGATGTCCCCGGCCTTCATGCGGTAGGTCAGGTTGCCGCCGTTGCGCTCATGCCAGCCCTGCAGCCAGCCGTCGGTGCACATGCGGATAAAGCCTTTCACACATTCCACATCGTAAATAGTCATAATTTTTATCCTTTCTGTATAATCCGGCAGCTTTCGTCAACGGGTGATGATATCCACCGGCACGTTGAAGATCTTGGCGACCTTCAAAATGGTGTCGATGTGACGGCCGACGGCGGCGGCCATGTGGTGGGTGGGGCCGGCCTCGCTCCAGCGGTTGCAGAAATCCCGCGCGCCGCAGGTAAAGCGCATACGCATGTTGGTATCGCCGAAGGTGAAGATGGGTCCGGGCTCGTTCTCGCCCTCGGCGACCACGAACTTGAAGTGCCCGTCGCGGTCCTGCGTGATGCCTAAGAACGTGATGGGCCCGACCGGCGGGTAGAACTGCGTGAGATACCCGCCGCCGGTCTTGCCGTGGAACACCGGCACGATCTTCATCGTCGGCTTTTTGGCCTGCGAGATGTCGGCATCGCCGGAGCCGGAATGCCCGATGATGCAGATGTCCTCGTCAAAGTCGATGGAGTACATCTCGGAAAGCTGGCCCGTCCCGGCGATAGTCTTGAGGATGGACATGGCCATGGCCACCTTGATATCGCCCTCGACGGCGCAGGCCGTGCCCTGCTTGATGAGCATCGAGAAGGCCGGGATCAGCATGCTGTCCAGCTTGCCGGCCACACCCTGGGCGAAGCCGTCATAGTGCGAGGCGACGAGACCGAGCTGCTCGTCCTTGACCCACTGTTCAAAGGCGACGACGTATTTGGCCATATCCCAGACCTTTTCCACTGTGCCGCCGCCCTCGATATCAAAGGTCTCGAGGATGTCCTCCGCCTTGGCGCGGATGGCGGCCTCGTCGGTGATGTTATCGGCGATGGCCCACATCTTCTCCCAGTCGAACTGCTTGGTGTAGAGCCACATGCGGTGGTAGAGATTCGTCTCGTCGATGTACAGGTCCATCATGCCGGGATAGGGGCGGCCGATCTGGGCGATGTTGGTATCGCGGAAGCGGCGGCGCACCTGCGCGGCGCGGCACCAATCCTCGATCTCCTTGTGTACCTCGGGATCGCCGCCCTCGACGACGCCGGTGATGACGGCGTGGCGCTTGCCGGCGCGCTCGAGATCGGCCACCATCTCGCCGACGGCGCCGCAGGCGTAGAGCTCGCCGAGCCAGGTCGGGGTATCGGTGTTGGCGTAGTCCGGCGCGCGCTTTTTCTGCACGTTGACGAGCACAACCGGCACGTCCAAATCGCGCACGGCGGGCAGCATGTTGTACGAAGTGGCGTAGGTCAGCAGCTGGAGGATGACCAGATCGACATCGGCGGCGCGGAACTTGTCGCCGGCGGCCATGGCCAGCTCCTTGGTGGTGACGAGCCCGCCGTCGATGAGCTCGACGGTATCGGGGATGGTCTTCTTGAAGGCGGTGTACTGGCCCTCGAACTCCGGCACTAAGGTCGGGAACTGGGGCAGGTAAGCGCCCAGCGCGATGGCGAACACGCCCACGCGGGCTTTGGTTTCGAGCAGCGGTTTAGCCATTTGGCAATACCTCCTTTATATCAAAGCTCAATTTTATTGCATCGCGCGCGGTTTGCAGGTCGAGGAAAATGCCCGCGGCGATGAACTGCACGATCAGGTTGCCCAGCGCCGTGCCCTCGGTCGGGCCGGCATAGACCGGGCGGTTGGTGGCGGTGGCGGTCATCTGGTTCAGGTACATATCCTGGCTGCCGCCGCCCACGATGTTGACGCTGGTGTAATGCTTGCCGGTCAGCTTTTCGAGGCTGTCGATGGCAAGGGCATAGTCACTGGCGAGGGAGTTGTAAATCGTCTGCATCACCTGACCGAGCGTTTCCACCTTCCAGTCGGTGGCCTCGCGCACAGCGGTGATCGTGCTCTCGGGGGCCAGAAAGCGCGGGTCGTTGGTATCGACAAACGCCTCAAAGCTGTGCGCCTCTTTGGCGGCGGCAATGAGCTCCGGGAAGGTGGGCCGCACGCCGGTCTTTTCGCCGATCTCGCGCCGGACCGATTGGATCATCCACAGCCCCATGATGTTTTTTAAGTACCGGTAGCGGTACCAGGCGCCGCCCTCGTTGGTAAAATTCTCGGCGCAGCTCTCCGGCGTGGTGATGGGCGCCTTGTTCTCGACGCCGAGCAGGCTCCAGGTGCCGGAGGAAAGATAGACGGCGCTGTCGTCCCGTGCCGGCACGGCCAAAAATGCCGAGCCGGTATCGTGCGTGGCGGGCAAAATGACTTTGCAGTCGAACCCGACCTCGGCGGCGATCTCCGGCAAAAGCCCGCCCAATGTCTCGCCCGGCATGCGGATGGGCTGGAAGATGCCGCGCGGCAGGCCGAGCCGGGCGATCAGCTCGTCGTCCCAGGTCTTGCTTTCGGCGCCCACCAGCGCCGTGGTGCTGGCGTTGGTATACTCGTTGGCGGCAACGCCGGTCAGCTGGTAATTGAGATAGTCCGGTACCATGAGGAAGGTTTTGGCGGCGGCCAGCTGCTCCGGGTGCTCGTCCTTGAGCGCTGCGAGCTGGTATGCGGTGTTGAACTTCTGGTACTGGATGCCGGTGCGGGCGTAGTGCTCGGCAAAGGTGAGGGTACCGCTCGCCTCCAGGGCGTCGCGCACACCGTCGGTGCGCGCGTCCCGGTAGGCGACGGAGTCACCGATGATTTTGCCGTTGGCATCGAGCAGCACAAAGTCCACGGCCCAGGTGTCGATGCCCATCGTCTGCGGCTCATACCCGGCCGCCTTGCAGGCCTTGAGACCGTTCACGACCTCGGCGAACAGGTGCTCGATGTCCCAGCACAGGTGCCCGTTTTTGCGGGTCAGGCCGTTCTCGAAGCGGTATACCTCCTTGAGCGTGATGCGCCCATCCCGGACAAAACCGAGGATGTGCCGCCCGCTCGAGGCGCCGATGTCAACGGCAAGGAAACAATCTCGCATAGCACTCTCCTTTGCATATATATATTGCAAAGCGGCCCCTGTGCGGATGCGCGCGGGGCCGCCTGCCTGGTGCCTTTTACAAACTGCCCAGCACGGCAAGGCTCGGTTTGGGCGTGCGGGTCTGGCCGTGGGCGCGGTCGACGGCGATCAGGCCGAACTGCATGGCAAAGCCCTTCTGCCACTCAAAGTTGTCCATCAGGCTCCAGTAGAAGTACCCCTTGACCGGCAGCCCGTCGGCCACACAGCGGGCCACGCCGTCAGTAGCACGGCGGATGAATTCGACACGGCGGGCATCGTCGGCGGTGGCGATACCATTTTCGGTCACGATCAAATCGCCATGGAAATCCTTTGCAACCGTGCGCAGCACGTTTTCAACGCCCTCGGGGTAATACTCATAGCCCATCTGGGTCAGTTCGGCGCCGTCCGGGGCGGGCAGGTCGCCCTCGGGCCCCACCAGCGTGCGGGTATAGTTCTGCACGCCGAGGAAATCGTCATCTTGAATGTACGGCAGGTAGTGCGTGAACTCCTCGTCCCAATCCTTGCGGGCATTCTCCTCGCCGCCGGGCTGGGACTGGAAGTCGTGCAGCGAGAGCGTCAGGCCGACCTTGATCTGCGGGTACAGCTCCTTGATAACAACCTTGGCCGCCTGATGCGCCTGCATGACCAACTCGTCGCCGTGCGGCGTGCGCGGGTTCGTGAAGCACTGCGGCTGCTCGGTACCGAAAACCTCTTTGTTTTCCTGCGCGGCCAGCTTGCGCCCGGCCATCATCTTGTCAAGGTTCATGCCCATCTGCACGCTGGCGTCGCCGCCGCCCTTGGCCGCCATCGCCATGGCCTGCTGCATGTAGCGCTTGGCGATGGCCGCCACCTGCACGCCCATGTTGGCCTCGTTGATGGTGCAGATGGTTTTGAGCTCACCGCCCAACTCGCTTACGATATAGCGCACATAGCGGGCAAAGTCGGCGGGCGTGGTCTCGGCCTCCCAGCCGCCCTTGCGGATGAGCCAGACGGGGCTGGAGAAATGCATCAGCGTCACCACGGGCTCCAGCCCGTGCGCCTTGCAGCAGGCGATGACCTTGCGGTAATGCTCGACCTCGGCGGCATCAAATTTGCCTTCCTCCGGCTCGATGCGCGCCCACTCAATGGAAAAGCGGTAGGCGTTGAGGCCGGCTTTGGCCATCAGCTCGATATCTTCCTCATAGCGGTGATAATGGTCGACCGCGTCCAGCGAGGGCTCGTTGTAGGCGGAATGGGGCATCTGCTCCTGCGCCCAGCAGTCATTGTGGATGTTGTTGCCCTCGACCTGATGCGCGGCCGTGGCGGCGCCGATGAAAAAGCCTTGCGGGAATTTGCTCATACCAACACGCTCCTTTGCGGTTTTTCTTTATTATAGAAGCTCCACTGCATTTTGGATAGCCAATATCCCCAACCAAATTACAATAATTCCGGCAAAATGCGGCGCTGCCCTAACATTGGGCGGCGCCGCATCGTATCATTTTTGCTGCTGCCGGCGGTATTGGGTCGGTGTGCAGCCCACAACGCTGCGGAAGCTTTGAATAAAATAGTTCGGTGTATTAAAGGCAAGTTTATCAGCGATGGACTGGATGCTCTCATCGCCCGAGGCCAACAGCACCTTGGCGCGTTCGACCTTGGCAAACTTGACGTAGTTGGAGATAGAAAGCCCTGTTTCCTTTTTGAACTTTTCGGTCAAATAGTAGTCGGTGTAGCCGACGAGCGCCGCCAGGTCCGCCGTGCGGATGGGTTTGTCGAGATTGAGCTCGATGTAATCGCAGCACTTTTGGATTTGGCGCGAGTAGTCAGGATTGGTGCGACAGCGGTGTACGCGGTGGATAAAGTCGTCATACATGGCGCTGGCCAACGCTGAAAGCTCAGCCAGGTCGCGGGCGTCCTCGGCCGCTTGGATGTAGGAATCGCCCAGCGAATACGCCTCCTCCGGCGAGAGCCCGCCCTCGATAGCGGCGCGAGTGACAATACTGGCAAACACGGTCACGCTGGTTTTGCCCTGCCGCAGCGGGTCCCGTCCATGTACCGGCACGCCCGTGCTCAAATTCTCGCTGTTCTGCAAAGCGTCCCTGTAGTCGATATCGCCGTTTCGGACCATCTGCAAAAGCGCTTGCTCGGCCCGCCACACTTTATGGCGGTCACGTTTGGGTCGAGATGCATCCAACTCCGGCACCTCGCCGCTGGCGAGATCCAAGGCCGAGAGCTGTTCACTGTTGAGCGAGTTGTGAAGCATCACGGCGTAGCGGCTGAAGATGGCGTAGGACATGACCGGCACAGCATCGAGCTTTTGCGACAGCTGCTCACGCCACGCGAGACTGAATTCCGCCTGACTGTATTGCCGCAGCCCTTCTCTGACCTCCGCTATCGAGAGATCCCGGTAAAACGCTGGCCCAAGCAGAAAAATCAAACGCGGCACGCCACGGTCGTCGCACTCATAGGCGGCGGCCCACTGCATGCCGATGGCTGTGCCAATAAGCAGCGGCCGCGGGCGCTTGCTGGCACGTCCATGTACAAGGACACGGTCCATCCCACCCAGCGCAGCGAAAGCTGGACCGAATGTAGCTGCCTCGGGACAATCGTTGGTCAGCATACGGCCATCGGCTGTATAACACCACAGCGACAGACGATCATTACTGGGCAGCAGCTTGTGCATAAGGATCAAATTCTTCTCGCCTTCGGAAATGAGATCGACCATAAAACACACCCCCTACTTGTTATTTTATCACGGTCCAGCCTTGACGGCAACGTCTTTATGTCAATTATTAAGGTCGAGTTACAGAAATTCTGGCAAAATTCAAACTAAACTGAATAATTGTAATTTTGTTTGATTTTTTGAGTATACAAAAATTTTTCATTTTGTAAAATCAAATTATACTTCGTTCTCACAGCGAATTCCTTGATCCTACACATAAGCGCACGACAGGGAGGCCATTTATGCGATCTATTGTCGATTTTAACTCTGATTGGCGTTTTGCCAGAGCCGCCGGCTTTGACGCCGCGCTCTATAAGGACTGGCAGACCGTCACGCTGCCCCACACTTGGAACGCCGAGGATGGGCAGGACGGCGGCAACGATTACTGGCGCGGCACCGCCACCTACTGCAAGAGCTTTGCCCGCCCCGAGCTTGGACCCGGCGAGCAGGCGTGGCTGGAATTTTTGGGCGCGGCGATGACCGCCGAGGTGTTCCTCAACGGCCACAAGCTGGCCCGGCACGAGGGCGGGTATTCGGCCTTCCGCGTCGATATCACCGGTGCTTTGCAGGACGGCGACAACCTGCTCGTCGTCACCGTCGACAATTCCGACAACGACACCGTCTACCCGCAAAAGGCCGATTTCACCTTCTACGGCGGGCTCTACCGCGGCGTGAATCTTATCACCGTGCCGGCCGTGCATTTTGAGCTGGCACACTACGGCACGCCCGGCATCAAGGTCACGCCGGTGGTGGCCGAGGATTTGAAATCGGTTGCTGTCACGGTCGAGACCTGGCAGCAGGGCGAGGGTGAAGTCACAGTCACCGTGGCCGGGCAGACCAAGACCGCCCTGCCCAGCGCCGACGGCCACGCCGCGGCCGAATTCGTCATTGAGAACGTCCACCTCTGGGACGGCGTCGACGACCCCTATCTCTACACCGCCGCCGCCGCCCTGCCGGGCGGGGACAGCGTCTCGGCCCGCTTCGGCTGCCGCCGCTTTGCCATCGACCCGCAAAAAGGGTTTATCCTCAATGGCCGTTCTTACCCGCTGCGCGGTGTCTCCCGTCATCAGGACCGCAAGGGCCTCGGCAACGCGCTGACCGCCAGAGAGCACGCCGAGGACATCGCCCTCATCCGCGAGATGGGCGCCAACACCGTCCGCCTCGCCCACTACCAGCACGCGCAGGAATTCTATGACCTCTGCGACGAGGCGGGCCTCTGCTGCTGGGCCGAGATCCCGTATATCACGATGCACATGCCGAACGGCCGGGCCAACACGCTTTCCCAGATGCGGGAGCTCATCACCCAGTGTTACAACCATCCCTGCATCGTCTGCTGGGGGCTCTCCAATGAGATCACCGCCGCCAGCACCGTCAACGAGGATCTGCTCGCAAACCACCGCGCCCTCAACGACCTCTGCCACGAGATGGATGCTACCCGCCCCACCACGATGGCCAACGTCTTTATGCTCGAGACCGACAGCCCGATTTTGGAGATCCCCGACATCAACAGCTACAACCTCTATTTCGGCTGGTATCTGGGCGATTTGGAGCAAAACGACGAGTTCTTTGACGAGTACCATGCGCAGTACCCCGACCGCGTCATCGGCCTTTCGGAGTACGGCGCCGACGCCAACCCCGCCTACCAGAGCCCGGCGCCGGAGAAGGGCGATTACACCGAGAGCTACCAGTGCGTCTACCATGAGCACATGCTCGCCATGATTGAAGCCCGCCCGTGGCTGTGGGCCACCCATGTGTGGAACATGTTCGATTTTGCCGCCGACGGCCGCGACGAGGGCGGCAAGCACGGCGAGAACCAGAAGGGCCTTGTCACCTTTGACCGCGCCACGCGCAAGGACCCGTTCTACCTTTACAAGGCGTACTGGAGCAAAGAGCCCTTCGTACACATCTGCGGCGGGCGCTATGTTGACCGCCCCGAGCCGGTGACCGAGATAAAGGTCTACTCCAACCAGCCTGCGGTCACGCTCTACGTCGACGGCAAGGAGCTTGCCCGGCAGGAAGGGCACTGCGTGTTTAAATTCCAGGTGTCGATCTCCGGCGAGCACACGATACAGGCCTGCACCGGCAGCTGCCACAGCGTGATCCTGGTGCGCAAGGTATCGGAGCCCAACCCCGCCTACACGCTGCCCGGCCGGGCGGCGGTCGTCAACTGGTTCGACCAGGGCGAAAACGACCCCACCTGCTTTTCGGTCAACGATAAATTGGGCGAGCTGCAGGCCCACCCCAGGGCGGGGGCCATCGTCGGGCAGATGATGGCGCAGGGCGCCGCCAGCCGCGGCGATGTGGCCGGCGCCGTCAAGGACAACCCCGGCCTTGTGCGCATGATGGCGCGCATGACCCTCATCAGCCTGCTCAAGCAGGCCGGCGCCGCCAAGGAGCAGATAGAGCAGCTCAACCGGGTCTTACAGACCATCAAAAAGGAGGGGTGATCGATGCCCATCAAAGCCATCCAACAGTTCATGCTCGGCACGGTGCTGAACAACGAACAGCAGGCTCGCGCCACGCTGGCGGCGCTCAAAACCGCCGGGTATGAGGGCATCGAACTCTGCGCCTTTATGACCCACCCGACCGGCCTGATGGTGCGTCTCATGACCAAAGCCGCCGGCATGCCCACCGGCAACGGCGGCAAGCTGGACTGGCCGGCGCTCATCCAGATGAGCGGCTTGCAGGTGGTCAGCCTGCACTACGACCTCGGCAGCCTCGAGCGCGACCCGGCGGCCGTGCTGGAGGAAACCAAGGAATACGGCACCGATACCGTCGTCATCACCGGCATGTACCGCTTTGCCTACAACGATGCCGCCGCCGTCAAGAATCTGGCGGCGCGGCTCAACAAGGCGGGCGCGGGCCTTGCGAAAGACGGTGTGCGGCTGCTCTACCACAACCACAACTGCGAGCAGCTGCGCGTCGACGGCGATACCCGCGCCTGGGATATCCTAATCAACGAGACCGACCCCGCCGCCTGCAATTTTGAGTTCGACAGCTACTGGTATACCGAGGGCGGCGGCGACGCCAAGGCGATGATGCAGCGCTTGGGCTCCCGCATGAAGCTGTGGCACATCAACGACCGCGGCACACGGCAGACCGGCCCCGCCATGACGCCGATCTTGAAGACCGACAGCATGGAGCTTGGGACAGGCAACATGGACCTCGAAGGGCTGGCCGAGCTTGCCAAAGCGAACGGCATCGACGCCGTTATCCTCGAAAGCCACCGCAATTGGGCGGAGAAATCGGCCCTTAAGAGCGCCGAGATCAGCGCCAAATGGCTGAACGCACATTTTTGAGAGGGGCACGCCGATGAAAGCAATCGAGCTGAAAACCGAATACATGCGCGACCCCTGCGGCATCGACATCACCCGCCCGCGCCTTTCCTGGCTCTGCGCCGGCGGCGTACGCCAGACAGCGTATGAGATCGAGGCCGTCTGCGGCGGCAAAACGGTCTGGAACAGCGGCATGGTGCAAAGCAGCGCCATGCACGCCGAGTTTGGCGCGCCGCTGCACAGCCGTGACCGTGTACAGTGGCGTGTGCGCCTCTGGGATGAGACCGGCGCTGCCGGTCCCTGGAGCGAGGATGCAGCTTTTGAGATGGGCCTGCTTGACCAAAGCGACTACAAGGCACAGTGGATAAAACCCGAGCTGACCTGCGACCCAGCGGCACACAAGCCGGCCAGCATTTTGCGCAAGACCTTTACGGTGCCGCAGGGCTTTACGGCGGCGCGGCTCTATATCACCTGCCACGGCCTCTATGAAGCCACGCTTAACGGGCAGCGCGTCGGCGATTTCGTGCTCGCGCCCGGCTGTGCCAGCTACGACAAGCGCCTGCCGGTGCAGACATACGACGTAACGGCGCTGCTGCGCCCCGGCGGGAACACCGCCGAGGTCACCTTGGGCGACGGCTGGTACCGCAGCTGCTCCGGCGTCGACGGCGACCGCAACCTGTACGGAGAGGATGTCGCCCTCTGGTTCCAGCTGGAGGCGGACGGCAAGCCAGTCTGCCTTTCGGACGCGAGCTGGCAGGCCACGCAGGACGGGCCTATCCGCGAAAACGATATGCAGCAGGGCGAGGTCATCGACGCCCGGCTGGAGGGACTGGCAGAGGCCCACTGGCACGGCGTCAAGGTCGAGGACTTCGGCACCGAAAACCTCTGCGCCTCCGACTGTGTGCCGGTCACCGAGCACGAGCGCTTTGCCTGTACGCTGCTGACCACCCCCAACGGTGAGCGGGTGCTGGACTTTGGGCAGAACATGGCCGGCTATATCGAGTTCACATTGACCGCCCACGCCGGCGACAAGCTCACGCTGACCTGCGGTGAGACGCTGGACGAAAACGGCAATTTCACGCAGGAGAATTTCCAGGACCGCAAGCGCCACAAGGAGGGCGGTACCCGCCAGCAGGTCGTCTATACCTGCAAAGAAGGTTTCAATACCTACAAGACCAAATTCTCGATTTGGGGCTTCCGCTACGCCAGGGTCGAGACCGGCATCGACCTGACCGGCGCGCAGTTCACGGCCATCGCCGTCTATTCCGACATGGAGCGGTTGGGCTGGTTTACATGCGGCGTGCCGGAGGTGGAAAAGCTCGTTGAGAACACGCTGTGGAGCATGAAATCGAATTTCTGCGATGTGCCCACCGACTGCCCGACGCGCGAGCGCGCGGCCTGGACTGGCGACATGGGCGTGTTTGCCGAGGCGGGGCTGTATCTGACCGACTGCGCGCCCGTTATCCGCAAATGGCTGGGCGAGTGCCGCCTCAACCAATACCCGGACGGTAAGGTTGCCAACATCGCGCCCAAAAACAACCGCCCCACCTTTACCACCGAGCTGCTGGCCGGCTCCGTCGGCTGGGGCGACGCGGCTATCCTCGTGCCGTGGGCGCTCTACCGCCGCACCGGCGACGAGCGATTTTTGGCAGAAAATTTCGAGATGATGCGCCGCTGGTATGCATATCTCGAAAGCCGGGCCGGGCAGAAGCAGAGCGCCGCGCCGATGGATATGAACGCCATCCCCGAGCAGTACCGCGCCATGCTCAAGAACCTGCCGCCGCAGGCATTGGCCGAGATGATGAAAAAGTTTGCCCCGCCCACGCCAGGCGAGACGAACCCGTATGAAGAATACGCCATCACCACCGGCACCGACTACGGCGAGTGGTGCGAGCCGGACGTCGATTCTGTTGGCGGCATGGGCAAGCCGCAGCCGAAAGTGGCTACTGCCTACTACGCCCATTCCGGCGCGCTGCTGGCAAAAATCTGCGAAACCTTGGGCGACGCAGATGCCGCCACGCAGTACCAAAAGACCGCGGCCGGAGCCAAAGATGCTTTCCACTGGCTGGCGGCGCGGGACGGCAGGATCGATTCCGACCGGCAGGCCGAGTATGTGCGCGCTATTGATTTTGACCTGCTCAGCGAGGACGAAAAGCGGCAGGCGGCGGCCGATTTAAACGTTTTGGTCGTGCGCTGCGGGTATCACCTCAACACCGGCTTCCTCTCCACCCCGGCGCTCTGCCCGGTGCTGGCAAAGTACGGCTATACTGAAACCGCCTACCGCCTGCTCTTGCAGGACACGCTGCCGAGCTGGCTCTATGAAGTCAAGCACGGCGCTACCACGATCTGGGAGGAATGGGACGGCGTCAACGAAAAAGGCGAGGTCAAGGCTTCGCTCAACCACTACTCCAAAGGCGCCGTCTGTGGCTGGCTGTTCGCCGGCGTCTGCGGCATCCGCGTTGAGGACGGCAAAATCACCATCGCCCCGCAGCCGCACCCGCTGCTGGGCCGCGCCAGAGCGCGCTACCGCTCGCCGCTCGGCGTGATCGAGAGCGGCTGGGAATACGCCGCGGACGGCAGCGTGACCTATACCGTCACCGTACCGGCCAACACCACCGCCGAACTCCATCTGCCGGACGGACGGAACACAACGCTGACCGCCGGCCAATACACTCTGTAACCCATTTGGGCTGGACCGTAAACATAAAATCATAAACAGAAAGGAAGAATCATCATGGCAAAAGAAAAACTCCCGACCAGTGAAGTCGACGGCGTGCAGTACCGGCGGGCCAAGCTTTGGCAGATCATCCTGATCTCCTGCAACGCTCTCAACGGTATGGCCGTCTACACCCTGATTGGGCAGGCATCCTACGCGGCCAGCATCGGCTTCGGCATCTCCACGCTGGCTGTCGGCGGCCTGCTGACCTTCACCCGCATTTTTGACGCTGTCACCGACCCGCTGCTCGCGTTCCTCTATGACCGCGTCAACACCCCCTTCGGCAAGATCCGGCCCCTGATGATTTTGGGCTGGGCGATTCAGTCCATCGGCGTTATGGCCATGTTCTCCTGGGCATCCAGCAAAGGGTTTGGCGTCGGCATGTTCCTTGCCACCTATATGCTGTATGTCATCGGCTACACCATCGTCAACATGACGGCGCAGACCCTTGGCCCCCTGCTGACCAATGACCCCAAACAGCGCCCGACGGTC
This sequence comes from uncultured Gemmiger sp., assembly GCA_947631565.1. Classification (GTDB taxonomy): domain Bacteria; phylum Bacillota; class Clostridia; order Oscillospirales; family Ruminococcaceae; genus Gemmiger. The sequence goes on along the minus strand of CANRLV010000034.1, from coordinate 11,301 downwards.
GGCGTTTGGAACACGGTTTTCAATTACATCGTTCCGATGGCCTTCTCCATCATCCTCTCAGCGGTCCTGCTGCCCAAATACGGCGAGGTCGTTGTGACCGACAGCGGCTATTCCATGAACTACAATCAGGCATACCTCACCGCCGCGGCAACGGTCACCGTCATTTCCTCTCTGGTCGGCGTGATTTTGGTCTGCATCGGCATCTCTGCCTATGACAAGCCGGAAAACTTCAGAGGCACGAACAAGGCCAACGAGCGGTTGAAGTGGAAGGATATGATCGACGTCCTGGCTCACAACAAGCCCCTGCAGGCCTACATCATTTCCGCGGCGTCTGACAAGATCGCCCAGCAGGCCAGCAGCGCGGCCGTCGTTACCACCATGCTCAGCGGTATCCTGATCGGCAACATGTCCATTGGCACCTATCTTTCCGTCGGCGGCATGCTTCCTTCCATCATCTTCGCCATCATCGGGGCGCGCTATTGCGGCAAACACGGCAACAAGGAATCCATCGTTACCTGGGCGCGCAACTGTATCGTGGTCAACCTTGTAATGATCGCGTTCTTTACCGTCACATGGTACACGGTGGGCACCAAGGCGATTGCCAGCTTCGGCATTACCATGATCCTCTACATTCTGCTGACCCTGCTCTGCAACGGCTTCTCGATGGCAAACACGACCGCCGGCACTGCCTTTATGGCTGACGTTATCGACTTTGAGCTGGACCGCAGCGGTAAGTACATCCCGGCCGTGGTTTCCGGCACCTACAGCCTGATCGACAAGATCGTTTCCTCTTTCTCCGCGCTGATCGCCACCGGCGCCGTGGCGCTGATCGGCTATACCTCCACCCTGCCGCAGCCCGGCGATGCTCCCTCGAACAGCATCTTCTGGGTCACCATGTTCCTGCGTTACGGCCTGGCTATCCTCGGCTGGATCTGCACGCTGTGGGCTATGCGCGGCTGCAATCTGGGCAAGAGCGAGATGGTCGAGGTTCAGAAGCGCATCGCTGAGAAACGTGATGCCCTTAAATCGGAGGCGGAGGGCTGAGCCGCAACAAGAGCTTCGGCAACCTGTGCCGGACGGCGCAGCAGCGGTTTGGGCACCTTCCAACGTAGCCCTTCCTGTAACCACCAGACCGTGGCGGCCAGACATCTGACCGCCACGGTCCTGCCGAAAAGGAGTACATATGAAGTATCTGTGCAATCCGCTCAACGTGAATTATCGCTACCAGTTCAATGCGGACCCGCGCATGGGCGGTCAATTGCAGATTTGCCGGGAGGCGGCAGACCCTTCCCTGATCTGCTTTCAGGGGCACTATTATATCTTCGCGTCTATGACGCTGGGGGTATGGGTGTCAGATGACTTGGCCAACTGGGAAAATCACCGTTTGCCGGATGATTTGCCGCTCTATGACTATGCGCCCGATGTGCGGGTACTAGGTGAATGGGTATACCTCTGCGCATCAAGCCGGGACCGCAACTGCGACCGCTGGCGCACAAAAGATATCATTCATGGCCCTTATGAAAAGATCGAGGGGACCTTCCCCTTTTGGGACCCCAATCTGTTTGCGGACGACGACGGGCGCCTGTATTTTTACTGGGGTTGCTCCAATGTAACACCGATCTACGGTGTGGAGCTGGAGCCGGAAACGATGCGGCCCAAAACCGAGCCGCTACCGCTCATCGAGGGGCATCCCTATGAGATCGGTTACGAGCGCCGCGGAGAAAACAACAGCGTTCTCCCGGCCAGCGAGGCGGAGACGGAAGCCCGTTATCAGGCCTTTTTCAAAGCGCAGGGCATCGCGGAGGACGCCGTTCCGGCTGCCGAGAGAGAACAAATCCGCAGCATGTTCACAGACCGCCCCCATATTGAAGGGGCGTGGATGGACAAGCATAACGGAAAGTATTATCTCCAGTACGCAGCGCCCGGTACCCAATACAACACCTATTCCGACGGCGTTTATGTGAGCGACCGTCCTCTGGGTCCGTTCCGCCTGGCACAGAACAATCCCTATTCCTATCAGCCCGGCGGTTTCCTCCCCGGCGCGGGGCACGGGTCTACCATGCGGGACAAGCAGGGGAACTGGTGGCACGCCTCCACGATGCGCATCTCTGTGAACCATAAGTTTGAGCGCCGGGTCGGCATTTGGCCTGCGGGCTTTGACGCCGACGGGGAGCTCTACTGCAACCAGCGCTACGGGGATTGGCCTTTGGCTTTGGATGGCGGGGTAAACGACCCTTGGCGCAAGCCCGCGTGGATGCTGCTCAGCGTCGGCAAGGCGGCGACCGCATCATCCTCTCAGCCGGGGCACGAGGCCGCAAAGGCCACCGAGGAAAATGTGCAGACCTGGTGGCGCGCCGCCACCAACAGCCGTGAGGAATGGCTGTGCGCAGACCTTGGTGCGGTGTACGACGTGCATGCCGTGCAGATCAATTTTGCCGACGACAAAATCGAGATCCCCTGTCCGGGCGAGATCCACCCCGGCTCACAGGCCCGATACATCGAAGAAGCGGATCTTACGACGCAGTGGAAGCTGGAAGGCTCCGTAGACGGAACGGTCTGGTTCACGGTCGAGGACAAATCTGATACTCAAACCGATTTGAGCCACGATTTGGTCATCCGCGAGGAGGGCCTTGCCGTCCGGTATTTGCGGCTGCGCGATATGGCGGTCCCCTACGGGCAGCCGCCCTGCATTTCGGGGCTGCGCGTATTCGGGAAAGGCAGCGGCGCCATGCCTGCTGTTCCTTCCTTTGACGCTCGCCGTGACAACGATCTTGATATGACGGTCTCGATCATGGCTCAGCCGGATACGCTTGGGTACAATATCCTTTTTGGGAACAGCCCGGAGAAGCTGTACCACAGCGACTTGGTCTTTGCGGTCGGAGAACACCGGATCGGCGCGCTGATCAAGGGCAGAGAGTATTATGTGCGCGTCGATGCCTTCAATGAGAATGGGATCACCGAGGGCATCTGCCAAAAGTTATAAGAGAGGAGCTTATTGATGAGTTTTCCGAAAGATTTTCTCTGGGGTGCGGCCAGTGCGGCAGCACAGGTAGAGGGCGGTTATCTGGATGACGGACGAAGCCCCAGCATCTGGGACGCCCCGGAGCTTCTGGCCGACCACATTGCGCACGATGAGACGCCCCATGTGGCCTGCGACCATTACCACCGCTGGCGGGAGGACGTGGACCTGATGCGGCAGATCGGGTTGAACTCTTACCGTCTTTCGGTCAGTTGGTCGCGCGTGATGCCGCAACCCGGTCAGGTAAACCCCAAAGGGATCGCCTTTTACCGGGACCTGATAGCAGCGCTCCGCGACGCCGATATCGAGCCCATCGTCACACTGTATCACTGGGATCTGCCGATGTGGGCCTATGAGGACGGCGGCTGGGAGAACGAGCAAATCACCGACTGGTTTGCGGACTATGTTCGCACCGTTGTGGAGATGCTTTCCGACACCGTAAAATGGTGGATCACCTTCAATGAACCGCAGATGTTCATCGGGCGCGGCTATGTCACCGGTCTGAATGCCCCGTTCCAAAAAACCGACGACCCGGCAGAGCTGGCCAAGGTGACGCGCAATGTAATGCTGGCGCACGGCAAGGCTGTGAAAGTCATTCGCGCCTGTGCAAAAACACCGCCGAAGATCGGTATGGCGCCCACCGGGCCGGTCTATACGCCCACGACGGAAACGGAAGCGGATATCCGCAAAGCCTATGAGGCATCCTTTGCGGTCATGCCGAACGCGGAGGGCGCATGCTGGTGGATGGACCCCATTGTGCTGGGCAAGCTGCCGGAACCTCTCAAGCCCTATATCTCCGATCAGGATTTGGAAACCATCTGTCAGCCTTTGGATTTCTACGGCTTCAATGTATACCAGTCACGCAACTACAGCGAGCAGTACGGGAAAAATCCTGCCGTATATCCGGGCCTGCCGCGGACAGCGTTCGACTGGGCGATCACGCCGGAGGTCCTGTATTGGTCCACACGCTTCCACTATGAGCGGTATCATCTGCCGATCATGGTCACGGAAAACGGTATGGCGAATACGGATTTCGTGATGGAGGACGGCAAGGTCCATGACCCGCAAAGGACAGATTTCATCCACTGCTACCTGAAAAACTTGAAAAGAGCTGTGGAAGAAGGCATCCCGGTCGTTGGGTATCAATACTGGTCCTTTATGGATAATTTTGAATGGGCAAACGGATATGACAGGCGATTCGGGCTTGTCTATGTGGACTATCTGACCCAGAAAAGAACGGTCAAGGACTCGGCATGGATCTATAAGGAGATCATCCAAACGAACGGCGAAAACCTGTGACCGAACATTGTTTAGCTTGATATTCGAAAGGAGAAAAAATGATCATCAACAACACTGAATTCGGACGCGTTGAAGTAACTACGGTCCCGCTGCCGGATGGCTTGGGCTCTGATGTGATCGGCACCTATACGTATTCCGGCAGGGTCCTGGTCGCGGTCCGTGAGCCGGAAAAGGGCAAAGACTGGTACCGCGTTTTCACCGTTGAGGATGACGGTACGGCGATCTGTGAGCTGTTTGACAGCGATATCCCGCAAAAGCAAGGCGCCAACGGCATTCGCTGGATGTGCTATGCCGATAACAAGCGCGTTCTTCTGGGCGATTATGTGCTGGAATGCAGTCCGGACCTCGACCACTGCACCAGCTCCAAGCTGGTCCCGGTCATCTTCCCGCAGGAGATCAGCCAGATCCCCGGCATCTTCATGCGCTGGAGCGAGCCGATTATTGCGCCCGATAACATCCATGTCTGCTTCTCCGCTTTGACCGGCAACGGCGCGTTCAATTTTCTGGGCAGGCTGGTACGCACGGACGATGCCTATGTGATGGAGGATGTCCGCATCATCAGCACCGTCAACGCTCTGGAAGAAGACCCCCAGGCGCCCGGCTGCTATGTGCAGAAGGCGCAGCGCGGCGGCGAGGTCAAGCAGTTCGTCCGCGGCGGCCGGGGCATCACGCTGGCCGGCGGCGGCAAGAGCGTCAGCGAGAGCTGCCTGCAGATGCTGGACAGTGAGGACGTTGCCTTTATCACCGACACGCTCGGCTATGAAGAGACGGCCATCTTCTCGCCAAATGAGGTTTACGCCATCTGCATGTCGCCGCGGTTCTCCCCCAAAACCGATGCCGGCGTTCTCGGTGTGGTGCCGCTTACGGGTGATATCTTCACCCGCAGCAAATATTTGAACGTCCTGTACCAGTACGCCATCGCCGGCATCCGTTCCCATCGCTCCGGCAACATTGGCCCGGCGCTGATCAATGTCGAGAGATCCATGAAGGAAGGGCGCGGTTACATGGGGGTCAATTTGAGCGACCCCGAGGACAAGTGGGTCTACTACTCCCCAATGAGCTGGCACCCGGACAGCACGAAAGCCCTGTGGAACGAGCGCACACGGCTTTGCGAGGGCAACGTGCAATGCCGGCTCCGCGTATGCCACTTGTTGGATGTAGCGCCTGCCGCGCCTGTACCTGCCCAGGAAACGCCGGACAGCGAGGATATCCCGTATTCCGAGCCGATTTCCGCCGCGCTTACGCCAACCGCGCTCAAATTTCCTCTGACCATTCGGGGCAAGACGGGTACCGTTCAGGCCTCGCCGGTCGAGGACGGCGCCTGGGAGACCCGGTACGAGCATTTCAGTGAGGACGGAGAGACCTTCTACGATGGTTGGATCAGGGTGAAAGCGCCGGCCAATATGTTCCGTCCGGGCGAGACGTGGATCAAGAGCGATCTCACCGTATCCGGCGCGCACAACGGGCAGATGAAGCTGCGCCTTGTGCTGCACTCGGACGAGCGCTTCCAGATCCATCCCGATATGGACCCCGACGAAAACGGAAACCCGAAGAGCTGCGGTTTTGCAGAATATGACGGTGTCCGCCGTGACGTTGCCGACATGGCGCCGTGATATACGCCACAGCCGGAACATGCCTTGCGTCCCCGGCCACAACTGCGTTGTGGCCGGGGACGGCTTTGGACACTGAAAAGCAAGGGGAGCCGACTTATGACAAAACAGAGGTTGGGGTCATTGTCTTTAGAACTGAAACGCAGAGAAAACCGTTTCTTTTTAGAAATAGCGTTTTCGAGCTTTATGGATATGGTTTTAGCCGCATTCTACTTTATGCAAGCGGTTGGCATTTTCAGTTTTTGGCGTTTTTCAAGCGTGATTTAGCATTCTTTTGCTGATTTCTCAATCACTATACTTCAAAATACTGCGGAGGGGTATCCGATTCTCTTAATTACGACCTAACCATTCAGTAATACAACAAATTGTTTATTTGATTGCGTATCGCCTTTTGTAATCCGGCTAAACGGTAAGCATTCATTTTATAATGGGGAGATTGATGAAATTCCAGCTTACCACGGATTTTCATGATATCCTCTTGGATCTCCGGCGTCAGCATCTCCCGTGCCGTGGTGATATGGTCTGTTCCCAGCCGCGGCTTGCAGTGGGCGATATACCAGCTCAAATCGTTGAACTTGTCATCGTCCACTTCCGGGAACAGGCTCTTGTTGTGGTCGAATACCGGCGCCATGCCCAATACTTTATAAGTATCATTGTCGAACAGTACGCCGAAATTGCCATAGTGGCGGTCGGGGTTGAAGATGAGAGCATCCAACACACACATACGGCGAAAAGCATCGCCCGCACCGATGCTCTCAAAATAATCCAATAGCTTTGGCAGGGGAACGGGGCGGGGGAAGATACGGCTGGCCGGGGCAAAACCGATTTTCTCGCTGGTGAACAGTCGGCATTTGCTGATGAGCTTGCCGTGGTAACTGTCCAAATCATAGTCCACATAGGCCGGGCAGAGCAGCTCTGCTACCTGAGCGGCGAAATACTCTGAAAACGGCTCGATCTCAAACAGCGGGCTGCCGGTCTTGTACAGGTAAATGCCATCATCCTCCCGCACCCAACACTTGGCATAACTGCCGTCGGTGCCGAACTCCGGGCTGGTGGAGGAAAAGGTCTGTGAGGAGGCCGTGCCGTCAAAGGCCGTGCGGCTGACCACCTCGTCGAACTCGTTTTGATAGAGCGATACATCCGCCCATTGCAGCGGCGATGTTTCTGGCTTTACCCACAGTGTATCGTTGAGCGAGGCGGCGTGCGTGACCTGCAGAAAGCCTTCGAGATCCTCGCAGCCGTAATGCTCCAAAAGCGCTTGGATGTTGGCGCGGTGCTTGGGTGCCTTGCGGCGCTCTAAAAACAAGGTCAACTCAACATAGCCGAACGGGCGCAACTCGCTCAGCCAATTTTCCTCCCGGCATTCCGTCTCATCGAATACGTTGTGTATGCAGGAGAACACCAGGAGGGGCGTATCCTTGTTCATCAGGAGATATTCCATCGCTTTGTCCGGTACCTTCAGAATCTCCATAGCTCAGTCGGCTGGCTGCGCAAAGTGAGCATCAACAGGCAGATGACTGTTGATCACTGTAACAGGTCTCGACTTTATGCAGGGGAGATGCAAAAAAGCGCGGTGGAACATCTCTGTTCCACCGCTTATTGAGCTGCCCCGCTCGGACTTGAACCGAGGACACCCTGATTAACAGTCAGGTGCTCTGCCCGATGACATGAGGTTAATCATGGCGTTTATCGTTGCAGCGTTATTTTATTACGATGGGACTTGTTCTTTGAGAGTATTGGTGAGAATTTCTCTCATTTTGCGCCTGCTCCGGCTCTTTTGCCGTTTTGACAGGCACTTGACATGAGGTTAATCATAAACCATATCTGCAGTGAAACATTCTCTGCCTTACTGCATGGTTTGCTCAGAATACGCCGCCGCGACATCCTCTGTGACGTCGTTTTCGGCGGATACGCTTTGCGCCGGCCTGTTGGTCAACGCCATGCGCTGCAAATTTCCGATCCGCCGCTGCACGCCCTGCGTGATCGCATGCACCCGCTCGGTATCCACATACCGCTTTGCGGCGGAGCCGGCGAAGGTCTGTTCGATCAGCGCCGGCACATCGGCCAGACGGTCAAAATCCAGCCACGCCAGCGAGGAGATCAACTGCAGCTGTTCGACATGCCGGGTCTTGAAGGGCTTGCAGATCACGTCCTTCTCCGAGCGCATGGCGGCGGGCATTTTGTTATAGCCAAGGGAAGTGCCGCTGTCATAGAGGGGAGCCATACCCAGCCACTCCAAAGTTTCGGCATTGCGGAGCAGCCCGAAATTGTTCAGGTGCCGGTCCTCGTTGGCAATGATATAATCGAGCGCGATCATGCGGTCCAAAAACGGAACGATATCCCGTATACCCAGCGCCTCGCAGCATTGCACAAAGTGCCGGTACGTCGATACATGGTTGGGCCGTTCCTTCGTTTGCAGGATACGCGCGGCAGGGATCAAATCCAACTCGTCCGTGACAAAATCCGGGCATACGCTGTATGGTGCATCCTGATCCCACATAAGGGTATAGGGAACATGCGGGATATCCAGCCGCTCCATGATGCCGGCTGCAATCACCTCATTGAACGGCTGCTGCCGAAAGGGATCGGACCCGCCTTTGACAAGGCAGCGGCAGCCATCGATGATTTTCCAGCGTTTTTTCAGATTGCCGTCCGAGGTATTATCCGGTGAGGAAAAGTTCAGGACTTTGGCCTGCTTACGGGAACCGAACAGCACATCACCGATATCGTCGGAAAAAGCATTCTCAAAGAAATTGACCGCATCCCATGTCAAATCAGAGCCCGCAGGGCAGATCCAATATTGGTCGGAAAGGCTCAGCCCATAGCAGCGGGGGAGCAGCAGCTTTGTATCGGTGATTTCCAGATGCTCCAGCGCTTCCCGTATGCCGGAGCGGCTGGCCGGGATGGCGCGGTCTGCCCACCAAGCGTTGAGTGCCGCGCGGTCGACCGTGCCGTGCCGGACAGAAACGCCTACAGGCAAATGTTCCTGTGCATACACAGCGCCGATTTTTCGAATGGTCCCGGAGGCATCATCCAACTCGATGGAAACCACCGGCTGTCGTTTATGAAAAAGGGTACAATCCATCCCGTTCACCTCGCTTTCTCAAAGGGCGGCTTAAAAACAGTATAGCGTTTTTTGCAGCCTCGTGCAAGACCGAACATACAGCTGGCCGGAAATTTGAAGACTGCATGAATTCAGGACATATCATGACGTGCTCCTTGCGGTTGAAGTTGATTATCTTGCGATTGACGTTGCGATTGATGTTGCGATTGAGGAACGAATGGCGCCATCAACAAACGCATCTGCTGACAGGCCGCCCAGTTTTCGCCGGGTTGGCTGTCAGATGTGAGAGCGTTCTCACGCCCCCATCGCCACAGGCGCAGTCGATACTCCGGCAGGCGCCATGTACGGGATCGTATTCTTCCTGGCCAGCTTCGCCACGAAATCGCTGACCGTAGTATCCGCCTGCCCGTCGAGGAACTGCTGGTAATTGGCGTCGAGGACGAACCGCAGCTCATACCCCCGCCCGATCTCGATGCGGCTGTACAGCTGTGAGATGATCAGCCGCTTGCGGTCGGTGTCGGCCAGCTGGAACTCAATGCTCCACCCCTTGAAGCGGTCGTAGTATTTCGAGGTATCCACCGCCAGCTGCCGCTGGTCCCGCAGCTGCATCTCCAACTCGGCGGCCTTGTTCTGTAACGCCTTGCGCTCCTGTGCCTTGTCAGAGATGAGTTTGCTCAGCAATTCCTCGCTGAACTTGCTCTGCCCCAGCAGGCATTTGCCGACCTCCATCTCCAAGGCTTCCTGTTCCTTGGCCGCGCGGGCTGCCGCGGCTTTGGCCTCGCTTACTTGCTTCTCCATCGCCTTCGCCTGCTGCTTGATGCGCTTCTCCAGCGCCTCATCCTTGGGCACCTCCCGGATCATCTGCATCAGCTCGGCGGTCACGGCCAGTACAGCCTCGTCCACACGACTGGCGACGTATGCCTTCTGGCCCTCGCACTTGACCCGGTGCTTGGCGCCCTTATAGCAGATGTACTCGGCATAGGAGCGCTGCGCCCCTTCTGCCGGAACGCTGGAGGTCATGCGGCTGCCGCAGTCCGCACAATAGAGATTCCCCGCCAACAGGGCACCGTTGCCCGTCTGGCGGGGAATGTTCCTCCATTCGGCATTCTTGCGCTTGCGCTGCTCCACGATGACACCGGCCTGCTGAAAAGTATCCTCGTCAATGATCTGCAGCTCCGGCAGGAAAGGCGAGGTGATATCCTTGGTGACGATATAGCCGATGTACATCTTATCCTGCAAAATGCTAGTGATATGCCGGCACTGGAACGGCTTGCCGTGCTTGGTACGGTACCCGCGGGCATTGAGGTCGTTGGCCAACGTAAAGGAACCTTCGCCGTGATAGACGGTACGGTCAAAGATCTCTTTGACCACAGCAGCTTCTTCGGGGTCTACTTCCAGGTCTTTGACCGGCTTGCCTTTCTTGTTCAGCCGGCCCTTCTCTACGGCCCGGTATCCGTAATGGGTTGGGCCGCCGGTATAGATGCCCTCAGCCCGCAGCTGATCCAACCGGGTCTTGATGCGCACAGCCGTTTTCATGGATTCGCCTTCGCTCTGCCAGAAACGGATGTAGTTGACGAGCGAATCGGTGTGGCACTCAAACTTCTGCTCGCCTTCCTTGGCGCTGAAGATGCGGATGCCTTGCTTGGCAAACCATTCCACCACAAAGGGCGTCTCGTCGTCTCGACGGCCAAGGCGGTCGAACATGAAGACCAGCAGCACATCGAAACGCTTCTCCATGGCATCCTCACGCAGTTCCTGGATGGCATCGCGGTCATTGGCAGAGACCTTGAAGCCGGAAACGCCCTTTTCCTGTAACTCCTTGATGATGGTCCAGCCTTGTTCCTGGGCAAACCTGCGGCACGCGATGCGCTGCATGGGGATATCGTCGTGGTCCACCTGCCCTTTGGTGGAAACACGGTATAAACATTCTACTCTTGTCATGGGGTTTCACCTCACCTTCTCTACCATTAAGCATATCGTTAATCATGGGGGAATGGTATCACCAAACCCAACGAAGAAACCGCCGTCTCAGCTCCAATTTTTGACTCTCTGCCGATAGGCATCCTTGAGCGAGGCGGCGATGGCTTCGAGATTTTTCCCGTGTGACTTGTCCTGAAAACAAAGGGTAACAGGGCTGCCGGCAACGGTCGCTGTCAGTATGCGCTCATATTCCCCCTGGGGACCTTTATCTGTAAATGTGATCTTCTCAGACATTCTTCTCCTTTTCATAAAATAATATAGCCATGAGCGAAACTCAAAATAGAGCATAAAAGCGAGAGAAAACCGGCATGGCCAAGACCGGGAATCAC
>CANRLV010000033.1 GCA_947631565.1 uncultured Gemmiger sp. | reverse complement strand
TTTTGCATAATAAATAATACTCCCTCCTTGGATACAGTGTCTTTTTCACTGTCTTCCATAGAGGGAGCATATCACTCGATACGGGCCGGCGGTCCTGTTGCTTTTATAGGGGTTTACAGTTTCCTGGCCGCACAGTCGGCGCACAGGCCGGTGATGAGCAGGTCATACCCCTCGACCTGCACGTCCCGGCAGGCGGCAAGGGCGGATTCCAGCGCGGCGGTGTCCAGCGTGATGTTCTGCACCTGCTGGCAGGCACGGCAGTAAAAGTGGTGGTGGGGCGCGGTCTCCCAGTCATAGCGGTCGGCCTGCCCCGGCACGGCCACCCGGCCCGCCTGCCCGGTCTCGACCAGCGTGTTGAGGTTGCGGTAAACGGTACCGAGGCTCAGGCGCGGGCAGTCCTTGCGCGCCGCCTCGTACAGCTCCCGCGCGGTCAGGTGGCACTGCCGGGCGCGCAGCGTTTCCAGCACGACCTGCCGCTGATAGGAATAATTCATCTTTCCCCTCCCACGGGCGGCCTTCCTTTCCCCGCGCCGCCCGCTGCTTTTTCTATTCACACCCTATTATCATATACCTGTTTGCCGTTCCCGTCAAGCGGTTTAAAGCAATGAACAGGGACAAAGTCTTGGAAAATGCGGCCCGTCATCGGCGGGCCGCAGTGCGGTGAATCCGGTTTACTTTTTGTCGCCGAGCAGGCCCTTGAGCAGGCCCTCGCCCTTCTCCAGCAGGTCCTTGGCGCCGTCGCCCTTGAGCAGCTCGCTGCCCTTTTCCAGCACGTCCTTGACGAGCTCGCTGTCCTTGAGGCCCTCCAGCACGTCGCCGCCCTCGGCCAGCAGCTTTTTGCCCAGCTCCACGGCCTTCTCGGGCTCCAGGTCGATGCCGTGCTCCTTGAGCGTCTTCTGGATGTCGCCGTTCTTGACGGCGTCGGCCACACCGGCCAGCGCCTTGGGGTCCTTCTTGATCTCCTCGAGAATCTTTTCCACATCCATGGGTCTTACCTCCTCTGTGTTTGGGCTTTACAGCTCGATCTTTCCAAAGGCGAACTCGTCGCCGTCATGGATGCGTTCGCTGCGGTCCGGCACGGTGGGGGCGCTGTCGGGGTCCCACGGGCGATCGGCAAATTCCCGCTCCGGCACACCGGATGGGCGCGGGCCGCGCGGGCCACGGTCGCGCCGGTCACTGCGGGGACCACGGTCCCGGCGCTCGCCCCGGCCGCCGTAGCCGCCGCGGTGGTCATCACGCCCGCGGGAGCCGCGGTCACGCCGGTCGTCACGGCCGCGCGGGCCGCGGCCCGGGCGGTAGCCGCCGCGGTCCGGCAGGTTGGAGGCGTTGGGGTCGGTGGAATAGATGACCACGCGGCGGTCCACGCCCTCGCCCTTGCTCTCGCTGCGCACGCCCTCGATGCCGGCCAGCGCGCTGTGGATGATGTGGCGCTCATACGGGTTCATGGGCTCCAGCTCATAGCTGTAGCCGCTGCGCTGCACGCGGGCGGCGATGCGGCGGGCCAGCGCCGCCAGGTCGGCCTCGCGCTTGGCGCGGTAGCCGCCGATGTCGATGCCCAGCTTGATATAGCTGCCGTCGCCGTGGTTGGCGACAAGGCTGGTCAGGTAGCTCAGGCTCTCCATCGTCTCGCCGCGGCGGCCGATGAGCGCGCCCAGGCGGTCGCCCTCGACGCAGAGCACGACGGTCTCGCCGCGGCGTACGCCGCGCACGGTGACGTTCCCGGCGCCCATCAGCTCGAGGATGGGCTTCAGGTAATCCACCGCCGCCTGCAGCCGCGGGTCGGCGGTCAGGTCAACGGTTTCCTCCGCCACAGGCGGCACCGGGGCGTCTTGTGCTTCGGGGGCCTGCGGCGCCGGGGCAGCCGTTTCCGCCTGCGGCGCGGCCGGCTTGGGGGCCTTGGGCGCTTTGTCCGGTTTGGGCGGCTTGGGGGCGGCGGGGGCCGCCGGCGTTTCGGGGGCCGCGGCGGGCGCGGCGGGCGCGGATTCGGGTTCCTCCACCGTCACCCGCACCTTGGCGGGGATGGACCGGAAAAACTTTTTCTCGGGGAATTCCAGCACCTCATAGCTGACGTTCAGATCGTCACGGTCGACGCCCAGTGCCGCGCAGGCGGCCTGTACCGCCTCGTCGACGGTCTTGGCGCTCATTTCCATCTGTCGCATGGTCAGGATACACCTCCTCTGTTATTTCAAAACACGCTTCTTCTGCGGTTTGGCAGCTTCCTGTTCGGCCTTCTCGGCCTCGGTCAGCGGGGTCGTGCGTTCACCGGCATACTTCTCGGCGGCCAGCGCGCGGGCGCGCTCCAGCCGGATGCGGTCGATGTCGCGCTGGGGCAGCTCCTTGACCACTTCCTTGCCGTTCTCCTTGACCAGGACCTTCTTTTTGGCCTTGGAGGCGGCCTTCTTGGCCGCCAGCTCGGCCTCGTACTCGGCCTTGTAGCGGTCCACATTGTACACCTTGTTGGTGAAAGCGGTGCGCAGCACCATGCAGATGTTGGAGGTGGTGTAGTACACCGAGAAGCCGACCGGCACAGTGAAGCAGTAGTAGATGAACCAGGCGTTCATGAACCACATCATATACTTCATGCCGCCCTGCATCTGGCCGGCGGTGCCGGTGATCTTCTGGGTCAGCCAGACCGAGAGGAACATCGTGACGGCAGCGGCGATCGGGAAGATCATCAGCGGCGTGAGGCGCAGGCCGGCGATGTCGCACATATCGATACCGAAGAACATCGTGTTGAAGTTCTTGATGGACAGATACTGCTCGGTGGTGAGGGCCGCCGGCTGGGCGGCGCCGTTGTGGATGGCCTGGATGAGCGATGTCTGCAGCGCGTTGAAGTTGCCGGAAAGGCCCAGCTGCTCACAGGCCTGGTTGATGACGTCGGCCGGGATGCCGAGGATGTAGCGCACCGGGCGGTATACGACCTCGATGACGCCGAACAGCACCACCATATCCAGCAGCATGGGCCAGCAGCCGGCCATCGGGTTGAAGCCGTACTCCTGCTGGAGCTTCATCAGCTCCTCCTGCTGCTTTTGCTGGTTGTTCTTGTACTTTTCCTGGATCTCGGTCATCAACGGCTGGAACACCGCCGTCTTGGCCATGGATTTCTGCTGCTTGATGTTGAGCGGCAGGCTGACGACGCGCACCAAAATCGTGAACACGATGAGGGTGACCGCGAAGTTGGGAAGGATGCCGTAGACAAGGCGCATCAGCGGCCCCAAAATCACGGCAAAGAAACCGAAGGACATAGCTTTTCCTTTTCCGCCCCGTATGCGCGCGGGGCCGTTATTTTATCGAAGGTCCCGTCGGCGCATCGGCAGGACATGGGTGGCAAAGGGATACGTTCAGCGCTGCAGCCGGCGTTCCGGGCTGACCCAGCGGCCCTTGGGCGGCACCGGGTCGACGCCCCACTTGCAGTACGGGTTGCAGCGGCACAGCCGCCAAAGCCCCAGCAAAAGACCCTTAAACAGGCCGTGGGTGCGCAGCGCCTCCAGCATATATTCACTGCAGGTGGGCACGAAGCGGCAGTTGTGCCCCATGTGGGGGCTGATACGGCGCTGATACCAGAGGATGAGCGCCTCGAGGGGTCTTGTCAGCATGGGGCGCCCTCCGCCGCCTTGTCCGGCAGGCCGGCGCGGCGCAGCAGCGCTGCCAGGCTGCGGCTGACCTGGGTGCTTTTGAGGTGCGGCGTCGCCCCGCGGGCGACCAGGATGATATCGTAGCCGCCGATGTCGGCGGGCAGATGCTCCGCCAGCGCCGCGCGCAGCACGCGGCGGGCGCGGTTGCGCTGCACGGCCCCGCCCACCTTTTTGGTGGCGGTCAGGCCGACGCGGGTATGCCCGACGCGGTTTTTGGCCACATACAGCACCAGATGCGGGTGCACATAGCTTTTGCCGCGGGCGTAGGTGCGGGTGAAATCCCGGTTTTTGTTGAGTGGGGTGTATCTCATGGCGCATCCTGCGGCCGTGCAAAAAACGAAAAGGCCGTCCTGCAGGCGGCCTTCGTCGTTCTTTAGACCCGACCGCCTATCAAACAGTCAGGCTCTTGCGCCCCTTGGCGCGGCGGGCTTGCAGCACCTTGCGGCCGTTCTTGCTGGCCATGCGCTTCAAAAAGCCATGGACGCGGCTGCGCTGCTTTTTCTTGGGCTGTAGCGTCTGCTTCATTGCGGTTTCTCCTCCTGTTCACATGATGGGCGGTTTGCCGCCTGGCCGATGCCCATCCGTGGGGACAGCCTTGCAAAATAAGATTATACTTCAGTACGGCAGGTTTTGTCAAGGGTCCGGGCCGGGCGGGCGGTATAAAATTTTGTCCAAAATTTTGCCGGAAAAGGGGCGCAAAATCGACGCCGAATTTTCTGCTCCTTCCTTTTATAAATATTGTGCTCGGGGCGTTTTTGTGGTATACTTTTGGTGTATGAGCAAACCTGCCGACAGACGCCATTGGGGGGCAAAATGGATTCCATCAACGAAGTATTGCAGGCGGTCAAGACCTGGTGCCGCGGGCAGACGGTGGACGCCGTCTATACCGTCTATCTGCGCGACCTGGAGATGGTCTCGTTTGAAAATTCAAACGAGGTCGTGCTGCGCGCGCGCAGCGATTTTATCGCCAACATCGTGGCCGACCGTTACCTGAACCTGCTCCGGGAAGGCTTTAAGAACGTGCTTGGCTTTGAGGTCGCTGTCTCTGTCATTGCGCCGCCGCCCGTCCCGGAGCCGCCGGAGGAGGCGGACCTCGCCGCCGCACAGCAGCGCCTGCCGGGCGGGAACTACGCCTTCACGTTCGACAATTTCATCCGCGGTCCGTCCAACCAGTTTGCCTTTGCGGCCGCGCAGGCGGTGGCGGCTAACCCGTCCGGCGCCTACAACCCGCTGTTCATCTACGGCGCTTCGGGCCTGGGCAAGACGCACCTGCTCACCGCCATCCAAATCGAGGTGCAGAAGAACCACCCCGATTTCAAGATCGTCTACGTCAACTGCGAGAGCTTTACCAACGAGACCATCACAGCCATCAAGACGGCGACGATGGACCTGTTCCGCCAGAAATACCGCGAAGCGGACGTGCTGCTCATCGACGACATCCAGTTCATTGCCGGCAAGGAAGCCACGCAGGAGGAGTTTTTCCACACCTTTGAGGCACTGCACAATGCCGGCAAGCAGATCGTGCTGGCCTGCGACCGCCCCGCCAAGGATATCAAGAGCCTGGAGGAGCGCCTGCGCACCCGCTTTGAGTGGGGCCTGACCGCCGATATCCAGCCGCCGGACTTTGAGACCCGCGTGGCCATCGTGCGGCGCAAGGCGGAGCTGATGGGCCTTGACCTGCCGCCGGATGTGGCCGACTACATCGCCAGCCACCTCAAGCAGAACATCCGCCAGCTGGAGGGCGTGGTCAAAAAGCTCTACGCCTACTCCATGCTGGAGCATGTCTCGCCCTGCCTCGGCGTGGCGACCAACGCCATCAAAGACGTGCTCAGCGACACCCAGCCCATCCCGGTCACCATCGACAAGATCCTGACCGAGGTCAGCCGCACCTACAACGTCTCACCGGCCGATATCCGCGGCAAAAAACGCAACGCCAACGTGTCGGCGGCGCGGCGGATGGCGATGTACATCATCCGCGAGGTGACGGGGATGAGCATGGAGGCCATCGGGCAGGAGTTCGGGCGCGACCATTCCACCGTCGTCTACAGCCTGGGCGAGATGGAAAAATATCTTGAGAAGGACCGGCGCCTGAAAGAGACGGTGGACGACATCATCAAAAACGTGCGCGCCTGAGCCGCGGCAAGATTCTCAACAAAGTTTTGCCTTTCCACATCGCCGCCGTCCACACCGGCGGTGGAAAACCGGCGGCGGCCGCGTTTTCCACCGGCAAGATCACCGGTTGTTCAAAACCGGCTGCGTTTCAAAAAGGCTGTCCCGCCGGGCGGCGAGCGTGTTTTCCACCGTTTCCACCGCCCCTACTACTACTGCTGAAACCGTTTTATTGTTTATAAAAACATCCGCGAAAGGTGTGAATGGATATGCGTTTCGAATGTGAAAAGACTCTGCTCTCGGCGGCCATCGACGGCGTCTCCCGCGCCATCACCAGCCGCGCCGCCATCCCGGTACTGGAGGGCATCCTGCTCAAGGCGGAGGGCTTCACGCTGACCCTGACCGGGTATGACATGGAGATGGGCATCACCACCACCATCGAATGCAACGTGCTGGTCCCCGGCGAGACGGTGCTGGACGCGCGCCTGTTCGGCGCCATGGTGAGCCGGATGGAGCCCGGCACCGTGCGCGTCGACCTCGGCGAGAACGGCACCGCCACCGTCAGCGGCGGCGTGGCCTCGTTCGAAGTGCCGGCCATGCAGCCCGGCGATTATCCCAGCCTGCCGGTGACGGGCGCGGAGAACACGATGACGCTCAAATGCGGTATGCTGCGCGAGATGATCGAGAAGACCATCTACGCCGTGGCGCAGGACGACAAAAAGCCCGCCCACACCGGCGAGCTGTTCGTCATTGAGCCGGGCAGCCTGACCGTGGTGGCGCTGGACGGGTACCGCCTGGCCATCGTCAAGCGGGACGTGGAGTGCAGCCGCGACATCCGCATCATCATCCCGGCCAAGACGCTGCAGGAGCTGCTCAAGCTGATGGGCGGGCCGGACGATGAGGTCAAGATCGACGCCAACCGCCGCTATGTGGTGTTCACCACCTGCGGCTATACGCTGATGAGCCGCCTGATCGAGGGAGAGTTCCTCAATTACCAGAGCGTGCTGCCCCAGACCGAGGGCAGCGTGGTCGAGGTCAACTGCCGCGCTTTCATGGACGTCATCGAGCGCGCCTCGCTCATCATCACCGAACGGCTGAAAAACCCGCTGCGCATCCAGTTCACCAAGGAGAAGATCACCGTGCGCTGCCAGACCAGCCTCGGCAAGGTGATCGACGAGCTGACGCCCCAGACTATGCGCGGCGACGCGGTGGAGATCGGCTTCAACAACCGCTATCTGCTGGACGCGCTGCGCAGCGGCAAGACCGAGACCGTGCGTTTTGTGCTGAATGGCGCGTTGTCCCCGGTCAAGGTGCTGCCGCCGGAGGGCGACAACGAGAACGACTTTACCTACCTGGTATTGCCGGTGCGCTTTAAAAATGAGGGCTGAGCATGGAGACCCTGCGTATCAGCGAAGAATTCATCAAGCTGGAGGCGGCCGTCAAGGCGGCCGGCTGGTGTGGGACCGGCGGGCAGGCCAAGATCCGCATCCAGCTGGGCGATGTGGCCCTGAACGGAGAGCAGTGCCTGCAGCGGGGCCGTAAGTGCCGCCCCGGCGATGTCATCACAATGGACAAAAAAGCCCTGACCATCGAGGCAGAGGCATGAGGCTGGACCGCCTGACGGTGACGGATTTCCGCAACCTGGCCGCCGTCACGCTGGAGCCGGACGAACGGCTGACCGTGCTGTGCGGGCCCAACGGGCAGGGCAAGACCAATCTGCTGGAGGCCGTCTGGCTGCTGACCGGGGGCAAAAGCTTCCGCGCCGCGAAGGATGCCGAGCTCATCCGCCGCGGCGCCGGATTTGCGGTGCTGGCGGCGGATTTTGAGGGCGGCGGCCGGGACCAGACGATGCGCCTGACGGTGGGCGGGCCGCAGAGCCAGCGGCCCGGGCGCACGGTGCGCCTGAACGGGGCGGACCGCGGCCGCGCGGCGAGCATCGCCGGGACCTTTACCGCCGTGGTGTTCACGCCCGATCATCTGCGCCTGGTCAAGGACGGGCCGGACGGGCGGCGGCGCTTTGTGGACGCGGCGCTGTGCCAGTGCCAGCCCGCGCATTTGACGGCGCTGCGCCGCTACCAGCGCGCGCTGACCCAGAAGAATGCCCTGCTCAAGCATTTTGACGAGACGCGGGACGCACCGCTGCTGCTGGATACGCTGAACGCGGCCCTGGCCGAGGCGGGCGGCGCCGTGATGGCGCGCCGGGCCTGGTTTTTGCAGCGGCTGGCGCCGTTGGCGGCCGCCAACTATGCCGAGATCTCGGCCGGCGCCGAGGACCTGGCGCTGCGGTATCTGCCCGGCGCGGCCTTTGCGCCGGAGCAGGACCCCGCGCAGGTGTTGGCCCAAAAGCTGGCGGCCCTGCGCGCGGCCGAGTGCCGGGCCGGGTTCTGCCTGACGGGACCGCACCGCGACGATGTGGAGATCCTGCTGGGCGGACAGCCGGGCCGGACGTTCGGCAGCCAGGGCCAGCAGCGCAGCGCCGTGCTGGCGATGAAGCTGGCCGAGGCGGACGTGGTCGGCGATGTGCTGGAGGAAAAGCCCGTCATGCTGCTGGACGATGTGCTCAGCGAGCTGGACGACGCCCGCCAGACCTATCTGCTGACGCATATCGGCGGCAAGCAGACCATCGTCACCACCTGCGACAGCGCCGCTTTCGCGCGGACAAACGGCAGGCTGGTGCAGGTGCGGAACGGGACGGTTTTCAAGCTTTCTTGAAAGAAAGCTTGGCAAAGAACTTTGGCAAAAAACGAACGGAGTTCGTTTTTGGGAGGAAAAATGTATTTCCACGCCGGGCAGGATTTCATCCTGAATACGCGCGAGGTCATCGGCATCTTTGACCTCGATACGGCCGGCGCCTCGCGCCGCACGCAGGATTTTTTCCGCGCCGCCGAGGCCGGCGGCGCCGTCGTCGACCTGTGCGGGCCCGGCACCGTGCCGCGCAGCTTTGTGTTGACGGATTTTCCCGGGCAGACGCTGTACCTTTCGCCGCTTTCGGGGCGGGCGCTGGCCCGCCGCAGCCGGGAAGCGCTGTGACAAATAGAGGAGGGTCCTTTTTTGATGACGGAAGAACACCTGAACGCGAGCCTGAACCCCGAGACCGCCACCGACCACGAGTACGGCGGCGCCCAGATCGAGGTGCTGGAGGGGCTGGAGCCGGTGCGCAAGCGCCCCGGTATGTATATCGGCACCACCGGGCCGGCCGGGCTGCACCATTTGGTCTATGAGATCGTGGACAACGCCATCGACGAGGCGCTGGCCGGCTACTGCACCGACATCGACGTCACCATCAAGCAGGGCGACATCATCGAGGTGCGCGACAATGGCCGCGGCATCCCGGTCGAGATCCAGCCCAAGATGGGCATCCCGGCCGTGACCGTCGTCTTCACCGTGCTGCACGCCGGCGGCAAGTTCGGCGGCGAGGATTCCGGCTACAAGGTGGCCGGCGGCCTGCACGGCGTCGGCGCCAGCGTCGTCAACGCCCTGTCGGAATGGCTGGTCGTGCGCGTGCGCCGCGACGGCGCCGAGTATGAGCAGCGCTTTACCCGCGGCGTCGCCGACGGAGACCTCAAAAAGCTGGGCTCGGTCACCGACAGCTCCACCGGCACGACCGTCACCTTCAAGCCGGACCCCGAGATGTTCACCGAAACGACGCACTATGACTATGAGGTGCTGCTGCGCCGCCTGCGCGAGGAAGCGTTTTTGAACGCCGGCGTGCGCATCACGCTGACCGACGAGCGCGCGGAGGAGGACAACGACCCGCCCCGCGCCGAGAGCATGATGTACGAGGGCGGCATCCGCAGCTTCGTCAGCTATCTGCACGAAAGGCGCGACCTGACGCCGCTGCATCCGGAGCCCATCTACATCAAGGGCGAGGGCCAGGGCGCCGTGGCCGAGATGGCCTTACAGTACAATGAGAGCTTCAACACGCTGCTTTTGAGCTTTGCCAACAACGTCCACACGCCCGAGGGCGGCACCCACGAGGAGGGCTTCAAGGCCGCGCTGACCCGTGTGTGCAACGAGTATGCCCGCGCCAAGAACATCCTCAAGGACAAGGACGAGAACCTGACCGGCGACGATGTGCGCGAGGGAATGATCGGCGTCGTCTCGGTCAAATTGCAGGAGGCGCAGTTCGAGGGCCAGACCAAGGCCAAGCTCGGCAACACCTTCATCCGCAACCTCGTCTCCAGCGTGATGTACGAGAGCCTGACCGAGTATTTTGAGGAGAACCCCGCCGTCGCCAAGACGATTTTGGAGAAGGCCACCCAGGCCGCCCATGCCCGCGCCGCCGCCAAGAAGGCGCGCGACCTTGTGCGCCGCAAGAGCGCCATGGACGGCGGCCGCCTGCCCGGCAAGCTGGCCGACTGCCGCGAGAAGGACCCCGCCAAGACCGAGATCTTCATCGTCGAGGGCGACTCGGCCGGCGGCAGCGCCAAGATGGGGCGCGATTCCAACATACAGGCCATCCTGCCGCTGTGGGGCAAGATGCTCAACGTCGAGAAGGCCCGCGCCGACCGCATCTACGGCAACGACAAGCTGCAGCCGGTGGTGCTGGCGCTGGGCACCGGCATCGGCGACGAGTTCGACATCACCAAGGTGCGCTACCACAAGATCTTCATCATGGCCGATGCCGACGTCGACGGCAGCCACATCTGCACGCTGATGCTGACCTTCTTTTTCCGGTATATGCGCCCGCTCATCGAGCACGGCTATGTGTACGTGGCGCAGCCGCCGCTGTTCCGCCTGCAGAAGGGCGGCACCGTCAAGTACGCTTACAATGAAGAGGAGATGAAGGTGCTCTCGGCCGAGATGCCGGGCGCCAAGGTCAACCGCTACAAGGGCCTGGGCGAGATGAACCCCACCCAGCTGTGGGAGACGACGATGAACCCCGACAACCGCGTCATCGTGCAGATCACCATCGAGGATGCCGAGCGCGCCGACGAGGCCTTCAGCATCCTGATGGGCGAGCAGGTCGAGCCGCGCCGCCAGTTCATCGAGAAGAACGCCAAGTACGCCAATTTGGACGTTTGATGACAATTGTTAAGAATGGTTTGCAGGTGAAAGTATGGAAGAGAACATCATCATGACGCCCGGGTCCGGCACCAAGGTCATCGTGCGCGACGTCAAGCAGGAGATCGAGACCGCGTTTCTGGACTATTCGATGTCGGTCATCGTCGCCCGCGCACTGCCCGATGTGCGCGACGGCCTGAAGCCCGTGCACCGGCGCATTTTGTACACGATGCACGAGCGCGGCAACGACCCGCAGCACCCCTACCGCAAATCGGCCGATACCGTCGGCGCGGTGCTGGGCTCCTACCACCCGCACGGCGACGCGTCGGTGTATGACGCGATGGTGCGCCTGGCACAGGATTTCAGCCTGCGGTATCCGCTTGTCGACGGGCAGGGCAACTTCGGCTCGGTGGACGGCGACCCGCCGGCCGCCTACCGCTATACCGAGGCGCGGATGTCCAAGATGGCCACCGAGATGCTCACCGACATCGACAAGGAGACCATCGACTGGGACCCCAACTTTGACGAGACCAAAAAGGAACCCAGCGTGCTGCCCAGCCGCTTCCCGAACCTTTTGGTCAACGGCAGCCAGGGCATCGCCGTCGGCATGGCCACCAACATCCCGCCGCACAATCTGGGCGAGGTGGTGGACGGCCTCATCGCGCTGTCCGAAAACCCCGACATCGACCTGGCCGGGCTGATGGAATATGTGCAGGGCCCCGATTTCCCGACCGGCGGCGTCATCATGGGGCGCAGCGGCATCCGCGCTGCCTACGCGACCGGCCGCGGCAAGATCACCCTGCGCGGCCGCGCCGAGATCGTGGACGGCGATTCCGGCAAGCAGGAGATCGTCATCACCGAGATCCCGTATATGGTCAACAAGGCGCGCCTGATCGAGGCCATCGCCGCGCTGGCCAAGGAGAAACGCGTCGAGGGCATTTCGGAGGTCAACGACCTGTCCAGCGACCGCATCGGCATGAAGATCGTCGTTGAGCTCAAGCGCGACGCCAACGCCAACGTCGTTTTAAACCAACTCTACCGGTTTACCCAGCTGCAGGACACGGTCGGCGTCATTTTGCTGGCGCTGGACGACAAGACGCCGAAGATCATGTCGCTCAAGACGATGATGGAACGGTATCTTGCGTTCCAGATGCAGGTCATCCGCCGGCGCACCGCCTACGACCTCAAGCGGGCCGAGGAGCGCGCCCATGTGCTGGAGGGTCTGCGCCGCGCCGTCGACATCGTCGACGAGATCATCGCCACCATCCGTGCCTGCAAGGGCGGCTTCGCCGAGGCGCGCACGGCGTTGATGGAGAAGTTTGATTTTGACGAACCGCAGGCCGACGCCATCGTCAAATTACAGCTGGGCCGCCTGGCCGGGCTGGAGATCCTCAAGATAGACGAGGAGCTCGGCGAGCTGCACAGCGCCATCGAAGACTATAAGGATATCCTGTCGAACGACGAGCACGTCAAGCGCATCGTGCGCGAGGACCTGACCGCCATCAAGGAGAAATACGGCGATGAGCGCCGCACGGCCATCGAATCGGTCTCGGGCGAGGTGGACATCGAGGACCTCATCCCGCAGAAGACCTGCGTCTTCACCCTCACGCACGAGGGCTATATCAAGCGCGTGGCGGCCGACACCTACCAGGCGCAGAACCGCGGCGGCAAGGGCATCCAGGGCATGACCCACAAGGACGAGGATTTCGTCGAGGAGCTGTTCGTCGGCTCCAGCCACGACCATATGCTGTTCATGACCGACCGCGGCCGCGTCTACCGGCTGAAGGGGTACCAGGTGCCGGAGGCCGGGCGCACGGCGCGCGGCAGCCATGTGGCGAATCTGCTGCAGCTGCAGGAGGGCGAGAAGATCAGCATCATGATGCGCGAGCCGGCCGGCCTTGATCCAAAGACCAACTATATCACGATGGTCACGCGAAAGGGCCAGATCAAGCGCACGCCCCTCTACGAGTTCCGCAACATCCGGCGGCAGGGCATCAACGCCATCGGCCTGAATGAGGACGACAGCGTCGTCTGGTGCCACCTGACCGGCGGCGAGGACGACCTGATCATCGCCACCCGCGGCGGCAACGCCATCCACATCACCGAGCGCGGTGCCCGCGCCATGGGCCGCACCGCGCACGGCGTGCGGGTCATCCGCCTGCTGGGGGACGATGAGGTCGTGGGCGTCGGCGTCTGCCGCGCCGGCGCGGCGCTGGTCACCGTCAGCGAGGACGGCAAGGGCCGCCGCAGCCGCATCGAGGATTACCGCATGACCAACCGCGGCGGGCAGGGCATCCGCAACTACGGCCGCGGCGGTGTGGCCGGCATCAAGGTGGTGGACCCCGGCGACGACCTGATCCTGATCAGCCAGGAGGGCATCGTCATCCGCCTGCGCGCCGGCGACATCCCGCTGCAGGGCCGCTACGCCAACGGCGTGCGCGTGATGCGCCTGGCCCCCGGCGACAAGGTCATGACCGTCGCCCGCGCCACCAATGACGGCGCGGACGGGGAAGAAACGCCGGAGCAGAGCGAGTAAGAAGCCGTTTTCACGCCGGAGGGCAGGGGGTATGCAGTTGGCGGCATTTCACAGAAAAACATCTGTGCTGCCGAACGGCGAACAGCCGCGAGGCTGTCCGACGGTCGGTGACCGATGTTTTTCGTTGCCCGCCAACGCATAGCCCCCTGACCGCAGGCTTTGCACCTTTACCCCTTGCATTTTTTCCTGGACGTGGTAAGATACTATCACACAGACAAACATCTTCGAAAGGAGACCACGATATGCAGATCACCAAAGAGACCACAATGGGCGAGATGCTGGAATTTGACCGCGGCATCGCCTACATCCTCATGCAGGAGGGTATGCACTGCGTGGGCTGCCCGTCCTCCATCGGCGAGAGCCTGGAGGAGGCCTGCGCCGTCCACGGCCTGGACGCCGACAAGGTGCTTTCCGACATCCAGGATTATCTCGTCAACCGCAGGTAAGCAGCGCAAACAAAGCGGGGGCCGTATCGGTCCCCGCTTTTGGCATGCCTTTTTATTTTGCGCCGCAGGCGCGGCAGGCGCTGGGCGCCGCCGCGCAGCCGCCAAGGGCGGTCTCACGCAGTTCCTTGGGGATGCGGCGGCCCACGGCGTACATGGCGGCGAGCATCTCGTCGAACGGGATGAGCTGCGGCACGCCGGCCAGCGCCAGCTCGGCCGCGGTGATGGCATTGGCCGCGCCGGCCGCGTTGCGGTTCTGGCACGGGTATTCGACCAGACCGCCGACCGGGTCACAGACAAGCCCCAGCATATTCGTCAGCACGGTGCCGGCCGCGTCCAGGCAGGCGGCGGGCGCGCCGCCCATCAGCTCGACGGCGGCGCTGGCCGCCATCGCGGCCGCCACGCCGACCTCGGCCTGGCAGCCGCCCACGGCGCCCGCCACCGTGGCGTTGCGCATGGCGAGATACCCCACGGCGCCGGCGTTCCACAGGCCGTTCAGGACCGCCTCCTCCGGCAGGGCATAGACCTCCTGCAAGGCCAGCAGCACGCCGGGCACTACGCCGGCGGCCCCGGCCGTCGGCGCCGCCACGATGAGGCCCATGCCGGCGTTGACCTCCAGCACCGCCATCGCGTAGGTGACGGCGCGGTCCAGCACCGGCCCGCCGAGCCCCTGCCCCGCCGCGTGGCGCTGCGCCAACCGGTACGCGCCGCCGCCGATGAGCCCGCCGGCCGTCTGCTGCGGCGCGGCGGCGGCCGTTTTGGCCGCCGCGCACATCGTGGCCCAGGTATGGCGCATACGGGCGTCGATGTCCGCGGCCGGGGGCGCGGTCTCGGCCGCCAGCTCCCGCCGCCGCATGACGGCCGAGACCGGCAGCCCTTCCGCTTCACACAAAGCCAGCAGCTCGCGCGCGCTGGCAAAATCATAGCTTGACACGGGGCGCCTCCCTCCTTTTCCGGTCAGGGCTGGATGAGCATGACGTCCTGCACGTCCGGGTGGGCGCGCAGGGCCGTGTCGATGCCCGCCGGCAGCGGGCCGTCGGCCTCGGCCACCGTATAGGCAGTCTGGCCCTTGCTCTCGCGGTAGACGCGCAGGAAGGCGATGTTGACCCCCGCCTCGCCCAAGACCCCGGTGATGTGCGCGGCCAGGCCCGGCCTGTCGCGGTGGACAATGACGGCGGTGGCGTACTCGCCGGTGAAATCGACCGCCACGCCGTTGATGCGCACCACCCGCACCTTGCCGCCGCCCAGGCTTTCGCCGCGGATGGCCACCCGCCGCCCGGCGGCATTGACCAGCTCGATGTCCGCCGTGTTGGGGTGGGTGTCGGTGCGGGCGGTGTCGGCCACAAATTCATAGGCAAGGCCGCGCGCGGCGGCCAGGGCAAAGCTGTCCCGGATGCGCACGTCGTCGGGGGCAAACCCCAGCACGCCGCCCAACAGTGCGCGGTCGGTGCCGTGGCCGCGATATGTACGCGCAAAGGACCCGTACAGCACAAAGCGCGCCGCGGCGAGAGGCCCCGGCAGCAGCTTTTGGGCCAGATATCCCAGCGCCGCCGCCCCCGCCGTGTGGGAGCTGGACGGGCCGATCATCTCGGGGCCCAGCACGTCAAATACACTGATGAACTGCATGAACGCTCCTTTGTGTACAGACAAGCGGCCGATGTCGGCCGCTTTGCTTTATGCCAGCGGCTTGAAGTGCAGCGTCTCCTGCACGCGCACGCCGCAGCGCTCGGCCATGGCGCGGGCGCTGCCCTCGAGCTCCGGCACCCGCAGCTGGTCGGGGCGGTGGGCGTCGCACCCGAGCACGGCCGGGCAGCCCACGGCGCCGGCGATGCGCCAAAACGCCTCGTTGGGGTAGCAGCGCCCGCCGCCCAGCCCCAGCAGGTTGATCTCCAGCGGTACCTGGCAGGCAAGCGCCGTCTCGCACAAGCGCCGCATCTCGGCCTGCCATACGGCCGCGTCGCCGCCAAAGGGCATGATGTCGGGGTGGGCAAAGCAGCTGAACAGCCCCGTCTGCATCGCCGCGCACACCTGGTCGACGTAGCGGCGCAGCGTGGCGGCGTCGGCCGTCGGCGTGCCGGAATAAGCGTCCCCGGCCTCGTTGCCCAGCGCGTGCTGGCCGAGGATAAGATAGTCAAACGGCCGCGTGCGCAGCTCCGCCAGCAGCCGCGGGAAGAGCGCCGGATAGTATTCGACCTCCAGCCCGAGCGGCAGCTCGATGCGGCCGCGGTATTCCCCGCGCAGGGCGAGCACGGTGTCGACATAATCATCGAGCTGCTCCGGCCGCATACGGAAGAAGGAATAGTAATCCCCCGGGAAATACTGCGGCGTGTGGTCGGAAAAGCCGAGCACGCGCAGCCCGGCGGCGAGCGCCGCCTCGATGTAGTCGCGCTCGGCGCCCTCGGCGTGGTTGCAGCGCGGGGTATGGGTGTGGTAGTTGGCGAGCATGGGTTTGCAAAGGCTCCTTTTGTCAAGGTTTGGGGATGGCCGCCAGCCGCGCGGCCAGCGCGTCGAGGACAGGCTGCGGCACGTTGGCGTGGGACAGGCGCAGCAGCGCCTCCAGTGTCATCGGCGCGGCCGGGTCCCAGCGCGGGTTCTCGGTCAGCGGGGCCAGGTACCGCAAAAACACCGCCCGCGCCGCCGTGTTGGCCCAGATGGCGGGGAGTTTGTCCTGGAAGGTAAAGCCGTTTTCGACCGGGGCCGGCAGCGGTCCGCCCTCGTCGGCGGGGGCGCGCTCGAACCAGTTGACGGCGTGCCCGCCGCCACTCTGCGGGGCCCGGTAGGCGGGGTCCGGCGCGGCGACGCGGCACAGCGTCATGGCGTCACGGTACAAGGCCCCGGCGGCGTCGCGCCCCGTCACCTCGATGCGGTTCTCGCCGGGCGCCAGCGCCACGCCGGCAAATACCTGCATCGGGTCGGGGGCATTGGCCTCGCCGGCCGGCACGCCGTTGACGGACAGGCGCAGCGCGGCAAGGTTCGAGAGCACCGTGAT
Source organism: uncultured Gemmiger sp. (assembly GCA_947631565.1). Taxonomy (GTDB): domain Bacteria; phylum Bacillota; class Clostridia; order Oscillospirales; family Ruminococcaceae; genus Gemmiger. The sequence continues at coordinate 11,042 of CANRLV010000033.1, read as the reverse complement.
GTCGGCCGTCTCGCCGCAGCGGTTGACGAACCTCCGCCCGGCCAGGCGGACGAACGGTTCGTCGCTCCACCACGCCTTGTACAGGTAGAAAGCGTCCTTTTTTACGGCGCGGTCAAAGGTGACGAGACCCTTCTGGTTGACGCCCTTTTGGCCGCCCTCGTCGCGCTGGGCGCTGCCGAAATCGAACATCGCCCACACATAGCTGCCCACCATCCACGGCCGCTCGGCCACGGCGCGCAGCGCATTGTCACAGAACAAAAGCTGGTATTCCTCGCTGTAGTCTTTCGCCTGCGGCGCGGGGGAGTGGTAGCGCGGGTTGGTGTCGACACCGTACTCGGTGATGAGCAGCGGCGTGCCGGGCAGGGCCCTGTGCAGCGCGTCCAGCCGTGCTTGCAGGTCGGGGATGGCGCTGTAGTACCAGCCGTAGTAGAGGTTGTAGCCGACCAGGTCGGTGGCAGTGTTGAGCACGCTCGTATCCTCGAGCGAATAGACCTGCGCCTGCGCCACATAGCGGGTGGGGTCGAGCTCCCGCGCGCGGGCGGCCAGCCTGGTGAGGAGCGCCGGATGCTCCGGCCCGGTGCCGGTGATGGTGAACTCGTTCTGCACGCCCCAGCAGTAGACACAGCAGTGGTTGCCCACCTGGGCGATGAGCGCGTCCAGCTGGCGCATGGCGTTGCCCTCGGCCGCCGGGTCGACGGCGCTGATGACCGGCACCTCGGCCCAGACCAGCAGCCCGGCGCGGTCGCACAGGTCATAAAATTCCTCGGCGTGCTGGTAGTGGGACAGGCGCACGGCGTTGGCGCCCAGCTCCAAAATCAGGCGCAGGTCCTGCTCCATGTCGGCGCGGGTGACGGCGCTGCCCTTGCCCATCCGGTCCTGGTGGCGGGCCACGCCGTGCAGCTGCCACGGCCGGCCGTTGAGGCGCAGCCCACCGTCCGCCGTGCATTCCACCGTGCGCAGACCGACGGCCAGCCGCCGCACGTCGCAGGCGGGCGCCCCGGCCGGGTAGAGGCAGCAGGTCAGCTCATACAGATAGGGGTCCTCGGTGCCCTGCCAGCGGTGCGGCTCGGCCACGCGCAGCATGAACTCCATATACTCGGCGGTGATGTCCTGCCCGTAGGCGACGAGCTCGCCGTCGGCGTCGCGCAGCTCGGCGCGGGCGAGGGCAGCATCGTCGCAGCCCTCGATGTGCAGGTCACAGTAGACGGTGAAAGAGCCGTCCCCGTTTTCCTCACAGCGCACGGTCACGCCGTCGCGGCTGCCGTCACACTCGGCAAAATGCAGCGCATCGTCAAAAACGAGGTTGACATCGCGATACAGCCCGCCGTAAAAGCTGAAATCCGCCATGGCCGGGTAGAGGGGCACATCGGCCGCGTTGCTGACCTCGACGACGAGCTCGTTGTCGCCCGCGCGCAGATGCGGCGTGAGCAGCACCCGCCAGAGCGCAAAGCCGCAGTCGCTTTCACCGGCCACCGCGCCGTTGACGAGCACCCGCCCGCGCAGCGCCGCGGCGCCGATCTCGAGATATACGGGCCCGGCCGGCGCGGCGTCCAGCGTCAGCGTGCGGCGGTAGGTTGCCGTGCCGCGGTAAAGCGGCAGCTGCACGGCGCCGTCCTGGACGTTGTAGCAGTGGGGCAGCGTGACAGGCGCCGGCGCGCCCGCGCCAACAGCGCAGGTCCAGCCGCTGTTCAGGGGATACACGGTGCGCATGGGCGAGACCACCTTTCATGACAGTACTTTTATTATATAAGAAAGCCGGCCAAAAGGCAACCGCCCCGCCAGCTTGCATGGGTCAGCGTGTTGAAAAGTTCGACACGCTGCAAAAGAGGGGTTCGGCGTCACGGGCTGCGCCGGTCCGCCTGCACCCCTCTCTTGGACACACCCCGTCGCAAAAAATATCGTTCTCATGCCTAAAGGCGACTCGAACGACATTTTTTGCTCTAGAGGTATCGTCCTCGTCGGCGCATGTCCGCCGAGGACGATGTTCTTTTTTGACAGCATGGCCCGCCGCCTTGCGCGGGCCGTGGTTTTGTGGTATGCTGGGGCCGGAACACAAACCGGAAAAAGGAGGCTCCGCCCATGCCCGCCACCATCTGCGCGCTGGCTACCCCGCCCGGGCAGGGCGGCATCGCCACCGTGCGCATATCCGGCCCCGACGCTTTGGCCCTGGCCGACGCGGTTTTTGTGCCCCTGCACGCCAAAAAAAGCCTGCGCACGGCGCGCGGCTACACGGCGCTGTTCGGGCATTATATCCTGCGCGGCCGCCCCATGGACGAGACGGTGGCGCTTGTCTTCCGCGCCCCGCACAGCTACACCGGCGAGGACGTGGCGGAGCTGTCGGTCCACGGCGGCACCGCGATGGCCGAGGGCCTGCTGGAGGCGCTGTACGCGGCCGGGGCGCAGCCCGCCGGCCGCGGTGAGTTCACGCGGCGCGCGCTCGAAAACGGCCGCCTGAGCCTGACCCAGGCCGAGGCCGTGATGGAGGTCGTCTCGGCGGCCGGGCGGCAGGGCGCGGCGCTGGCCGCCGGCGCGCTGGCCGGGCGGCTGGGGCAGGCGATCGAAGGCATCCGCGCCGCCTTACAGGGCGTGGCGGCGCACCTGGCGGCCTGGGTCGATTACCCGGAGGAGGACGTGCCGAGCTTGAGCGCCGACGAGCTGCGCCGCGTGCTGGGCGGGCAAAAAACATCGCTGGACCGCTTGATAAACAGCTACGGCGGCGGCGCGGCGCTGCGCCACGGCGTCGACGGCGTGCTGGCCGGGCGGCCCAACGTCGGCAAATCGACGCTGCTCAACCTGATGGCCGGCTTCGACCGCGCCATCGTCACGCCGACCGCCGGCACCACGCGCGACGTGGTGGAGCAGGCGGTGGTGCTGCCGCCGCTGGGCCTGCGGCTGAACCTGTTCGACACGGCCGGCCTGCGGGAGGAGGACGAACACCCCGACGCCATCGAGGCCGAGGGCATCCGCCGCAGCCGCCGCAAGCTGGGCGAGGCGGGGCTGGTGCTGGCCGTGTTTGACGCCGCTGCCCCGCTGACCGCCGCCGATCGGGAACTCGCCGCCGCTTGCCAAAACCGCCCCGCGCTGGCCGTGCTCAACAAGCAGGACCTGATACAGAACGCGGCCGTGCTCGACGACAAAAAGGGCGAGCTGGCGCCGTATTTTAAGGAAGTGCTGCCCCTGTGCGCAAAGGACGCGGGCAGCCTGCCGGTGCTCGGCGAGGCCGTCGCCCGCGCCGTCGGCGCCGCCGACCTTGACCCGGACGCCGCCGCTTTGTGCAGCGCGCGCCAGCTGGCCGCCGCCGTCCGCGCGCGGGACGCGCTCACCGAGGCCCTGCGCGCCGTGGACGGCGGCTTCGGGCTGGACGCCGTCGCCGTCTGCCTGGCCGACGCCCAGGCGGCGCTGGCCGAGCTGGCCGGCGAGGATGCGGCCGCCGCCACCGTCGACGCCGTGTTTGAAAACTTCTGCGTCGGCAAATAAACGCCGGATTTTGGCAGGAAGTATTCATAATTTCTTCACAACTGCGCGCAGCGGCGCGAAAAACCGGCCGGGTTTTTAACGCTTTCAACCGGGTTTTCAACAAATTCACCGTGAAAAACCGCTTTACAAACTGTAATCCGGGCAAAGGTTTGGCCGTTTTGCAATGCAGGCGGCAAGCGGCAGCTTGCCGCCCGCATTGTTAAAATTTTACAACCTTTACAGCGCTGAACCGCTTTCTTTGGCAGGGCGCCTGTGCTATAATGGAGTGTACCGATTATCGCCGTGGCAGAAGGGGGGCGCGCGCCGTGGCCGTCATCATCCGCACCGAGAAGCTGCGCAAGGTCTATGCCGTCGGCAAGGAGCGCGTCATCGCCCTCAACAACGTCGATATCGCGGTGGAAAAGGGCGAGTTTTGCTGCATCGTGGGCCAGTCCGGCTCCGGCAAATCGACGCTGCTCAACCAGCTGGCGGGGCTGGAAAAGCCCACCCGCGGCCGCGTGTTCATCGGCCGGCACGAGATCAGCGCCATGAGCGAGAATGAGCTGGCCAAATTCCGGCAGGAGCATCTGGGCTTCATCTTCCAGAGCTACAACCTGCTGCCCAGCATGACGGCGGCCGAGAACGTGGCCCTGCCGCTGATGTTCAAGGGCATCGACCGCAAGACCCGCCTGCGCGCCGCGCGCAGAGAGCTCAAGAATATGGGGCTGGCCGGGCGCGCCAACCACCTGCCCACCGAGATGAGCGGCGGCCAGCAGCAGCGCGTGGGCATCGCCCGCGCCTTCGTGACGCGGCCCAAGGTCATTTTTGCCGACGAGCCGACCGGCAACCTTGACTCCGGCACCACGCGCCAGGTGCTCTACCGGATGCTGGAGCTGGCCAAGCAGGAAGGCATCACCTTCGTGATGGTCACGCACGAGCCGAGCCTGGCCGCCTGCGCCGATCGCGTCATCACGATCTTGGACGGCAAGGTGCAGAGCGACGTGCTGCAGACCGACGAGCAGAAGCAGGCGGCCCGGGACAAGATGTTCGAGGGCCTGACCGGGAACGATGCGCCGGCCGCGGCGGCCCAAACAAACAAACCAGACAAACCGGACACAGCGGCCGCACCGGCCGCGGCAGCCGTAAACGGCGCGCGATAGCAAGGAGGGGACCACCTGATGAAAAGACCGATGAGACGGCTGACGGCACTGTTGACCGCCCTGCTGCTGACGCTGGTGTGCGCCGGCGTGTTCGCGCTGCCGGCGGCAGCGGTGGAGGGAGACCCAGAGACGGAGGCAAACACCGTTAAATTTTATGACAGCGACCACAAGACACTTTTATATGCCTACAACCCGTTGCTTGGCAGCACACCGGAGAGTGCAGCAACTTATGTCAACATTGATACTGTATGGACCCCGAAAAAGGACGGGTACACTTTCCTTGGCTGGTATATTGACGACAAGCCGGTCCACAGTGTGAAGGCCAGCGAAATCAGAGACCCCGGCGTCAATCTGTACGCCAAATGGCAGGCCATCACGCCCGCATCTACCCCCACCCCTGCCCCCTCACCCTATTCCGACGAGGCCGCCAGAATCGTGGCCGCGACGGCCACCGACATCGCCGGCGGCGAGATGCCCGTCATCAAGAAGGGCGACGTCTTCAACGTGGTCTTACAGGTCGTGGACCACGCCGCCGCGCATTTCCAAGTGCCCATCGAGAACATCGCCGTGCGCGTCAACGCGGCCGCCTTCACCTTCACCGGCACGGCCGAGGTCAGCCAGCTGTATGAGGCCACCGATCCGGTCACCGGCACCAGCTATTACACCTATGTGCTGATCTTCCGTGACGTCATCTACAACGGCGGCGGCAATTCCTTTGACATCAACATCAGCTACCTGAACACCACGCTGGAGATGGTCTCCAAGAGCGTGATGCTGGCCCAGTGCGCCGAGGCCAGCGCCACCCCCGAGGCGGCGAACCGCACCCCCAACCTGGTGGTGCGCCAGAGCAGCTACGGCTCCGCGGCCATCACGGCCGGCACGCCGTTCGATCTGGACGTGACGGTGTTCGCCACCGCCGGCAATGAGGACCTGGCCGACGTCATCGCCACCGTCACGCTGCCCAAGGGCATCACGCTGACCGGGGGCAGCCTGTCCCAGTACATCGGCGGCATGAACCCGCAGGGCACCGTGGCCGTCCGCTTTCAGGTGCTGCCCTCCGCCGCCTTCACCGACGGCGTGGCCGACCTGACCATCCACCTGACCGGCACCGGCGCCAAGAGCAGCACCGGCGTCACCAGCGACACCGTCATCTCGGTGCCCATCACCCAGCCCGACCGCTTTGAGGTGACCAGCGTCGAATGCTCCGACACCGTCTACATCGGCCAGGGCGGCAGCATCACGGTTAATTTCGTCAACAAGGGCCGCAACGTCGTCGCCAACCTGGAGGCCGAGATCACCGGCAACAACCTGGGCGTCGATATCCCGCGCGTCTACGTCGGCAATGTCAATGCCGGCACCGAGAACAGTGTCGATTTCAGCCTCTACCCCGAGATGCCCGGCCCCATGGACGGCACCATCACGCTGACCTACGAAGCGGAGGACGGCACCGTCAAGACGCTGACCGAGACCTTCTCGGCCACGGCGATGGAGATGGAGAATTACTATGACCCCGGCTTCGTGGAGGACCCCGGCATGATGGAGGAGCCGCCCAAGGCCGGTATGCCGGTCTGGGGCTGGGTGCTGATCGCGCTGGCGGTCATCGCCGCCGTCGTGGTCGCCGTGGTGCTGGTGCGCCGCCGCAAGAAGGCCAAGGCGCTGGCCGCCCTGGGAGAAGCGGACGATGAGGATTTCTGATCAGGTCGCGCTGGCGGCCAAAAACCTGACCCGCCGCAAGGGCCGCACCGCGCTCACCGTCGTGGGTGTGGTGGTGGGCACCTGTGCCGTCATCGTCATGATCAGCCTTGGCATCGCCACAAACCGCAACCAGCAGGCGATGCTGGAGCAGTGGGGCGATCTGACCCAGATCCAGATCTGGGGCGGCATGAGCTATGCGGTGGATTCAAACGGCAGCATCGTGGGCCAGAACGCCCCGGCCGCCCTCAACGACGAGGGCATCCAAAACATCACGGCGCTGGACCATGTGGTGGCGGCCACGCCCTACTACCAGGCCTACCGCATCGACGGTACCTTGAGCGCCGGGCGCAGCGACCGCTACCAGGCCTACACGAGCAACCTGATGGGCCTGTACGCCGACGCGCTGGAGCCGATGGGGTTCGCGCTCGCCGACGGCGTCTGGCTGGACCAGGCGCCGGCGCTGCCCGCCGGCAAGCTGCCGGTGCTGGTCTGCGCCGGGACCGGCTACAATTTTTTTGACAGCCGCCGCAGCTGGGACAGCCCCAAGCGCTACCGCTACATGGGCCAGACTGACGCTATGGGCAACGAGCTGCCGCCTTTCGTCGACGTCAAGACCGACAAGATGACCCTGACCATCTCAAACGGCGACGAGACCAATCCCAAGGAGAAAAGCTGGGAGCTGGTGCCGGTGGGCACGCTGGTCGAGGACGACGCCAAGGGCTGGTGGACGCGGGACGGCATGGTGCTGCGCATCCAGGACGTGCGGATGCTCGAGCAGGAATACTACAAGCTGCGCGGCGAGAAGGACCAGCAGAACACCGTCTACGACGAGGTCTACGTCAAGGTGGACGACGTCGACAATGTGGCCGACGTCATCGAGGCGCTGGCGGACCTTGGCTATGAGGATACCTATTCCATCTCGGACCAGCGCGAGCAGATGCAGGCGCAGGTGGCCCGCAACCAGCTGATGCTCGGGGGCCTCGCCGCCGTCAGCCTGCTGGTGGCGGCGCTCAACATCGCCAACACGATGACGATGGCCATCTATGAGCGCACGCGCGAGATCGGCGTGATGAAGGTGCTGGGCTGCGAGCTGGGCAACATCCGCCGTATGTTTTTGATCGAGAGCGGCTGCATCGGCTTTATCGGCGGCGTGGTGGGTGCGGTGTTGAGTCTCGGCATCAGCTTCGTGCTCAACCACCTGATGGCCATCCTCGCCTTTTTGCAGAACACCTTCGGCGCCAGCTTCGACGCCGCCGAGATCCTGGGCGACGGATATTATTACATGGGCGACGAGAACATCCTCTCGGTGGTGCCGGTGTGGCTGGTGCTGGCCGCGCTGGGCTTTGCGACCGTCATCGGCCTGCTCTCGGGCCTGGCCCCCGCCAACCGCGCCGTGCGCATCAGCGCGCTGGAGGCCATCCGGCACGAGTGATGTACAAACAAAAACCGGGGCTTGACAAACCCCGGCCTGTAGCGTATACTGAAAACAGAAAGAGCGTTGCCGATAAGCGGTTAGCTCAGGAAAATGAAAGTTTTCTTAGTATCAGAAAACCGTCACTTGGCCGAGTGGCGGTTTTCCTTTTGGCTTACCCGAATCGTAAAGGTGATGGTAAAACCACACCAATGGACCGTATAAGTAAGTTTACAAGGCATACATACACCTCCTTTCGGAGAGTGTAGCCAACGCCTCGGCCTAAGAGCCGTCGGCCGGTGCTTTTGCACCGGCCGACGGTTGGCCTCGGCACGCGCCTGCGGGCGCAGCGCCTACCGTATATGGCAACGCTCTGCCTCCAAAAGGAGGCTCTGTTATTATACAGGAGACCGCCCCGCTTCGTCAAGCAGGGCGGCCCTTGGCATCAGATGCTCAGATGCGTGTATCCCACAGCCCGCAGAAGCTGTCGATGGGGTCCTTGCCCATGAAGGCCTCCGGCCCGGTGACGAGCGCGTCGACGAGCGCGTCCAGCGTGTACGGCTTGGAATCGTAGGCGTTGATGTAGGTGCGCACCTGCGGCAGGTCGGCCAGCATGGTCGGCGCGTTGACGCTGATGGCCACCACCGGCACCTCGAACACATACCACGGGATCTCGCCGCCGCCCTTGGAAAGGCCGAAGGCCGGGCGGCCGGTGGCAACGTCGCACAGCGTGATGACGAGATCCATCTGCGAGACGAAGTCCGAGATGGCGTTCTTGCCGGCGAAGTACAGGTTCAGGCTCGGCTTTTCGCCGGCCTCGATCTGCTTGCGCATCGTGTCGAGCGGGCTCTCGTAGAGAAAAGCGTCAAAGCCCCTGGCGATGAGCCGGTCGCGCAGCGCCTCGGCCGGGGTCTGGCGCGCGCCGGCCGTGCCCATGGCGAACTTCATCATAAAGGCCATCGGCCCGTCGTAGCCCTTGAGGCTGACGATCATGATGCGCTTGGTCTTGTTGGGGTCAAGCGGCAGCACGCCCTCGTCCTTGTACTTGACGAGCGTGACCGAATCCCGCGCGATGGCCTCGGCGGCCGCCTTGTAGCTGGGCTCGGCGAGCACGGCGGGCAGCGCCGCGGCCGGCGGCACGAGCGCGTCCTTCGCCTTTTTGTGCAGGCCCATGTGGGCTTTGAGACCCAAAATGCGGGTCAGCGCCTCGGTCATGCGCGCCTGCGGGATGATGCCGGTGCGGTAGGCGTCCAGCATGGTGGCGAAGTCCTCGTCGGGGTCGTTGAAGAACAGGAACATATCGCAGCCGGCGTTGATGGCGGCGGGGAGCATCGCCTTGCGGGTCATGCGGTCGGTCATGCCCACCATGTGGGAAGCATCGGTCACGACCATGCCGTTGAAGCCGAGCTTGTCCCGCAGCAGGCCGGTCATGATCTCGGGGCATAAGGTCGCGGGCAGCATCTCGTCGTCGGTGATGTCGGGCTTGACCGCGCGCATATAGTTGGGCATCATGATGTGGCCGCCCATGACGGCATCCAGCCCCGCGTCGATGAGGGTACGGTAGACCATGCCGTAGGTGGCCATCCAGTCTTCCTCGGTGAATTCGTTGATGTTGTTGGACAGGTGCGCGTCGCGGAAATCCTGCCCGTTGCCGGGGAAATGCTTGGCTGCGCAGGCAAAGCCGGGGATGGTGTGCGCGCCCTCGAGATACGCCTTGCTCATCGCCGCCACGCGCGCCGGGTCGTTGCCGAAGGCGCGGGAGACGATCTCGGTGTTCTCCCAGTTATAATGGATGTCGCACACCGGCGCAAAGGCCATGTTGCAGCCGATGGCGGCCGCCTGCTCGTTGGCCATGCGGCCGAGGTCGTGCGCGTACTGCACCTTGCCGGTGGCGCCGATCTTGATGCCCGAGGCGATGGCCGTGCCGTCGGAGCAGGCGCCGTCGCCGCCGGCCTCGGTGTTGCAGGCAATGATCAGCGGCACCTTGGCGTACTTCTGCAAAATGCGGTTCTGCTCGAGCACCATCGCGCCCGGCATACCGTTGTAGCGGCAGCCGCCAAGGTGGTACTTTTCCATCAGTTCCTTGAGGTAGGGCTCCTGGTTCGAGGAGGTCAGCTGGAAAAACAGCTGCCCGACCTTTTCCTCGTCGCTCATGCCGGCGATGGTGGCCTCGACCCAGGCGATGTCCTCGTCTGTCAGGCAATAGGGCTTGGCTTTTAAATCGACCCGGATATCCATAACAACGCTCCTTTCCGCGTCAGGGTGGGCGCCGCCCGGCGGGGTGGCCGGCGCGGCCTTCGTTACCTACACTATACCATATAGGGGACGCCGCGCACAAGGGCGGGCGTTGCTTTTTTGGCGCCGGTATGCTACACTGGTGGCAGTTTTTTTGCAGGGGGCGGCTCCATGCGCTTTGACCATCTGGCCGAGTATGACGTCATCGTCATCGGCGGCGGGCACGCCGGCATCGAGGCGGCGCACGCCGCCGCCATACTTGGCGCGCGCACGGCGCTGTTCACGCTGTCGCTGGATTTCATCGGCAATATGCCCTGCAACCCCTCCATCGGCGGCCCGGCCAAGAGCCACCTCGTGCGCGAGGTCGACGCCCTCGGCGGGCTGATGGGCCTGGCCGCCGACGCCACCTTTTTGCAGAGCCGTATGCTCAACCGCGGCAAGGGCCCCGCCGTGCACAGCCTGCGCGTGCAGACCGACCGCAAGCAGTACCATATGTGGATGAAGCACGCGCTGGAGCAAACGCCCGGGCTCGACATCCACCAGGCGGAAATCATACGCCTGGACGTACAAAATGGCGCGGTGCGCGGCGTGTACACGGCGCTGGGCGGATATTACGGCTGCAAGGCCGTCGTCATCGCCACCGGCACGTCCCTGGGCGGGCGCATCTTTGTCGGCGACGCCTCCTACGCCGGCGGGCCCGACGGCCAGCACGCGGCCACCGCGCTGACTGCGGACCTTATCGCCCACGGTTTCCAACTGCGGCGCTTCAAGACCGGCACGCCGGCCCGCGTGCACCGGCGCAGCATTGATTTTACAAAGCTCACGCGCCAGCCCGGCGACCCCGAGGAGCTTTTGCAGCCGTTCAGCTTTCTGACCCACGCGCCGATGCGCAACCGGCTCGACTGCTGGCTGGCCGCCACCAACCCCGAGACGCACCGGGTCATTCTGGCCAACCTCGACCGTTCGCCGCTGTACGGCGGCAAGATCGAGGGCATCGGCCCGCGCTACTGCCCCTCCATCGAGGACAAGGTCGTGCGCTTCCCCGACAAGGACCACCACCCCATCTTCGTCGAGCCCTGCGGCGA
>CANRLV010000032.1 GCA_947631565.1 uncultured Gemmiger sp. | reverse complement strand
GGCATGCAGCCCTTTTTGAAATAGACCTTTTGCGGGGTGCGCAGCCAGAGCATGTTCTCCCTCCGTTCGGCTACCGTCTTGATGTTGAGCAGATGCTTGACGCCGACGTTCTCGGACACCGAGTTGCCGCCCCAGCTGCCGCAGCCCAACGTCAGCGAGGGCGCGAGCTTGAAGTTGTACAGATCGCCGATGCCGCCGTGCGACGACGGTGTGTTGATGACGATGCGGCAGGTCTTCATGGCGGCGGCGTGCTTGGCCAGCTTTTCGGTCTCCCGCGGGTCGATATAGAGCGACGCGGTGTGCCCGTAGCCGCCGTCGGCCACGAGGCGCGCCGCCTTGGCCAGCGCCTCGTCAAAGGTATCGGCCCTGTACATGGCCAGCACGGGGGACAGCTTCTCGTGCGCGAACTCCTCCGACAGCTCGACCGATTCGACCTCGCCGATCAAAATCTTGGTGCCCACCGGCACCTCGACGCCGGCCATCTGCGCGATCTTGTACGCGCTCTGGCCGACGATGCGGGCGTTGAGCGCGCCGTTGATGAGGATGGTATGGCGGACCTTGTCGAGCTCGCCGCCCTTGAGGAAATAGCAGCCGCGGCGGGCGAACTCCTGCCGGACCTGCGCGTAGACGGGGCTGAGCACGGTGACCGACTGCTCCGAGGCGCAGATCATACCATTGTCAAAGGTCTTGGAGTGGATGATGGAGCTGACGGCGTTGCGGATGTCGGCGGTGTCGTCGATGATGACGGGGGTGTTGCCGGCGCCGACGCCCAGGGCCGGCTTGCCGCTGGAATAGGCCGCCGTGACCATGCCGGGGCCGCCGGTGGCCAAAATCAGGTCCGCCCCGCGCATGAGGTTCTGGGTCAGGTCGAGGGCGGGCACGTCGATCCAGCCGATGATGCCCTCGGGCGCGCCGGCGGCGACGGCGGCGTCCAGCACCACCCTGGCGGCGGCGATGGTGCAGTTTTTGGCGCGCGGATGCGGCGAGATCAGGATGGCGTTGCGCGTTTTGAGTGCCAGCAGCGCCTTGAAGATGGCAGTGCTGGTCGGGTTGGTGGTGGGGATGACGGCGGCGATGAGGCCGATGGGCTCGGCGATGCGCTTGATACCGAAGGCCTTGTCCTCCTCGATGACGCCGCAGGTCTTTGTGTGCTTGTAGGCGTTGTAGATATACTCGGCGGCGTAGTTGTTCTTGATGACCTTGTCCTCGACCACGCCCATGCCGGTCTCCTCGACCGCCATCTTGGCCAGCGGGATGCGCTGGGCGTTGGCGGCCTTGGCGGCGGCATAAAAGATGGCGTCCACCTGTTCCTGGGTGTACGCGGCAAATTTTTGCTGCGCGGCGCGCATGGCGGCCATTTTGGCGGCGAGCGTCTCGGCGCTGTCCACTACGGCGGGCGCGACGGGCGCGGGGTCGGTCGGTTGCTTCGGCTTTGGCATACTGGGTCCTCCTTGTTTCGCGGGGTGCGGCGCGGGCGGGGGCGGTATGCCCCGCCCGGCGCGGGGAATGCGGGCCCTGTATTGTTAAAATATTATCAATACAGAGGCAAACGGTTGCCACAAAGAGTCTTTGTGGCACAAGCAGAGAATATCACATCGCTAATAAAATATCAATTGGCGATTCAGGGAATCTGCACAAAGGAAAGAAGATAATTTTGTGCAGTTCGGCAAATCCGGCGGTGTGCCGCGGGCAGAGACCCCGCCGGCGGGCCGGTTTGGGGATGCTCTCCGGCTTTTCACTCCCCCACCGCTTCCGCAGGAAACGGTTGCAAAATGCCGGGTCTTGGGCTACAATCAAAGGCGGAGGTGGAAACCATGCCGTTCTATGACGTTTTGGAACAGCTGCTGACCCATATCATCGACATCGCCATCCTGGTGTTTGAGTTCGTCGGCGTGACCGTGATCATCATTTCCGGCTGCCGCGGCGTTGTGGATTACATCCGCCACAATCCCGAGATACGCCTCAACCTGGCCACCGGCATGGCACTGGGGCTGGAGTTCAAGCTGGGCAGCGAGATCCTGCGCACCGTCATCGTGCGCCAGCTCAGCGAGATCGCCACCGTGGCCGCCATCATCGCCCTGCGCGCGGCGCTGACCTTCCTCATCCATTGGGAGATCAAGGTGGAGAAGATGGACGACGGCGCCGCCAACGCCGCCGCCAAAGGGGACAACGGCCCGGCCAAATAAGCGGCCGGGCACGGCGGCAGCGGATATGCTGCCGCACTGAGTTTGGCACGGCCCGCCGGGCCGCGCGGAGGGGGCTGCCATGCAAGCAGCAGAATGGCTTTGGCTGTTTTTTGCCTGGTCCTTTTTGGGCTGGTGGATCGAGGTCACCTTCACCGCCGCCCGGCAAAAGCGCTATGTGGACCGCGGCGTGCTCAACGGGCCGCTGTGCGTCATCTACGGCGTGGCGGGCTGCATCATCACGGCCGGCGCGCGCGATTTGACCGAGAGCTGGTTCTTCCTGTTCATCGGCAGTGCGCTCGTTGCCACGGTGGTGGAGTGGATCGCCGGCAATTTGTTGGAGCGCATCACCCACACGCGCTGGTGGGATTACAGCCGCCGCCCTTTTAACCTGGACGGCTACATCTGCCTGGAGGCCTCGCTGGTGTGGGGCGCGCTGGGCGTTTTTTCCGTGCGCTGGGGCAACGCCCTTCTGCTGGCTCCCTGCCGCCTGCTGCCGGCGCCGTGGGGCGCCGTGCTGGCCTTCGCCGGCGTGCCGGTTTTGGCGCTGGACGCCCTCGTCACCGTGCTGACGCTGCTGGGCGTGCACGCGCGCCTGCCCGCCGTGCAGGATGCCCGCACCCGCCTGAGCCGCCTGACCGTGCGCCTGGGCACCGCCATCTTCCACGCCACCGAGCGCCGTATGCTGCGGGCCGTGCCCACGCTGCACCTGCGCCGCCGCAAGGCTTACACGAGCGAGCTTGGCCTTGCCGCGGTGTTCCTGCTCTTTTTCTTCGGCTCGCTGCTGGGCGATGCGGTCGAGACGCTGTTTTGCTACTTCTTTTACGACCACCGCTGGTCCAGCCGCAGCAGTCTCGTTATCGGGCCGTTCAGCGTGGTGTGGGGGCTGGCGCTGGCGCTCTTCACCAAGCTGCTCTACCGCTACAAGGACCGCTCGGCCAGCTTTCTGTTCGTGGTCGGGGTGTTTTTGGGCGGCGTGTATGAGTACCTGTGCAGCGTCGCCACCGAAATTTTCTTCGGCGCCGTGTTCTGGGATTACAGCGCCATGCCGTTCAATCTGGGCGGGCGCATCAATCTTTTGTACTGTATCTTCTGGGGCTTTGCGTCGGTGGCATGGTTCAAGGCCGTGTACCCGCCGCTGGCCCGTCTGCTGCAAAGATTCAACACCCGCAAGGGCCGGGTGCTGACCGCGGCGCTGGCCGTGTTCATGGCCGCCGACATCGCCCTGTCCGCCGCCGCGCTCGTGCGCTGCAACGCGCGCGTGCAGGGCCAGCCGGCCGCCAACGCGGCGGAGGTTTTTCTGGATGAGCACTACGGCGACGCGGTGATGAAGCGCATCTACCCCAAGCTCGTGCACCGATAGGCTTATAATCAACACAGCGGACAGCCATGTGGCTGCCCGCTGCATTTTTTATCCGTATACGCTCACAGTCCAAACACGATGCCCGCCGCGGCCGCGGCCGCGATGAACACGATGGGGTGCAGCTTTTTTAAGGTCTTGTGCTGCAGGGCCAGAAACACGACCGCCGCCAAAATGATGGACGGCCAGTAAAAGGTCTGCACCGCCGCCTGCCCCGGTACGGGATGGAACAGCAGCACGCTTTTGGCCACGCTCAGCCCCGCCGCGGCGATGAGCGCGGTCGAGGCGGGGCGCAGGCCGCGGAAGACCGCATCCACCGCCCTCGATTGGCGGAAGCGCTGCAAAAAGCCGGCGATGATGAGGATGACGAGGATGGACGGCGAGACCAGCCCCAGCGTGGCCAGCACCGCCCCCGCGATGCCGCCGCAATGGAAGCCGACGTAGGTGGCCATGTTCACGCCGATGGGCCCGGGCGTCGACTCCGACACGGCGATCATCGTCGTCAGGTCGGCGTTGGAAAACCAGCCGGTGGCCGCGCCCATGTCCTGCAAAAAGGGGATGGTGGCGAGGCCCCCGCCCACGGCGAAGAGGCCGGTCTTGAAAAACTCAAGGTAAAGGCGCAAAAAAATCATCGGTCAGCGCCCCCCCTTGCTCGACGGGCGCGGTCCCCAGAGCGCAAAGCCTGCCAGGCCCGCCGCGATGATGAGCGGCGCCGGCGAGAGCACGGCGTCCAGCACTTTGCCCCACCACACGCCGGCCGGCAGCGGCACAAAGCTGCCCGCCGCGGCCAGCCCCAGCACGCAGAGAAAGATGCACCAGCCGGCCTTGTTTTTGAGCGTGGAGCGCCCCAGCTTGAGCACGCTGGAGGCGATGAGCGCCACCACCGCGGCATTGACCCCAGCCAGCGCGTGCTGCACCGGCGCGTAGGCCGCAAAATTGCTGAGGAAGGCGGCGATGACGGTGATGATGACCAGCGACGGTGACACTACGCCCAGCGTGGCCAGGATACCGCCCGGCACGCCGCCGTTTTTGTGGCCGATAAAGGTCGCCGTGTTGACGGCGATGACGCCCGGCGTGCACTGGCCGATGGCGAAGTAATCGGTCAGCTCCTCGTTGGTGGCCCAGCTCTTTTTCTCGACGATCTCGCGCTGCAAGATCGGCAGCATGGCGTAGCCGCCGCCAAAGGTGCAGGCGCCGACACGGGCAAAGGTGCAAAACAGGTCCAGATATTTGTTCATGGCGTTGCCTCCCGCCGTCCAGTATAGCATACCCGGCGCAAAAAAACACCCCCTGTTTGCAGAGGGTGTACAGCATTCTTTTTTGTCAGGCTGTCAGACCGCCGCGCAGCCGGCGGTCAGGTCCCTGACGACCTCGGCGGCCAGCAGCAGCCCCGCCGCGGCCGGCACAAAAGCGTTGCTGCCGGGCACGTCCCGCCGAGGGGCGCCGCCGGGGCCGGGCTCCTGTGTTTCAGCCGGCGCGGGATGCCGGGGCGTCTCCTCGGAATACACCACCTTGAGGTGCTCGATGCCGCGCTTTTTGAGCTCCCTGCGCAGCACGCGCGCCAGCGGGTCCATGCGCGTCGCGCCGATATCCGCCACTTTGAAAGCCATCGGGTCCAGCTTGTTGCCGGTGCCCATGCAGCTGATGATCGGCGTGCCGCAGCGCACGCACTGTTCGGCCAGGGCCAGCTTGGCGGCGACGGTGTCGACCGCGTCCACCACATAGTCGTAGTCGGCAAAGGGGAACTGCCCGGCGTTCTCCGGCAGCACGAAGCAGGTCCAGGTGCGCACCTGTGCCTGCGGGCTGACGGACAGGATGCGCTCCCGCATGACCTCGGTCTTACAGCGGCCGACCGTATCCTGCGTGGCGATGATCTGGCGGTTGAGGTTGCTCAGGGCGACGCGGTCGGCATCGATGAGGTCCAGCGCGCCGACGCCGCTGCGGCACAGCGCCTCGGCGGCGTGGCCGCCCACGCCGCCCAGCCCGAACACCGCCACGCGGGCGGCGGCCAGCGCCGCCATCGCCGGTCGGCCGAGCAGGCGTTCGGTGCGTGTAAAGCGCTGCGGCATGGCGTGTTCCCCTTTCCGGCTGCGCGGGCGCGGCCCGCGGAGTTTTGTGGCATTATATACCCATTTGCCTACCGTGTCAATAGGAAAAAATCGCCGCCCCCTATTGATTGTTGCGCCGCCAGACGCTACAATAGAAAAGCGGGCCGCCCGGCCGGCCCGTTGAACTTAGTAAGAGCGAGGTCCCCTTCCCATGACAAAGATCACCCAGGGCTATTATACCGGCGAGCGCCCGCTGTTCGGCGCGCGCGATGTGCAGATCGAGGATACCATTTTTACCGCCGGCGAATCCCCCCTCAAGGAGAGCGCCGGCATCCGGCTGTACGGCTCGATGTTCAAGTGGAAGTATCCGCTGTGGTATTCCAAAGATATCTACGCCAAAAACTGCATCTGGTTCGAGATGGCGCGCGCCGGCGTGTGGTACACCGACGGCATCACGGTCGAGGACTGCCAGATCGAGGCGCCGAAGAATTTCCGACGCTGCAGCGGCGTGACGCTGCGCAATGTCACCTTCCCCAACGCGGCCGAGACGCTGTGGCACTGCCGGGACGTGACGCTGGACAATGTGCTCGTCAAGGGCGACTATTTTGCCATGAACTGCACCGATGTGACCGCCGACGGGCTGACCCTGTACGGCAACTATCCGTTCGACGGGGCCAGAAACGTCACCGTCCGCGGCGCCAAAATGGTGACCAAGGACCCTTTCTGGAACAGCGAGAACGTGACGGTGTACGACTCCTATATTTCCGGCGAGTACCTGGGCTGGAACGCCAGGCATCTGACCCTCGTCAACTGCACGGTGGAAAGCCTGCAGGGGATGTGCTACATCGACGACCTCGTGATGAAAAACTGCAAGCTGCTCAACACCACGCTGGCGTTTGAGTATTCCACCGTCGAGGCGGACATCACCGGCAAGATCGACAGCGTGTTCAACCCGGCCGGCGGTCACATCACGGCTGACCGCATCGGCGAGCTGATCGTCGAGAAGGACAAGGTCGACCCGTCCAAGACCGTCATCGTCTGCCGGGACGCCGCCGGGCAGGAGGTCTGCTGATGCCGTTCGATTTTGATGCCCCCGTCGACCGCCGCGGCACCGGCGCCCTCAAGTGGGACGTAGGCGAGCACGAGCTGCCGATGTGGGTGGCGGACATGGATTTTGCCGCCGCCCCCTGCATCCGCGCCGCGCTGCAGCGGCGGCTGGACCACGGCGTGTTCGGCTATTCCGTTGTGCCGCCGGAATGGTACGCCGCCTACCGGGGCTGGTGGGGCACGCGGCACGGCTTTGCCATCAAGCGGGATTGGCTGGTCTTCTGCACCGGCGTGGTGCCGGCGCTGTCCTCGGCCGTGCGCAAGCTGACCACGCCCGGCGAGAACGTGCTGATCCAGACGCCGGTGTACAACATCTTTTTCAACTCCATACGCAACAACGGCCGCAACGTGCTGGAAAGCCCGCTGCGCTATGAAAGCGGCGTCTATTCGGTCGATTTTGCCGACCTGGAGGCAAAGCTCGCCGACCCGCAGACGACGCTGATGATCCTGTGCAACCCCCACAACCCGGTGGGGAAGATCTGGGACCGGCAGACACTGGCCGACATCGGCCGCCTGGCCGCGAAGCACCATGTCACCGTTATCTCTGACGAGATCCACTGTGACCTGACCGACCCCGGCGCCGAATATGTCCCCTTTGCGAGCGTCGACGAGACCTGCCGGCGCATCAGCGTGACCTGCCTGGCCCCCAGCAAGGCCTTCAACCTGGCGGGGCTGCAGTCGGCCGCCGTCTGCGTGCCGGACCCGGTGCTGCGCCACAAGGTGTGGCGCGCGCTCAACACCGACGAGGTCGCCGAGCCGAACGCCTTCGCCGTGCCCGCCGCCGTCGCCGCCCTGACCGAGGGCGGCCCCTGGCTGGACGAGCTGCGGGCGTATCTCTACGCCAACAAGCAGACCGTGGCGGCGTATCTAAAGCTGTACCTGCCGCAGCTGCACCTGGTGCCCTCACAGGCGACCTATCTGCTCTGGCTGGACTGTAGTGCCCTCTGCGCCGACGCCGCCGACCTGCAGGCCTTTTTGCGCGCCAAGACCGGGCTGTATCTGTCGGAGGGCGGGCAGTACGGCGCGGCGGGCGCCGCGTTCCTGCGCCTGAACATCGCCTGCCCGCGCCAAACGCTGGCGGACGGTCTCGACCGTCTGCGGGACGGCGTGGAGCAGTATCTGCGTCAGTAACAAAAAACAAGCCGCGCGGCGGCGCCCCAAACGGGCGCCGCCGCACATTTTGTGTCTGTTTACAGGGCTTTGGCCGCGTTGGCGATGTTCTCGGCCGAAAGACCGAACTGCTTGAGCAGCGGCACGGCCGGGCCGGAATGGCCGAACTCGTCGTTGACGCCGACGCGCTTGACCCTGCAGGGGATACCACTCTCGGCCACCGCCGCGCACACGGCCTCGCCTAAGCCCCCGATGACGGAATGCTCCTCGGCGGTGACGATCCTGCCGCATTCTCTGGCCGCCTTGAGCACGATGTCCTCGTCCAGCGGCTTGATGGTGCACAGGTCGATGACCCGCGCCCGGATGCCCTCGGAGGCCAGCCGGTCGGCGGCCTGCAGCGCCTCGTACACCATCAGGCCGGTGGCCAAAATGGCGACGTCATTGCCCTCGCGCAGCGTCTCGCCCTTGCCGATGGTCAGCGTAAAGGTGTCGGCGTCGTGGAAGACCGGGATGGCCAGCCGCCCGAAGCGCAGGTAGACGGGGCCCTTGTGCTCGTACGCGGCGAAGACGGCGGCGCGCGCCTCGACGGCGTCGGACGGGCACAGCACCACCATGCCGGGGATGGAGCGCATGAGGGCAAAATCCTCGCAGCACTGGTGGGACGCGCCATCCTCGCCGACCGAGATGCCGCCGTGGGTGGCGCCGATCTTTACATTTAAATGCGGGTAGCCGATGGAGTTGCGCACCTGCTCAAAGGCGCGCCCGGCCGCGAACATCGCAAAGCTGGAGGCGAACGGCACCAGCCCGACGGTGGCAGCGCCGGCCGCCACGGCCATCATATTGCCCTCGGCGATGCCGCACTCAAAATGGCGGTCGGGGAAGGTCTTGCGGAACACGCCGGTCTTGGTGGCGGCGGCCAGGTCCGCCTCGAACACCACCACGTCCTCATGCGCGGCGCCGAGCTCGGCCAGCGCCTTGCCGTAGGCGTCGCGCGTGGCCATCTTTTGCAGTTCAGCCATTTATTCTCCCTCCAGTTCCGCCAATTTTGCGCCGAGCTCCCGCATGGCGACCTCGTACTCGGCGTCGTTGGGGGCCTTGCCGTGCCACTCGACCGAGTTCAACATATAGCTCACGCCGGTGCCCTTGACCGTGTGCATGACGATGCCGAACGGCTGGCCCTTGGTCTGCCGCGCCTGGTTGAAAGCCGTCTCCAGCTCGTCAAAGTCATGGCCGTTGATCTCCGCCGTGGCAAAGCCGAAGGCCTGCAGCTTGGCGTTGATGTCGCCGGAATCCATGACCTCTTTGGTCGGCCCGTCGATCTGTAACCCGTTCTTGTCGATGATGACGACGAGGTTGTCGAGCTTGTAGTTGGCGGCCAGCATCAGGGCCTCCCAGACCTGTCCCTCTTCAATTTCCCCGTCGCCCAGCAGCGTGTAGACGCGGAAATCCTTATGCAGGTGCTTGGCGGCCAGCGCCATGCCGGCGGCCGCCGATACCCCCTGCCCCAAGCTGCCGGTGGACATATCGACGCCGGGGGTCAGGTTCATGTTGGGGTGGCCCTGCAGATGGCTGCCGATCTGGCGCAGCGTTTTCAGGTCCTCCCACGGGAAGAAGCCGCGCAGCGCCAGCGCGCTGTAGAGCCCCGGCGCGCAGTGCCCCTTGGAAAGCACGAAACGGTCGCGGTCGGGGTCCTGCGGGTTTTTCGGGTCGATATGCAGTTCTTTAAAATAGAGATAGGCCAACAGGTCGGCCGACCCCAGCGAGCCGCCGGGGTGCCCGGCCTTGGCGGCATGGGTGCTCTCGATGATGCCCATGCGGATCCTGGCCGCCTTGACGGCGAGGTCCTGCTTTTCTGCCGGTGTCATGTGCTCCCTCCTTTTTAATTTTGGCCGTAGTAGGCGCCAGGCCCGTGCTTGCGCAGGTAATGCTTGTCAAGCAGCTCCTGCTGCATGGGCGGCAGCCCGGGGGTCAGCGCCATGGCGTGGAAAGCCATGAAAGCGACCTCCTCGAGCACCACGGCGTTGTGTACGGCGTTTTCCGGGTCGGTGCCCCAGGCGAACGGCCCGTGGCTGTGCACGAGCACGGCCGGCACCTGCGCCGGGTCGATGCCGCGCCGCCGGAACGTCTCGATGATGACGTTGCCGGTCTCCAGCTCATACGCGCCGGCGATCTCGGCCGGGGTCATCCTGCGGGTGCAGGGGATCTCTCCGTAAAAATAATCGCCCTGCGTGGTGCCGAAGGCCGGGATGCCCTTGCCCGCCTGCGCGAACGAGGTCGCCCAGCGGCTGTGGGTGTGCACGATGCCGCCCAGCGCCGGGAATGCCCTGTACAGCGCGACATGGGTGGGCGTGTCGGACGAGGGCTTGTACCGCCCCTCCACCACCTTGCCGTCGAGGTCGACGACGACCATATCGTCGGGGGCCATGCCGTCATAGTCGACGCCCGAGGGCTTGATGACGACGAGCCCCTTCTCACGGTCGACGCCCGACACATTGCCCCAGGTAAAGGTGACAAGGCCGTGCTTGGGCAGCAGCAGATTGGCCGCACAGACGCTTTTTTTGAGTTCTTCCAGCATAGGGGTAACACCTCCGCGGCGGGCCGCCGGCCGGGCAGCGCCGCCTGTATTGGGTCCTGCGTTTTGCGGGCCGCCTGGCCCGCGGGGCGGATACTGCCTTTATTGTACCGAATGGTTGGCAAAAAAGCAATAAATTCTTTTTCTGTGAACGATTTTTTGTGGTATTTCACAAGAAACGGCGCGGCAAAATGGCGTTTTCGGCTTGTCAGGGGCGCGGTTTTCGTATATAATAGGTGCCAAGGAAAGACCCGCACCCGCAAAACTGTCAAGGAGGTATCTGTATGCAAAGCACCAACATCCCTGTTGTCAAGCTGGGGCTCATCGCCGTCAGCCGTGACTGCTTCCCGATCGCTCTGTCCGAAAAGCGCCGCGCCGCCGTGGCCGCGGCCTGCGCTGCCAAGGGCACGCCGATTTATGAAGCCAAGACCACCGTCGAGAACGAGAAGGATATGCTCGCCGCCGTGACCGAGGTCAAAAATGCCGGCTGCAACGCTGTCGTCGTGTTCCTCGGCAACTTCGGCCCCGAGACGCCGGAGACGCTCATCGCCAAAGCCTTTGACGGCCCCTGTATGTTCGTGGCCGCCGCCGAGGGCGACGGCGACCTCATCAATGGCCGCGGCGACGCTTTCTGCGGCATGCTCAACTGCTCCTACAACCTCGGCATGCGGCATCTCAAGGGCTACATCCCCGAATACCCGGTCGGCACAGCCGAAGAGCTGGCGGACAAGATCGCCGAGTTTGTCCCCATCGCCCGCGTCATTTTGGGCCTCAAGGGTCTCAAGCTCATCACCTTCGGCCCGCGGCCGCAGGATTTCTTTGCCTGCAACGCCCCCATCAAGGGCCTGTACGAGCTGGGCGTGGAGATCGAGGAAAACTCCGAGCTCGACCTGCTGGTCAGCTATAAGGAGCACGCCGGCGACCCGCGCATCCCCGAGGTCTGCGCCGATATGGCCGCCGAGATGGGCGAGGGCCGGTATTACCCCGACCTGCTGGCCCGCATGGCGCAGTTCGAGCTCACCTTGCTCGACTGGGCCGAGGCCCACAAGGGTGCGCGGTCGTATGTGGCCTTTGCCGACAAATGCTGGCCGGCGTTCCCCAGCCAGTTCGGCTTTGAGCCCTGCTATGTGAACAGCCGGCTGGCCAGCCGCGGCATCCCGGTATCCTGCGAGGTCGATATCTACGGCGCGCTTTCCGAGTATATCGGCATCTGTGCCTCCGGCGATACCGTCACCCTGCTCGACATCAACAACAGCGTGCCGCAGTACATCTACGACGAGGACGATATTGCCAAATATGGCTATAAGCTGACCGATACCTTCATGGGTTTTCACTGCGGCAACACGCCGAGCTGCAAGATGTGCTCGGCGCGCGCCGTCAAGTACCAGCTCATCCAGCACCGCCTGCTGGAGCCGCAGGGCTCGGAGCCCGACTTCACCCGCGGCACGCTGGAGGGCGACATCGCCCCCGGCGACATCACCTTCTACCGCCTGCAGTGCGACAGCGAGGGGACCCTGCGCGCCTACATCGCCCAAGGCGAGGTGCTGCCCGTGGCCACGCGGTCTTTCGGCGGCATCGGCATCTTTGCCGTCCCTGAGATGGGGCGCTTCTACCGTCATGTGCTGATCGAAAAGCATTACCCGCACCACGGCGCCGTGGCCTTCGGGCATTACGGCAAGACGCTGTTCGAGGTGTTCAAGTACCTCGGCGTCGCGGACATCGCCTGGAACCGGCCCAAGGCCCTGCCCTACCCCACCGAGAACCCGTTCCAATAAGCGTTTAAAATCTCCTGGCACAGCAAAAGCCGCAAGCTTACATCCATGTGTAAGCTTGCGGCTTTTCTGGCGGAGTAGGAGAGATTTGAACTCTCGCGCCGGTTTCCCGACCTACACCCTTAGCAGGGGCGCCTCTTCGGCCTCTTGAGTACTACTCCAGGTCAAAGTGAGCTTGGGTATTCACTTGTTTACAAAATGGCGGAGAGGATGGGATTCGAACCCATGGTCCGCGTAAGCGGATCGCCGGTTTTCAAGACCGGTTCCATAAACCACTCGGACACCTCTCCCCGGTGGCACCGCCAGATGCAGATGTTATTGTAACATGGGCCGGGCGGCTTGTCAAGCGCCGCGGCGGCCCCGCGGCGCAAAAAAACGCTCAAAAAAAGCCGGGCGGCGGGAGAGAGGCTTTCCCCGCCGCCCGGCGCCGCGCTTACCGCCGCCCGCTGCGCCGGTACAGGCACACGGCCCACGCCAGCGCTGCCGCCAGCAGCGCGATGCCCCAGACGGTGGGCGAGCCGGCAAGCGAGCGCAGCAGCATCTGCCGGACCTCCCCGTTCTTTGGCATCAGCAGCAGCGTGCTTACGAGCCGCACGAGCAAAAAGGCCAGCGGCACGCCGCACAAGGCGATGGGCAGCCACAGGCGCCGGCGGTCGGCGCGGCACCAGCCCAGCAGCAGAAAGCCGCTCAGCGCCGCCAAAAACACCCACGGCTCGGTCAGCATACTCACGGTCGGCGCCGCCGTGACGAACACCGCCGTCGGCCCGTCGGCGCCGCCGATGACGCCGACGGAGCCGGCCTCATAAGCCGGCATATAGCGCAAGAACCAGACCGCCGCAAAGCTGATGAGCAGGTCCAGCACGGCCAGGCCCAAAAGCAACCAGCGCCAGCGGCTGGGCGCGCCCCAGGCGCGGTCCGCGGCCGGGGCCTCGGCCGCAAAGGCGGCGTTGAGCTCGGCGGCCGCCTGCGCCGGCGTGCCCAGCTCGGCCATGATCTCGGCGTCCGATTGGCCGGCGTCGCGCCGGTTCTGGAAATCGCTCGCCAGATCGCCCATCACCCGCGCTTTGGTCCTGCGGTCCATGCGCAGGCCGCGCTCGATGGCGTTCATGTAGCGCTTGACCTCATTCATCCTCAGTCCCCTCCCCGATAAACGCCTGCACGCAGGCGGCCAGCTGCCGCCAGGTTTTGGTCTGTGCCGCCAGCGCGGCACGCCCCGTCGGCGTGACGGTGTACACCTTGCGCGGCACGGCACGGTATGCACCGCTGCCCGCCTGCTCCGGCGCCTGCCACCCGGCCGTGATGGCGCCGCCGTCCTCCAGCCGGTAGAGGATGGGGTACAGCGTGCCTTCTTTCAGTGCCAGCAGGCCGCCGCTGTTCTCTTTCAAGCGCAGCAGCAGCTCATAGCCGTGACTCGGCTTTTGGGCCAGCAGCGCCAGCACCAGCATCTCGAGCACCCCTTTTTTGAGCTGCCGGGCAAAGCGGGCTTCTTCATTTTCCATTCTGCCGCTTGCGCCTCCGTTTCGCTTAGTATTTAGTATTGCTAAATATAAAATAGCATGCCCGCCGTCCCCTGTCAAGGGTGCGGCGCAAAAAAGTTTCCCGCCCCCGGCTGAGGCAGGGCTTCCCCGGCGGGGAAGCCTTATTCGAACGCTTCCAGATACCCCTCCGGCGCCACATCGTAGGCCTCGGCCAGGTGGTCGCGCATCCACATGGCGGCGTCGCAGCGCAGGCTGTAGCCGGCGCCGGGGTCGGTCATCCACTGCTCGGGCGGGCGCTGCGGCAGGGCGTGGCGGGCCAGCATATTCATGATGACGCCGCCGTGGGTGATGCAGGCCGCCTGCCGTATGTGCGCCTTGAGCAGGTACTCGAACAGCTTCATCAGCATACCGCCGGTGCGCTCGGCAAAGGCCTGGCGGCTCTCGGCCCCAGGGGGCACCTCCTCCTTGGTGGGGTCCAGCCAGGCGGCAAAAGCCGGGTCATGCACGAGCTGTTGCGGGGTGCGGCCCTCAAAGCTGCCGAAAGCCATCTCGCGCAAATCGTCCAGCACGATGGTCTTCGCGCCGGGATACAGGATCTCGGCCGTCTGGCGGGCGCGCAGCAGGGGCGAGGTGAACACCACCTCGGCCGGCGGGTAGGCAAAGCGGCCCTTGAGCGCCTCCAGTTGGGCGCGCCCCTCGGGGCACAGCGGCAGGTCGCTGCCGCTGCCGATGTAGCGCCCCTCCATGTTGCCCTTGGTCAGGCCGTGGCGCAAAAGATGCAGTCGGGTGTATTCCATGTGCAGACAGGCTCCTTCCCCGGTACGCGGGTAAATTGGTTACAATTTGGTTACAGGCGGGAAATTTTTGCCAAAACCGGTATCTTTTGGGTACTCTATTTACGCATTGTATTCCCCGGGCACCACAACCCCTAGTTGAGCGCCGAAAACTTGGGCAAAATGCCGAAACAAGGCCCGAAAACCTTGGCGGTTTTTGTATTTACAAAGCGTTTTTCAGGGGATATAATTTACAAAGTGTTTAGAAGCTCTGCCGTATCGTGCCCGCAGATGCGTGCGGGCCGGGCCCGGCATGGCCCCAAAACCGTAGAAGGACGAGCAGAAAACGTATGGCGATCGAGTTCAACCGCATCATCACCCTGCTGCGCAAGGAGCGCGGGGTGACGCAGAAGCAGGCCGCACAGGACCTGGGCATCAGCCAGGCCCAGCTTTCTCATTACGAGAAGGGCATCCGTGAGTGCAGCCTGAAGTTCGTCGTACAGGTGGCCGACTACTACGGTGTGAGCTGCGATTACCTGCTGGGCCGCAGTGCGGAGCGCAGCGGCCGCACCATCCGCATCGAGGACCTGCCGGACGGCAACACCGCCGCGAGCGGCAGCCATTTCCGCGGCAGCGTGCTGCCCACGATGTACAAAAAGCTCATCAGCAACTCGATGGATATTTTGTTTGACAAGCTGGACGCCTGCCGTGACAAGCAGGTGACCGCCGCCGTCAGCGAGTACCTGATGCTGTGCGTCTACCGTATGTTCCGCCTGCTCTACCAGGCGGCGCCGAAAAACGTCTCCAGCCTGTTCCGGGTCAGCCCGGCCCGCTGGGAGCAGGACGCCCAGGCCGCGCAGTCGCTGACCGAGGGCCGCCTGCACGCCGCCCTGCAGGGCGACGACACACAGCACGGCGACTGGGACCCTACCGTGCTGGGCATGAACACCGAATCCTTGAGCGGCGAGTACCCGCGCCGCGCGGCCAGCCTGTTCACGCTCATCAAAAACAGCGAGGAATCCATCCGCAAGCTGCAGAATACCGAGGAATAAGGCCCCCCGTCGGCCAACGCCAAGCCCCCCTGCGCGGGGGCTTTTTTTGCTGCCCCTTTACAGGCGGGCCAGCGCGCGGCGGCAGGCGGCGCAGACATATTTGCCCTGGAACTGCACGGTGCCGGCGCCGACCTCGCCGCAGAAATCACAGCTGCCCACGGCCTGGTACTTGCGCAGGATGACGGCGTCCCCCTCGGTGAAGATCTCCACGCGGGTGCCGGTGGCAAGCCCTTGGGCCTCGCGCAGCTCCTTGGGCAGCACGATGCGCCCCAAATCGTCGATTTTACGCGTGATGCCGGTCGATTTCATCTTGGCTATCCCCTTCTTGCGTGCCGCCGCGGGCAAAATATGGCGCATTTTGTCCGCGAAAAGCGCTATCTCTTGTGGATATCATACGCTTTTTTGGTATTTTTGTCAATAATTGGGAATTATAAATCGTTCGACACGGTTCCCCATCTTCCGCGTCTTTTTTTGCCCTTATGGCCCGCAGATTTTACCGCTTTGAAACAAGTTGGAAACATCGGGGCGGTATCGTAGCAGTGCGGCGCAGGTCTTCGCCCGGTCTCGACAGGCTGCGGCGCGGCCCGCGCGCTATACTGGCAGAAAAAGGCAGGTATCCGCCATGCGTTCCCCCGCCCCCACGCCCTCCTACTACGATGACCCGGCCCTGACGCAGCGTGTGCGCTCGCTGCGGGTCGAGCGCGCCCGCCGGGCCCGTGCCCGGCGGCGCCGGCAGCGTCTGCAGCGCTTTGTGATGGCCTTCGCCGTGCTGCTGGTGCTGGGCGCGGCGGTGCTGCTGCCGGCCCGGGGCGGGCGGGCGGCAGGCTTCGGCCCCGGGCACACGGGACCGGCCGGCGCGGTGCCGGCGGGGGTGGACGAAGCGGTACCGGCGGCGGATGCCGCGGCCGGCACGGGCGAGACCGGCATCGTCGTCTACATAGACCCCGGGCACGGCGGCATCGACGCGGGCGCGCAGGGGCTGGGCTTTACCGAGGCCGAGATGACCTGGCAGACTGCCAACGCGGTGATGGACCTGCTGGCAGCCGACGACCGCTTTGACCCTCACCTGACCAAGACCCTTGACGAGACCTGCAAGCCCAGCGAGCGCGCCGCCGCGGCCAGGGCGAGCGGGGCGGCGCTGGTACTGTCCATCCACGGCAACTCCGACCCGGTCTACGGCTCCGGCGGCTTTGAGTGCTACCCTGCCCCGCCGGGCCGGGCTTACAACGCCGAGAGCCTGCGCTTTGCCCGCCTGCTGGCCGAGGGCTTTTCCGACGCCGGGGCGGACCTGCGCGGCGCCGACGGCGTGCGCTACCTGTACTATGACGCCAACGACGAGAAGATCGTCTATGAATCGTATGACACGACGGTGCGCGACCTGCCCGGCTTCACGCTGCTGGAACAGGCCGGCTGCCCAGCCGTACTGGCCGAGCAGTGCTTCATCACCAACGAAAACGATGTGGCCGCCTTTGCCGGCGACGCCGGCTGCAAAGCCGCCGCGAAGCTCTATTACGCGGCCATCTGTGAATATTTTGGTTTAGAGCCCCAAAGCGCTTGACGAAACGCCGCCGATGGGCTATACTGTGTAACGGACATAAAAACAGGGGCGCTGAGGGCATCCTCGGCTGAGATTGGGGCAAATCGCAGCCCCAGGTCGCCTTGAAACCTGATCCGGGTAATGCCGGCGTAGGGAGTTTTGCCAGCCTGTGCGCGGCCTTGTGCCGCCGCAAAAACGCAACGCTTGCGCGCCCGCAGCCATGTGGGCGCGTTTTCTTGTTTTTATGGACTACCATTCTATAAGGAGCGTTCCCCCTATGACCACGTCCGTTTCCAAGACCCGCACGCTCGTCGAGTGTGCCCTGATGATCGCTGTCGGCACCGTGCTCGCGCAGATCAAGATCTTTGAGATGCCCTACGGCGGCTCGGTGACGCTGCTGTCGATGCTGCCGTTCATCCTCGTCAGCTACCGCCACGGCCTTGCCTGGGGCCTGCTGACCGGCTTTGCCAACAGCCTTTTGCAGATGCTGATGGGCTTCTACCCGCCGCCCGCCGGCACCCCTGTCGCCTTTGTCGGCGTCGTGCTGCTGGACTATGTGCTCGCCTTCACGGTCCTGGGCGCCGCCTGCGTCTTTGCCAAGCCGTTCAAGAACCGCATGGTGGGCATCGTCGTCGGCGTTGCTGCCGTCTGCTGCCTGCGCTTTGTGTGCAGCTGGGTCTCCGGTGCCTGGCTGTGGGGCAGCTACCAGGACAGCTACGAGTGGGCCGTCGGCATGAACGTCTGGCTCTACAGCCTTATTTATAACGGCAGCTATATGCTGCCCGAGCTGGTGCTGACCTCCATCGGCGCCGCCGCGCTCTACAAGGCCGCGCCCAAGCTGTTCAAGGCCTGATTTGCTCTTTTTGAACCCCTTTTCGCGCCGCCCGGCTCCCCGCCGGGCGGCGCTTTGATTTTGCAGCGCGGCGAGGGACCCGTCGCACTTTTTTAGACGTTTTGCGGTAAAATATACTTTCTTGGCTACCGATTGGCGGGTCCGCCAAAAAGTGAGAAGTAAATTCAGTAATTGTGCCAAATCCACAAAAATCTCTTTCATTTCGCCGGATTTTATGATAAAATGCGAGTATACAAGCAGCGGCCGCGGAACCAGAGCCGCCGCCGCTTGGGGACCGTTTGTTGGTTCACTCGTTTTTCTGAAGGAGGACAAACCCGTATGTACAAGTTTTTACAAAAGCTCGGCAAATCGCTGATGCTGCCCGTGGCCGCGCTGCCCATCTGCGGCATTTTGATGGGCCTCGGCTACGCATTGGCGCCGGCCGTCATGGGCGTGCCGGATGCCCCGACCTCCGGCGCCGGCTACGTCATCGGCTTCCTGCTGATCAAGGCCGGCGGCGCCCTCATCGACAACATGGCCTGGCTGTTCGCCATCGGCGTCGGCATCGGTATGTCGGACGACCATGACGGCACCTCCGCCCTGGCCGCCCTGGTCAGCTGGCTGATGATCATCAACCTGCTGTCCACCGGTGTGGTCACCACCATCATGCCCTCCATCGCGGGCGACGCCGTGCGCACGCTGGCGTTCGATAAGATCCAAAACGTCTTCATCGCCATCATCGCCGGTCTCATCGGCGCCACCTGCTACAACAAGTTCAAGAGCACCCAGCTGCCGGACTTCCTGGCGTTCTTCAGCGGCAAGCACTTCGTCGCCATCGTGACCGGCCTGGTCTCCATCCTCGCCTCCGTCGTGCTGCTGTTCATCTGGCCCGTCATCTTCGGCGGCCTGGTCGCGCTTGGCAATGCCATCGTCGGCATGGGCGGCATCGGCGCCGGCATCTACGCCTTCCTCAACCGTCTGCTCATCCCCACCGGGCTGCACCACGCGCTCAACAACGTGTTCTGGTTTGACACCATCGGCCTCGGTGACCTGGGCGCCTACTGGGCCGGCAAGACCTCGGCGGACGTCAGCTGGGACGTCGGTATGTATATGGCCGGCTTCTTCCCCTGCATGATGTTCGGTATCCCGGGCGCGGCGCTGGCCATGGTCCACACCGCCAAGAACAAAAAGACCGCCATCGGCCTCGTCTTCTCTGCCGCGCTGTGCGCCTTCATCTGCGGCGTGACCGAGCCGTTTGAGTTCGGCTTCATGTTCCTGGCCTTCCCGCTGTACGTCGTCTACGCGCTGCTGTACGGCATCTTCACCGTCATCGTGTACTACGTCGGCTTCCGCGGCGGCTTCTGCTTCTCGGGCGGCGCCACCGACCTGCTGTTCTCGGCCAGCCTGCCGGCGGCCCGCAACACCTGGATGATCATCCCCTTGGGCATCGCGGCCTTTGCGGTGTTCTATGTGGTGTTCCGCTTCGCCATCACCAAGTGGGACCTCAAGACCCCCGGCCGTGAGGACGAGGACGAGGAAGCGGCCGAAATGAACATCCAGCTCGCCAACAATGACTTTACCGCCATGGCGGCGGCCGTTCTGGCCGGCGTGGGCGGCAAGGGCAACGTGGCCGGCGTCGATTACTGTGCCACCCGCCTGCGCTTTGAGATCAAGGACTACACCGCCGTTGACGAGAAGGCCATCAAGGCGGCCGGTGCCCCCGGCGTCGTGCGCCCCGGCAAGAACGCCTGCCAGGTGGTCATCGGGCCCAAGGTCCAGTTCGTCTACGATGAACTGAAGAAGCTGCTGTAACGCAAAGCACACCCGCACGGCCGGGGTCTGGTTCCCCCGCCGTCGGGCGGCTCAAGCGTAAAAGCGGCGGCGGGCGGGAACGTGTTCCCGCCCGCCGTTTTCCAAATCCACACCGTATACCCGGGCCAAAAGGCCCGGAGGGAGGTATGCGCCATGAAGATCATCCGCGCCGCCAGCTACCAGGATATGTCCCGCAAGGCGGCCAACATCCTTTCGGCCCAGGTCATCATGAAGCCCAACTGCGTGCTGGGCCTGGCCACCGGTTCGACCCCCATCGGCACCTACAAGCAGCTCATCGAATGGTATGAGAAGGGCGACCTGGATTTCGCCGAGGTCAGCACCGTCAATCTGGACGAGTACCGCGGCCTTTCCAAGGACGACGAGCAGAGCTACTGGCATTTCATGCACGTCAACCTGTTCGACCACATCAACATCGACCCCGCCCGCGTCCACCTGCCGGACGGCACCAACCCCGACCCCGCGGCCGCCTGCGCCGACTATGACGCCGTCATCCATGACCTGGGCGGCATCGACCTGCAGCTGCTGGGCATCGGCAGTGACGGCCACATCGCCTTCAACGAGCCGGGCGCCGCCTTTGAGCTGGGCACCCACTGCGCCAATTTGACCGAGGACACCATCGAGGCCAACAAGCGCTTTTTTGCCCGCAAGGAGGACGTGCCCCGCCAGGCCTACACGATGGGCATCAAGACCATCATGCAGGCGCGCAAGATCCTGATGGTGGCCAACGGCCCCAAAAAGGCCGCCATCATCAAGCAGGCGTTCTTCGGCCCCGTCATGCCGGAGGTCCCGGCCAGCATTTTGCAGATGCACCCGGACTTCACCCTCATCGGCGACGCCGAGGCCCTTGCCCTGATCTGACTCTCTACCCACGGTGTGCTGCCGCCCCGCAAAAAAGCGGCGCGCTGCGGGATTCTACAAAGGAGCCTGCCATGATCATCCAAAACGCCCGGGTCTTCGGCCCCGACCACACCTTTGCCCACGGCGACCTTGTCATCCGCGAGGGGCGCATCGCCCCCGCCGGCACGCCGCCGCTGCCCGGCGAGGAGACGCTGGACGCCGGCGGCCGGCTGGCGCTGCCCGGCCTTGTCGACATCCACTTCCACGGCGCCGTCGGCCACGATTTCTGCGACGCGAGCGAGGAGGCCATCCAGGCCCTGGCCGACTTTGAGGCCAGCCGCGGCGTGCTGGCCATCTGCCCCGCCACCATGACCTTCCCCGAGGATACGCTGGCGGGCGTCATGCAGGCGGCCGCCGCGCACAGGAACACGCGCGGGGCGGACCTCGTCGGCATCAACATGGAGGGGCCGTTCATCAGCCCGCGCAAGGTCGGCGCGCAGAACCCGCGCTATGTGCACAAGCCCGACATCGCCATGTTCCGCCGCCTGCAGGCGGCCAGCGGTGGGCTGGTCCGCCTCGTTGACGTCGCGCCCGAGGAGGACGGCGCGCCGGACTTCATCGCCGCGGCGGCCGCCGGCGGCGTGCGCGTGAGCATCGCCCACACCTGCGCCAGCTACGCCGACGCCTGCCGCGCCTTTGCCGCCGGTGCCAGCCACATGACCCACCTGTACAACGCCATGCCCGGCATCACCCACCGCGAACCGGGGCCCATCATCGCCGCGCTGGAGGCGGGCGCCGAGGCCGAGCTCATCACCGACGGCGTGCACATCCACCCGGCCGTCGTGCGCTTTACTTTCAACGCTTTCGGCGCCGACAGGGTCATCCTGATCTCCGACAGCATGATGGCCTGCGGCCTGCCGGACGGGCAGTATTCCCTCGGCGGGCAGGCGGTCACGGTGACCGGTCCGCGCGCCACCCTGACCGAGCACCCCGAAACCATCGCCGGCAGCGCCACCTGCCTGTATGACTGTATGCGCCGCGCCGTCACCGAAATGGGTGTGCCGCTGGCTGCGGCCGTGCAGGCCGCCAGCGAGAACCCGGCCCGCAGCATCGGCGTCGACGCCGACTATGGCTCGCTGGCGCCGGGGCGCTGGGGCAATGTGCTGCTCACCGACGACGACCTGACCCTGCACACCGTGCTGCGCCACGGCGCCGTGCTGGCCTGAAAACGCCAAACCTGGTAAAATTTGGCAATCTTTTTTGCCTTTGCATCAAAAAATTCACGGATTTGGCACTTGCAAAATCTGACCAAACCATGTATACTATTCCCAAATCCACTGCTTTGCCGGCCCGTGCGGCCGAACGAGAGAAGAAGGAGGTCAGAGCAATGGCGATCTCGGAACCGACTGCGATCTTCTCCATCCGTGACGAAAAGGATATGGAGATCCGCCAGACCATTTTGCAGGTATACAGTGCTCTGGAGGAAAAAGGCTACAATCCCATCAACCAGCTGGTCGGCTACATCCTGTCCGAGGACCCGACCTACATCACCACCTACAAGAACGCCCGCGTCCTGATCCGCCGCATCGACCGCGACGACCTGCTGCAGGCGCTGGTGCGCGACTACGTCAAGGGCCGCTGAGCTCTGCAAAAAAATTTCCGGCCGCCCGTTCGGGCGGCCGGTTTTTCGTTGGCGGTCAGACCGCCTCTGGTCGGGGGGTTTGCGCATGACGGGCCATGCCCGTCGCACGCGCGTAGCGCGTGGCGCAAACGGGCGGAGCGATGAGCGAGCCCGCACAAAAACAGGTGCCCGCGTATGCGGGCACTGATACCCGCCTCGCGGCGGCCTAAAGTCCATCTTTTCAAGGAAATCTTCCCTCTCCTTATTCGGCAAAAAAGGCGTTCTGCACGGCCTGCAGCACGGCGGCGCGGCCGGCCGTAAAGTTGACCCCGCCCTGCAAATAGCAGGTGTAGGGCGGGCGCAGCGGGCCATCACAGGAAAGCTCGATGGTGCTGCCCTCGGTGAAGGAGCCGGAGGCCATGATGACCTTGTCGGTGTAGCCGGGCTCGTCGGCGGGCTCCGGCGTGACCATGCTGTCGATGGGGCTGCCGTGCTGGATGCCGGCGCAAAATCCCTGCAGCGCGGCCGCGGAGCCGGCGTCAAAGCAGGTGACAATGTCGTTGTGGTCGTCGGTATAGCGCGGGATGGGCGCCCTGCCGCACAGCTCCAGCAGGCACTGGGCATAGACGGCGGTCTTGAGCGCCTCGGCCACGACGCCGGGTGCGTAGTAGAGCCCCAAAAACAGCTCCCGCAGCATATTCTGCGTGCAGCCGAGGTCGGCCCCCAGGCCCGGCGCCGTGAATCGGTGGGCGCACAGCTCGACGAGATCGGCCCGGCCGGCGATGTACCCGCCGGTACTGGCGATGCCGCCGCCGGGGTTTTTGATCAGGCTGCCGGCGATGAGATCGGCGCCAAAGGCCAGCGGCTCAGCGGTTTGCGTAAACTCGCCGTAACAGTTGTCGACAAAGATGACGGCGTCCGGGTTGGCGGCGCGGGCGGCGTTGGCCACCCGTTGTATCGTGTCCAAGGTAAAGGCGTTGCGCTGGCTGTAGCCGCGGCTGCGCTGGATGTGCACGACCCGGGCGCCCCTGGCCTTGGCGGCGATGGCGGCGTAATCGGGGCTGTTGTCGGGCCGCAGGGGGACCTCGTCGTACAAAATGCCGAACTCCCGCAGCGTGCCCTTGCCGTGCCCGGCGCCGTCCAGCCCGATCACGCCCTCCAGCGTGTCATAGGGGCGGCCGGTGGCGGCCAGCAGCGTATCCCCGGGGCGCAGCAGGCCAAACAGCGCCACCGCCAGCGTGTGCGTGCCGCTCATGAACTGGGGCCGCACGAGCGCGCTCTCGGCGCCCAGCGCGCAGGCAAAGACCTCCTCCAGCTTGCTGCGGCTGTCGTCCCAGACGCCGTAGCCGGACGAACCCCAGAAATGCCGCGCCTCGACGCCGGAATCGGTAAAGGCGCGCAGCATTTTGAGCTGGTTGTCGTCGCGGACAGCCTCGATGCGGGCAAAGGCGTCCTTACACAGCGCCAGCGCCCGTTCGTCCAGCGCCAGCACGCGGGGCTGGAAATCGTAAAAGTCCGTAAGCATATGATTTTCCTTTTAAATTATACAGTTTGTATTATACTGTCGAAGTATGCTATATTGTTTAAATCCGAGCTTTTCGTACAGCGGGCAGAGCGAGCCCACACAGTCCAGCGTGACCGTCATCCCCTGCCCGGCCAGCGTGTTGGCCGCCTGCACGATGATCGGGGCAAAATAGCCCTTGCGGCGGGCATCGGGCAGTGTGTAGCCCATATCCAGGTACGCCACACCGTCAAAAACGGCCCCGGCGCCGACGGTGCTCACCGGCGTGCCGTCCGCCGCGCGCAGCAGCCACTGCCGGGCCAGCCCGCGGCTGCGGGCGGCGTTGGTCGTCACATAGTAGGCATCGCGCCGGGCCTCGTCCGCGGGGAACAGCAGCCGCGCCAACTCGGTCGTGGAGGGTCGTGTATCCAGCGTGCAGCCGGCGGGCAGCAGCCGCGCCGGCAGGGCCCGCCCGGCCGGCAGGCCGCAGCAGAACAGCGGCTCCCTCTCCGCCGCCGCCCAAGGCGCCAGTGCCGCGGGCGTGCGCAGCTTTTCGATGCCGGCAAAGCGCAGGAACGCGGCCAGCTCCCCGGCTTGTTCCTGCCCCACCGTACCGGCCAGCAGCGCATTGCGGCCGTACAGGTCCAGCGCGGCGGTCGTATGACCGGCCGCATCCGTTACGCAAAAGAGCC
Organism: uncultured Gemmiger sp.; assembly: GCA_947631565.1. Classification (GTDB taxonomy): domain Bacteria; phylum Bacillota; class Clostridia; order Oscillospirales; family Ruminococcaceae; genus Gemmiger. The sequence continues at coordinate 3,537 of CANRLV010000032.1, read as the reverse complement.
TGACGGGCGCGCCGGGATTGTCGGCCCAGAGCGCGAGGTCCCGCCCCAGCACGGCGCGCAGGCCCGGCCACGCGGCCGCGGCGGCGGCAAAGGCGGCCTTGTCGGCCGCCGTCTGCACGGCGCGTATCATTCCGGCAGAGCGTTGATGATGCGCTTGTAGTCCCGCCCGCGCACCTCAAAGTTGGGGTACATATCAAAGCTGGCCGAGGCCGGCGACAGGCTGACGACGTCACCGGGCCGGGCGGCGGCGCGGGCCTGTGCAACGGCATCTTCCATCGTAGATGCGTGCAATATCTGCATATCGCAGCCGGCAAAGCCGGGGTCGGCGCGTAAGGCTTGCTCAATGATGGGGCCGGTCTGGCCCATCAGAATGAGCGTTTTGACGTGGGCGATGAGCTCCGGCGCCAGCGGCGCGTAGGGGATCTTTTTGTCATAGCCGCCGGCGATGAGGATGATCTTCCGGTCAAAGCTGCGCAGCCCGGCGATGGTGCGCGTGGGGCTGGAGGCGATGGAATCGTTGTAGTACTGCACGCCGTCCAACAGGCGCACCGGCTCGATGCGGTGCTCAACACCGGTGAAGCTGGACCCCACCTGCCGCATGGCCGCCACGGGCACGCGGCCCCAGACAGCGGCGATGGCGGCGAGCAGGTTCTCGACGTTGTGCAGGCCGCGCAGCTTGACCTCGGCGCGCGGCAGCACCGGCGTGACGGTGCCGGAGGCCTTGTCGGCGTAGCAGAGGGTGTCGTCCGCCGCACGCAGAAACGCACCGTTGTCGGTTTCCCGCAGGCGGGTGAACCAGACCTGCTCGCCCTTGCAGTCGGCCTGCATGGCGCGGCTGATGTCGTTCTCGTACCCCAGCACGGCGCGGCAGGGCGGCGTTTGCCAGAGCAGGATGTTGCGCTTGGCGTCGATGTACTCCTGCATATCCTTGTGGTGGTCAAGGTGGTTGGGCGTGACGTTGGTGACCACGGCCACGGTGGGGCTGCGCCGCATACTGATGAGCTGGAAGCTGGACAGCTCCGCCACGGCGACGTCCCCGGGCTGCACCTCGGCGAGCATGGGCAGCAGCGCAGCGCCGATGTTGCCGCCCAGGAACACCTTGCGCCCGGCCGCCTTGAACATCTCGGCGATGAGGGTGGTGGTGGTGGTCTTGCCGTCGGAACCGGTCACGGCCACGATCTCGCAGGGGCAGAGCTCAAAGAACAGCTCCACCTCGCTGGTGACGAGCGCCCCGGCCGCCTTTGCGGCCTGCAGCGCGGGCTGGAAATACTCATACCCCGGCGTGCGCAGGATGATGTCCTGCCCGGCAAAGCCGTCGGTATAATGCTCGCCGAGGCTCAGGTGCACGCCGAGCCGGGTCAACGTGGCGGCGTACTCGCCGAAATCCTCGAGCTTCTCCTTGCGGTCGCACAGCGTCAGCACGGCACCCAGGCCCGCCAGCAGCTCGATGCAGGGCTTGTGGCTGACGCCGGCCCCGATGAGCGCCACCTTTTTGCCCGCCACCATCGCGCGCAGTTGCTCCAAAGGCTGCATAGACAACATCTCCCGTTCGCAGTTTCCTGTTCTATTATAGTCTCGCCGGGCGTCCGGCGCAACCCTGCAGAAAAAAGGCCCACAAATGTGGGCCGAAAGATTTTAAATCCATCGGCCTTGGCGGGCATGTACCGACAAGGCCGATACTTCTAGAGCAAAAATGCCGCGGTAAGTCGCCCGCAGGGCATGCACAAGGCATTTTTGCGACGGTGGGTGTCCAAGAGGGAGGTGCAGCCGGACCGGCGCAGCCAGTGACGGCGAACCTCCCTTTTGAACGAAGTCATTCCATGCCGCCGCCCATGGGGATGCCGCTTTTCTCCAGCAGGGCGCGGATCTTGGTCATCGGGTCGATGATGCTGGAGACGCTCATATCATGGTTGAGGGCGGCGATGAAGTAGGCCGTGTACTTGGACAGATCAACGTCGCAGTACCATTCGCGCGTGAGCAGCTCCGGCTTGCGGTAGGTCAGGTTGGTGCCCAGCACGCAGGAGAGCACACCCTCGGCGTAGGCCTTGTCAAAGGCCTCCAGCCCGGCCGTGAACAGCGGGAAGGTGCAGCAGGTGAAGATCTTGTTGGCGCCGCGGTTCTTGAGCTCGTAGGCGATGTCCAGCATGCTTTCGCCGGAGGCGATGATGTCGTCGGCGATGAACACGTCCTTGCCCTGCACGCTCTCGCCCAGGTACTCATGGGCGACGATGGGGTTGCGGCCATTGACGACGCGGGTGTAGTCCCGCCGCTTGTAGAACATACCAAGGTTGCAGCCCAAAACGCTCGAATAGTACATATTGCGGCTCATCGCGCCCTCGTCGGGCGAGACGACCAGAAAGCGGTCCTTGTCAAAGGTGACGCCGGGCACATGGTGCAGCAGTGATTTGAGCACCTGGTAGGTGGGCATGACGTTGTCAAAGCTCATCAGCGGCACGGCGTTCTGCACGCGGGGGTCGTGGGCGTCAAAGGTGATGATGTTCTTGACGCCGATGCCGCGTAAGGTCTGCAGCGCGTAGGCGCAGTCCAGGCTCTCGCGGCTGACGCGGCGGTGCTGGCGCCCGCCGTACAGGCTCGGCATGACCACCGAGATGCGGTGCGCGCGCCCGGCCACGGCCTGGATCAGGCGCAGCAGGTTCTGGAAATGGTCGTCGGGCGAGAGGTGGTTCTCGTACTCGAACAGCTTGTAGGTAACGCTGTAGTTGCCGGGGTCAACGAAGAAATAGATGTCGTCGCCGCGGGCGGACTGCTTGACCAGACCCTTGGCGTCGCCGGACTGGAAGCGCGGGCAGTCCGACTGCAAAATAAAGGTATCGGTCTCGATGCCGACCTCGCGCGCCCAGCGCACCAGGTGCCCGTCCACCAGCTTGCAAAGCTCCTCGGCGCCCGGGCAGGCGATGAGGGCGAGGTCTGCGATGGCGGATTCCTTCGCAAAGAAATCGCGCGGGCCAAGACTCTGTTCAGCCATACTTGCTCCTTCTTTTCTGCACGGTGCCCGGCCGTATACGCGGCCCGGCAAACCCTGTTCTACCTTGTATTCTAGCACAACGCGGCGGCAAAAACAGCCCCAAAACGGGGGAATTTCGGCTCCTTTTTCCATTTTCCGCACCTTGCACAGGGCTGTGGAAAAATTTGTGCAGGGATTCTGTGCGTTTTACCGACGGACCGGTTTAAAGCCCAAAAGTGCCCCCGGCACCGCCGGCAAGGCGAACGCCCCGGCCATAGGGCCGGGGCGTTCGCTTGGTGTCAGACCAGTTCGATGATGGCGGTGGGGGCCGCATCGCCGCGGCGCACGCCGGTCTTGATGATGCGGGTGTAGCCGCCGTTGCGGTCGGCGTACTTCTCGCTGTACTCATCAATGACCTTCTTGGCGACGGTCTCCTTGGTCATATAGCTGAAGATCTGCCGCTTGGCGTGCAGGTCCTTGCGCTTGCCCAGGGTGACCATCTTGTCGGCCATGGCGCGCACCTCCTTGGCGCGGGCCACGGTCGTCTCGATCTTGCCGTTCTCAAACAGGTA
>CANRLV010000031.1 GCA_947631565.1 uncultured Gemmiger sp. | reverse complement strand
CTCGGCCGCGGCGCGCTTGGCCTTGCCCTCGGCGCGGATCTTGTTCAGCTCGTCCAGCGTCTCGATGAGCTGCTTGTTGGTCTGCTGCAGCGTCTCGATGTCCACCACGCCGCGCTCGGACTCGCGCGCGATGTCGATGGTGCCCTGCTTGAGGGCGGCGGCGTTCTTCTTGAGCAGCTCGTTGGTGGTGTCGGTCACGGCGCGCTCGGCCTCCATGGCCTCCTGGCTGTGGGCCATGCCCAGCGCCAGCACCATCTGGTTCTTCCACAGCGGGATGGTGTTGACGATGGTGGTCTGGATCTTCTCGGCCATCATCGTGTCGTTGTTCTGGATCAGGCGGATCTGCGGGCCCATCTGCACCGAGATGTTGCGGGTCAGCTGCAGGTCGTACAGCTTTTTCTCGAACCGGTCGCACAGGTCGGCCAGGTCGCGCGCGGCCTGCGCGTCCTCGGCAAGGCCCGTGCGCTGGGCCTTCTCCTGCGCGGCCTTGAGGTCGGTGGCGCGCACCTCGGCCAGGCGCTTCTGCCCGGCCAGAATGTACATCGTCAGCTCCTTGAAGTAGACGAGGTTGAGCTCGTACATCTTGTCCAGCATCGTGATGTCCTTCATCAGCGTGACCTGATGGTCCTCGAGCTGGGCCTTGATGCGCTCGACGTTCTTGTCGGCGCTGTCATAGCGCATTTTCAGCGTTTCGATGTTGTTCTTGCTCTTGCGGAACAGGCCCAGGAAGCCCTTCTGCTCCTCGGTGGCGTCAAAGCCCTTGAGCTCGCCGATGAGGTCGGTGATCATCTTGCCGGTCTCGCCCATGTCCTTGGTCTTGACGCGGGCCAGCGCCGTGTCGGAGAAATCGCTCAGCTTTTTCTGGCTGGCGGCGCCGTACTGCAACACCATCTGGGTGTTGGTCACGTCGATCTTTTCGGCGAACTCGTCCACCATCTTCTGCTCTTCGGGCGAAAGCGGCGTGTCGGCCACCGTGACGGGGGCTGCCTCGGGCTTGGCCTCGGCGGCGGCCGGGGCGGCGGGCTCGGCGTCCAGCGTCAGGGTGGGGGCCGGCGCGGCGGCGTCCAGCGTCAGGCTGGGCACGGCGGGGGCGTTCAGGTCGAATTCGGGGGCAGTGTTCTGGTCAGCCATGGTAAGGTCCGTCCTTTCCGTTGTTGGTATATGGGTGAATCATTTTGCCAGATTTTGCGCTTTCAAAATGCCGTCCAGCACCTCGATGTCGGTCGAGATGTCCATCGCCTCGGCGGAATACAGGGCGTCGAGCTGGTTCTCAAAGGCCGTGGCCATCGTGCCGGCGTTTTTGCGGATGTCGGCGAGCACGGCGCCGGCGTTCTCGCCCTTGGCGCCCGCCTTCTCCATACCGGCCCACGCGCCCATGATCTTGAGCACCTCGGGCAGGTAATAGCGGGCGAAGCGGTCGATGCTGCGCGCCTTCTCCGGCGCCTGCTCGACGGCGGCCACGATGCCGCGCCCGGCCTTCTCCATGCGGTCCATGGCGGCGGAGAGCACCTCGTCCGGGATGTCGACGTTGAGGGCGTGCAGCGTATCGAGGTTTTGGGCGATGCCGGTCAGCAGCGCGTCGACGTCCTCACTGCCGGTGGCATAGGGGACCAGCGTCTTGACGACGCGCGTCGGGCACAGGCGCAGCCCCACGGCGTACACGGCCAGCGACAGCGCGGTCAAAATCAGCAGGTTCAAAAGCCGGTAGGGCGGCAGCAAAACCGCCCCGACCAGCCACACCGCCGCCGCCATGTACAGCGGCAGCACCGGGCGCTGCTGTTTTTCCTCCCATTTGCTCATGCGGCGGCTCCTTTCCCTGCTTTACCTTTTATTATAGACCAAACGCCCCGCCCTTGTAAATAAGCGGCTTGTAAATAATTTTTGCACGGCGCATCACCCCAGCCAGGGACCCAGCGCCGGGCCCCACACGCTCTGCAGGCGGGCAAAGCTCCAGGCCGCGTTGGCGGGGCTGGTGCTGGGCAGCACGACGGCGGGCAGGCGGGTATCGGGCTCGATATACCGCGCATACAGCCGCCCGGCGGCGGCCCCGCCACAGAAGACGGTGCGCACGCCCAGCCGGCGCACCAGCGCCGCCACATCGTTGGGCACCGCCTCGCGGATGGAGGCGTCCGAAGCACCGCGGATGGCGCAGCGCTCGAGCACGTCCCACAATGCCAGATAGTGGCGCAGGATCAGCGCCCGCTTGGCGGCGATGTCGCCGCGGTCGGGCGCCGGCTCGCCGCAAAGGGCGGCCAGCAGCGGCCAGAAGCGGTTCTGCGGGTGGCCGTAGTAAAAGCCCTGCTCCCGGCTTTTGGGGCTGGGAAAGCTGCCCAGGATCAGCGCCCCGGCGCCGGCATTTTCGTCAAATACCGGTGCAAAGCCGGGTCCCACACGGGTATAGCCCGCCGGCAGCCCCTCGACCGGCAAAGCCCCGCTCATGCAAAAGCCTCCGGCCACAGCTCACGGCACAGCGCCGCCACGGCGTTTTCCTCCGCCGGCAGGCCGACGCGGTCGGCGGCGGCCAGCGCCGCCGCGCTGCCCCCGGCCACGCAGACGCCCAGCCCGGCCGCGCGCAGCAGGGGGGCGTCGTTGTCGCTGTCGCCCACGGCCGCGCAGGCCGCGGGACCGATGCCGGCGGCCGCGCACAGCACGCGCAGCCCGTCCGCCTTGTCGACGCCGGCGGGCAGGATGTCGCAGCTGGCCGGCACGTCGGAGAGGGCAAAGGCGGCCCCGCCCTCGTAGAAAAAGCGCAGCCCCAGCCCCGGCCAGCGGGCGGCGAACGCCGCCGCCGCCCCGGGCGGGAAGGCCCCGTAGGCGCTGTAGGGCAGGCTTTGTTGGTGGCGCGTGCGGGCGCTGCCGTCCTTGAGGGCGATGCCGTGGTCGACGCGCGCCTCCTGCGCGGCGAAGACCTCATACCCCACATAGGCGTAGCTGCCGTCGGCAAAGGTAAAACGCACCGGCCAGCCGTGCTCCGCACAAAATTGCGTCACGGCCTCAACGGCGGCGGCGGTCATCGTCTTCTCATACAGCGGCGTGCCGGCGGCGTCCACCACCTGCGCGCCGGCGGCGCACAGCCAGTAGTCGGGATGCAGGCCGTTCATCAGCCGGTCGGTCACGCTGGCGCGGCCGCGCCCGGTGGCCACCGCCACCCGCACCCCGGCGGCCTGCACGGCGGCGACCGCGGCCACATTGGCGGCCGGGATGCACGCCTGCCCGTGCGGGCGCAGGGTGCCGTCGATGTCCAGCAAAAGCAGTTGATAGCGCATAGCAGCACGCTCCTTTTCTCCCATTATAGCACAGGTTTTCCGGTGGTAAAAGCCCCTGGCCGCGGCATACAGTGGGGGCAGGGGGGATGCCGTATGCACAGGGAGCGCGCGCTTGATTTTTCCCGCCGGCGCCGGCGGCGGGTCTGGCGGCGGTGGACGCGGCGTCTGCTGGCGCTGGCCGTGCTGCTGGCGGCGCTGCCCTTTGCGCGCGCGGCGGTGCTGGCGGCGCCCGAAGCGCTGGCGGCCTGCCTGGCCCCGGCCTGGGCGCAGGAACGGCAGCGGCTGGCGGCCGACAACGCCGCCCTGCGCACGGCGCTGGCGGCAAATGCCGAGCTGCAGGCCCAAAACACCGCCCTGCGCGCGCTGCTGCACAGCCCCGCCCCGCGCCCGGCGGCGCTGTACACGGCGCGGCTCATGGCCCAAACCGGGGCCGGTCTGCTGCTGTTTTGTGCCGACGGCACGCCGCCGCCCGGCGCGGCGGTGCTGGACGGGCAGGGCCGCTTTGCCGGGCGCGTGGCCGAGGCGCGGGACGGTGTGCTGTGGGTACCGCCGCCGGCGGGCGAGGCCTGCTTTGCCGGCGGGGACCCGGCCCTGGTGCAGGCCGCGGCGGACGGCTGGCAGGTCACCGGCCTGCCGGTACCGGCCGAAAGCGCGGCGGGGACGCTGGTCACAACGCCGGAGGGGTACTGGCTGGGTCGGCTGGCGGCGGACCCGGCGCCGGATCCCGGCGATGGCTGCCTGACCGCCGCCGCCCCGCTGACCGATACCGCCGAGACCGGCACGCGTTTTTTTGTTGCGGCGGAATGAAAAATGCGCTATACTGGACCCATTACAGGCAAAAAAGGAGGGGGCGCGCGTGCCGGGCAAAAAACGGCTGTGGCTGCTGGCGGCGCTGTGCGCGGCGGTGTTCGCGCTGTTTTTGCTGCGCCTGGGCTGGATGCAGTTCGCGCAGGCGGACGCCTATGCCGAGAAGGCGGCCGCGGCCAGCTCCGCCGCCTATATCGAAAACACGCCCGCCGCCCGCGGCGCCATCACCGATTGCGGCGGCGTGCCCCTGGCCTGGGACGAAACGGCGTTCGATCTGGCGCTGGTCTGCCCGGCCCCGCCCGGCACATCGTTGGCGGACACGGTACGAACATTGCGGCAGTGCGGGGCGCTTGGCCCCGACGGCGGCGAGGATGTGGAAACACAGCTCGCCGCCTTTTTTTTGTCGGCGGCGGCCGGGGAGCTGCCGCTGGCCAAGGATTTGGATAAAACAACGGTGGCGGCGCTCTACGCCGCCGGTCTGCCGCAGCGGGGCACCGTGCGCCTGACGGCGCGCGGCGTGCGGGCCTGGGGCGATGCCGGCGCGCTGGCCCCGCATCTGCTGGGCTTTACCGGTCCCATCACGGCGGAGCAGTGGCGGGCGGACGATTACGCCTTACGCCGCGCCGGCGTGGCGATGGACGCCGACATCGGCCAGGCCGGGCTGGAGGCCGCGTATGACGCCCTGCTGCGCCCCGTCAGCGGCCGCCGTGCCGTGCGGGTGGACGTGGCCAGCGGTGCCGTGGTGGACGGCACGGTGCTGCGCGACCCCGGCCCCGGCGCCACGCTGGTCCTGTGCCTGGATGCGGAGCTGCAAAGCACCGTGCAGGCGGCGCTGGCCGCCCAGATTGAGACGCTGCAAGCCACAAAAGCCGCCGGCGCCGGCAGGGAGGCGCAGGCCGGGGCGGCGGTGGTCGTGGACGTGCAAAGCGGCGGCATTTTGGCCGCGGTCAGCTGGCCGGGGTACGACCTGGCCGCCTACCGGCCGGCCTACGCCGAGCTGCTCGCCGCGCCCGGCACACCGCTGTTTGACCGCGTGACCGGGGGCCAGTACGCGCCGGGCTCCGCCTTCAAGCCGGCGGTGGCGGCGGCCGGGCTGGCGGCGGGGCTCATCACGCCGGAGGATACGGTGAATTGCGGCGGGCGATACACGTTTTACCGGGACTACCGCCCGCGCTGTTTGCAGATCGGCCACCGCGGTCCTGTCGACCTGTACACGGCGCTCAAATACAGCTGCAACGTCTATTTTTATGACCTTGGCCGCCGCTTGGGCGTCGATGCCTTTTCCGGCGCCGCCCAGACCCTCGGCCTTGGCGCCGACCCCGGCGCCGAGCTGCCCGGCGCCCCCGGCCGGCTGACCTGGGCGGCGGACGCCAACTACCGCCCCGGTCTTGAGCTGCAGGCGGCCATCGGGCAGGGCAACACCGCCGTCACGCCGCTGCAGCTGGCCGCCTACGCGGCCGCGCTGGCGAACGACGGCACCCGCCCGGCCCTGCATTTTGCCCAAAAGGCCTGTGACGCCGCGACGGGGCAGACGCTGTGGGAGTATGCCCCCGCCGCGGCCGACACCCTGCCCGGCGGGGCGGCCGTGTTCGGCCCCATCCGGCAGGGGATGACGGCGATGGCCGGCACCCTCGCCGTTTTGCGCGGCGCGCCGGTGTCCTGCGCGGCCAAGACCGGCAGCCCGCAGCTGCCCGACACCCTGCCCGACGGCAGCCACTACACCAACTCGGTGCTCATCGCCTACGCCCCGGCCGAGCAGCCCAGGATCGCCGTCGCCGTCGTCATCGAGTACGGCGGCGGGGGCGCCAACGCGGCGCCGGTGCTGCGCGCCGTGCTGGACGCCTGGCCGCTGTGGGCGGACGAATGACGGTTCTGTGCACACAAAAAACGACGAAAAACCGAAGTTTGGGAAAGCTAACCAAAAATTAGACAAGATATGTATAAATTTTAGCAACATTTCACACATCCGTGGCTTGCGCACTTGCCGCAATCGTGCTAGAATAATAGTCGGAATACTTCGCTTTATTTGCAGAAAAGCGCCTTGCCGCCGGGGGGAACGCCATGAACGGAGAAGTCATCATGCTCTGCTCCGGCAAGGGCGGCACCGGCAAGAGCACGGTCAGCGTGCTGCTGGGCGCCGGGCTGGCCGCGCGCGGCAAAAAGGTGCTGCTGGTCGAGCTGGATTCCGGCCTGCGCAGCGTCGACATCATCGCCGGGGTCTACGGGCGCACGGTGTATGACATCGAGGACGTGCTCACCGGCCGCTGCGAGGGCGACAAGGCGGTGGTGGAAAGCCCGCTTTACCGCGGCCTGCACGTCATCAGCGCCCCCTATGAGGGCGGCCGCGTCGAGCCCGCGCCGCTGGCCGCGCTGTGCACCGTCATGCGTCCCTGCTTTGACTTTGTTCTGCTGGACACCGCCGCCGGCATGGGCGCCCCCTTCACCGCCGCCGCGGCCTGCGCGCAAAAAGCGCTGCTGGTGCTCACGCCGGACCCGGTCGCTTTGCGGGACGGGCGCATCGTCGCCGACCGCCTGATCGAGAACGGCAAGGTGCAGGGCGCGCTGCGGCTGGTGCTCAACCGCGTCACCAGACAGAGCTTTGGCCGCGGCAGCGCCGTCTATGACCTGGATGAATGCATCGACACGGTCGGCATACAGCTGCTGGCCGTCATCCCCGAAAGCCCGGCGCTGCAGCAAGCCGCTGCCGCCGGCGCCGCCGTACCCGCCACAGACCCCGCGGCGGGGGCCGCCGCGGCCATGACCGCCCGCCTGCTGGGTGAGCGCGTGCCGTTGACGGTGCCCCGCTGAACCGGATACCCGCCCCGTGCTTTGGCTTGACTTGCTGATAAACGGACTGCCACCCCGCCCCGCCACCCCACCACCCCACCGGCACGCCGACCGGCTGCCGGACCACCCGGACTTGGGGCGCACCCCAAAGGAAGCTGAGAACTACCATGACGATCGCACTCGTCGCGCATGACAGCAAAAAGGAACTGATGGTCCAGTTCTGTACGGCATATCGCAAGATCTTGAGCGAGCAGACGCTCATCTCGACCGCCGCCACCGGCCGCGTGGTGGCGGAGGGGACGGGCCTGCCTGTGCAGCGGTTCCTGCCCGGCAACCGCGGCGGCAACGAGCAGATCGTGGCCCGCATCGCCTGCGATGAGGTGGATATGCTGCTGTTCTTCCGGGACCCCATCAATCCCTCCCCGAGCGAAGGCAACGAGCTGGACCTGCTGCGCATCTGTGATGTGCACAACGTACCGCTGGCCACCAACATCGCCACCGCCGAGGCGCTCATCCACGGGCTGGAGAACGGCGACCTGGACTGGCGCGCCCTGCTCAATGCGTCCTGACCCGGCCGCTATGCGGCGCGGGCGGCCGGCTCTTTAGCCCCGCCCGTCTGTTTGCCTTGCCGCCCGGCCTTTGCACCGCCGCCCCCTTTGTTGAGGGGGCGCTTTTGTTTTGTGACGGGACTGTCACGCGGGCGCCGCCGTTTTGCGGTATACTGGAACGGAAGACATGAAAAAAGGAGGGTGACCGCCATGCCCAACAGGCCCCGTATCCTGCTCGTCGAGGACGATGCCGCCATCGTGCAGGGGCTGCGTTATGCGCTGGAGCAGGACGGCTTTGCCGTCACGGCGCTGGGCACCGCCGCGCAGGCCCGCGCCGCGCTCACGGCGCCAGACGGCGCGGGGTTCGACCTGCTGCTGCTCGACATCGGTCTGCCGGACGGCAGCGGGCTGGCGCTCTGCCGCCTGGCCCGGCAGCAAAGCGACGTGCCGGTGGTTTTTCTCACCGCCTGTGACGACGAGGCCAACACCGTGCTCGGCCTTGACCTCGGCGCGGACGATTACATCGCCAAGCCCTTCCGTTTGCGGGAGCTGCAAAGCCGCCTGCGCGCCGTGCTGCGCCGCCGCGGCGGCGCGGGCGGGGCGGTCACGCTGCCGGGCGGCATCCGCGTGGATACCACCCGCGCCGAGGTGACGAAAAACGGCGCCACGGTCTACCTTTCGGCGCTGGAATACCGGCTGCTGCTGGCCTTTTTGGCCCACCCGGGGCAGGTGCTCTCGCGCGGGCAGCTGCTCGGCGCCATCTGGGACGCCGGCGGCGACTACGTCAACGACAACACGCTCACCGTCTATGTCAAGCGGCTGCGCGCCAAGCTCGAGGACGGGAAAAGCGATGCCCCGCCGATCATCACCACGGTGCGCGGGCTGGGTTACCGGCTGGAGGTGTGAACGATGCTGCGCAACCGCGAGATCATGGTCCTGGCCCTGTTCACGGCCGGCACGGCGCTGCTGGGCACGGCGGCCTGCCTGCGCTGGCCGGCGTGGGGCTGGGCCTGCGCGCTCGGCATGGCCGCCGCGCTGGCGGCGGGGTACGGTGTGTTCACGGCCTGGCGCTACGCCCAGCTCAAGCGGCTGGCCGCCTACCTGGCGGCGGTGTACGGCGGGCAGCGCGTGCTCGACATCCGCGACAACCGCGAGGGCGAGCTGAGCCTGCTCAAAAACGACCTCTATAAAATCACCGTTACCTTACAGCGGCAGGCCGACCGGCTGGCGGCGGACCGCGGCTTTCTGGCCCGCAGCCTCGGCGACATCTCGCACCAGCTGCGCACGCCGCTGACGAGCGCACTGCTGATGACCGAGCTGCTCGACGACGAGGCCCTGCCGCCGCCCAGGCGGCGGGAGTTCGTGCACAGCCTGACCGAACAGCTCGAGAGGATGCGCTGGCTGGTCGAGGCGCTGCTGCGCCTCTCCCGGCTGGACGCCGGAGCCGTCACGCTGCGGCGGGACGCGGTCCCGGTGCCGGCCCTGCTCGACAAGGCGCTCAGCCCCCTGCGCGTGCCGATGGAGCTGCAAGCCGTGCGCTGCACGGTGGATTGCCCGCCCGGCGCCGTGTGGCAGGGCGACGAGGCCTGGACCGCGCAGGCGCTGCTCAACGTCTGCAAAAACTGCGTCGAGCAGATGCCGGGCGGGGGAGAGCTGCGCCTGCGGTGCACCGACGACGCCCTGCGCTGCCGCATCACGGTGGAGGACACCGGCGGCGGCATCGCCGAGAGCGACCTGCCGCACCTGTTCGAGCGGTTTTACCGCGGGCAGAACGCCGGCCCCGGCAATGCCGGCATCGGCCTGGCGCTGGCGCAGCGCATCGTCGGAGAGCAGGGCGGGCGCATCACGGCCCAAAACATCCCCGGCGGGGCGCGCTTCACCGTGGACCTGCCCAAGCGCACGGTGTGACCAAACGCTCACCGCCGCCGTCACCGTGCCGTAAGGCGGGCGCGGTAGACTGGGGGCATCCCAATACACAAGGAGGCAGACCCATGCCCGGAGATGTGATTTTACAGGTGCAGGACCTCACCAAGACCTACGGCGCGCCGCCCAACGCGGTCAAAGCCCTGGACGGGGTATCGTTCACGGTACAGCGCGGCGAGTTCGTGTCGGTCATCGGGCCGTCGGGGTCCGGCAAATCGACGCTGCTGCACATTTTGGGCGGCGTCGACCGGCCCACCGCCGGCACCGTGACCGTGGACGGGGTGGACCTGGCCACCCTGGCCGAGAGCCGGCTGGCCGTCTTCCGCCGCCGCCAGATCGGCCTTGTCTACCAGTTCTACAACCTCATCCCCACCTTGACGGTGGCCGAGAATCTCACCCTGCCGCTGCTGCTCGACCATCGCCGCCCCGACGAGGCCGCCCTGAACGGCATGGCGGCGGCACTGGGCATCGCCGATAAGATGGACGCCCTGCCCGCGGAGCTTTCGGGCGGGCAGCAGCAGCGCGTGTCCATCGGGCGGGCGCTGCTGCCGCGGCCGGCGCTGGTGCTGGCCGACGAGCCCACCGGCAACCTCGACAGCCGCAACAGCGCCGCCATCGTGCGCTTGCTCAAGACCTTCCACCAAAAGCTCGACCAGACGCTGGTTTTAATTACCCATGACCGCGATATCGCCCTGCAGGCGGACCGTATGCTGGCCATTGAGGACGGGCGCATCGCCGCCGACGAGGTGCTGCGGCCATGAACATTTTACAAACGCTGACCCTGCGCCAGATAAAAGGGGACCCCAGCCGCTTTCGGGTCACGGTGCTGGGCGTGGCGCTGGCCACGGCCATGGTCACCGCCGTGCTGCTGGGGGCCGATTCCGCCCTCGCCGCGCTGTACGGCGCCGCGGCCCTTGCGAACGGCAGCTGGCACTGGACCGCCAGCGGCCCGGAATCGGCCGTGCAGCCGCTGCTGGAGGAAGAGATCTTTACCGACGCCGCCCTCGCGGTGTGTCTCGCCCAGAACAGCGCCCCCGGCGCGCCGATCCCGGTGCAGTGCACTGGCCTGTACACGCGCGGGGAACAGGCGTGGGGGATGCTCGCGCTCGAGCTTGCGGACGGCGCCGTCCCGGCGGCGGAGCATGACCTGCTCATCGACGAAAACCTTGCCGCCGCCGGCCCCTATGCGGTGGGGGACAGCCTTATCCTGACCGATGCCGGCACCGGCACCGGGACCGACTGGACCGTGTGCGGCATTTTTCACCGCTTTGCGCCCGTGCCGGCGGGGGATGAGGTCTATAACACCGTCTGCGCGCTGGACGAAAGCGCGCTGCCGGCACTGCCGGAACAGGGCCGGGCCGACCTCTACGCGCATTTGCGTGACTTTGGCCCCGCCGCGCAGGAGCGCGTCGGGCAGCTCAAAAGGCAGATGATGGACGCCGGCGGCGGGGGGCGCTACAACGCGGCGCTGACCTTTGCCGATGTGCCGATCCAAAACAATGGCGGCGACAACCTGCGCCTGCTCGTGGACCTGCTGCGCGGCTTTCTGCTCACGCTCACGGCGGGGGCCGCCGTGCTGCTCATCGTCAACGCCTTCTCCATCTCGGTGGCCGAGCGCCGCCGGTCCCTGGGGATGCTGGCCAGCGCCGGCGCCACCCGCGCCCAAAAGATGGCCTGCATCGGTTACGAGGCGCTGTTCGTCGGCCTTTTGGGCATCCCGGCCGGGCTGGCCGCCGGCGCCGGGCTGCTGGCGCTGGTCTTTTGGGCCGTGCGCGGGCTGGTGGCGCTGTTCGGCAACTATATCGGTCTGGCGCTCGACCTGCGCCTGGTCCTCCGGCCCAAATGGCTGCTGGCCAGCGCCGCGCTCTCGGCGCTGGTGCTGGCGCTCTCGGCCTGGCTGCCGGCCCGGCGGGCGGGGCGGATGTCCGCCATCGAGGCCATCCGCGGCAGCGGCAGCGTGCGCGTCTCGCGCCGCGCGCGGCGCAGCGGGCGGTGGATGGGCCGGGTGTTCGGCCCGGCGGGCCTGCTGGCCCAAAAGAGCGCCGTGCGCAGCTGGCGGCGGTACCTGGCCACCGTCGCCTCGCTGACCGTCAGCGTCGTGCTGCTGGTGGTCTCCGGCGGCTTCGCCGGGGATGTTGAGCGCGCCTACAGCGCGGCCCACCCTTTGCAGGACTGGCAGGTACAGGCGACGCTCTACACCACGGCCGACAGTGCTGCCCCCGGGGACTGGGGACCGCTTTTGCACCCCGCGGCCCCCGTGGACAGGGTGTGGTACCGCGAGCACATCACCTGGGGCGACCTGGACCTGGCGCCGGAACAGCTGACCGGCGCGGCGCTGGCCGCCCTCGGCCGCACCGCCGCCGATGGCCCCGCCGCGCTGCGCCCGTATATCCTGGTCCTGCCGGACGAGGAATACAAAGCCCTGACCGGCGCCGATGCCGCCGCCATCGACCCGGCGGACCCGGTGCTGGACGTTGCGGTGCAAAACAGCTACCAATACCAAAACGACGGCGCCTGGCAAACGATGGCTGCCCGCACCGCCCTGCGAACGGGCGACACGATGGCCTGGGCGTTCAACGGCCTGGCCGTCACGCTGCGGGTAGCGGCTGTCACCGACGGCCCACTGCCGCAGGGTGTGCCGGCCTTTGATTCGCCGGCAGACCTGCTGCTCTACACCAGCCGCAGCGCCGCACAGAGCATGTTCACGGTATGGAACGCCGTGCGGCCGAACGGCGCGGACGACGGGTACTGCCGCCGCCTCGTCGAGTACTACTACCAGACGCCCGACCCGGCCGCCCTCAAGGCCGAGCTCGACCGTCTCAAGAGCACGGCCACCGTCATGGTGACCAACTACGCCGCCGAGAGCGAGTGGATACGCGCCACGCTCGTACTGGTGCGGGTGGTGCTGTACGGCTTTGCGGGGCTGATGGCGCTGGTCTGCGCCGCCAACATCGCCAACACGGTGTCCACCGGCGTGGCCCTGCGCCAGCGGGAGTTCGCGATGCTGCAAAGTGTGGGCATGACGCCTCGGACCCTGCGCCGCATGGTGGTGCTGGAGAGCGCCCTGTATGCCCTGCAGGCGCTGGCCATCGGCCTGCCGCTGGGGCTGGCGCTGTGCGTGCAGGTGTGGCGGTGGCTGCGCGCGGGCTATGCCATCCCCTTCGCCCCGCCCTGGGCGGCGATGGCCGCAGCGATCTTAAGCGCCTTCGCCCTCACCGCCGCCACGGCGCTGCCGGCCCTGCGCCGCCTGCGCGCCGGCTCCCTCGTTGAGGACCTAAGGGCGGATATCCCCTGATAAAACGCAAAAAAGGCTGCCGCGAAATTGCGGCAGCTCTCTTTTTGTGTTGGTGGCCGGGCCGCCTCTGGTCGGGGGTATGGCTTTAAACCCGACGGCGGACAGTTGTGCCCGCACATCGCACAGCTGCGCTGTTCGCTGTGCAGGTACAACGGTTCGCCTGTTATAGGGTTCATGCGCCATACCCGCCTCGCGGCGGCCCAAGCATTATCGCTCCGGAGAACATGATCAGTACCGCAGGATCTCCTTCACCGTGCCGCTCATCGAGAACAGCTTGGCGGACAGGCGGTCAAGGTACACGATGCCCAGCTTTAAGCCGGTCTCTTCGTTGTACATATCGGCCAGCTGCGGCATCACCTTGAAAGCAGCCTCGCGCGCCTCGCGGCTGTTGTCAAAGTTGACGGTGCCCTCCACGCGCAGCCACTCGCCGCGGTCGTTGGCGGCGCACAGCTCCAGGTTGGTGTTGTCCAGCAGCTGCTTGTATACCTGCTTGTGCTTGCCCAGCGCCAGGCACAGGTGGCCGTTGTACCACATCGAGAACCCGACCGGGCGCACGCGCGGCAGGTAGCCGTCCACGGTGGCCAGGTACAGGACCGGGCAGGACTTCAAAAATTCCATCATCTCTTCATGGGGCTGCATCAAAAAACTCCTCCTTTTGTGCGCGCTGTCGCGTTTTTATAGCTTGGCAAGGGCGCTGCGCAGGCGCCCGGCGGCCTCTTTGGTGCGCTCGGCGTCGCCGAACGCGGTCAGGCGGAAATACCCCTCGCCGCAGGGGCCGAACCCGGCCCCCGGCGTGCCCACGACGTGGGCGGTGTCCAGCAGCCAGTCAAAGAACTGCCAGCTGTCCATGCCGGCGGGACAGCGCAGCCAGATGTACGGGCTGTTTTTGCCGCCGCAGTACCACACGCCGGCCGCGTCCAGCGCGGCGGCGATGACCGCCGCGTTGCGGCGGTAGTAGGCGAGATTTTCTTCGATGGCGGCGCGGCCCTCGGGCGTGAACACCGCCGCCGCGCCGCGCTGGATGATGTAGGCCACGCCGTTGAACTTGGTGGTCTGGCGGCGCAGCCACATCTTGTTGAGATTCTGCCCCTCGCTCCCGATGCCCGTCGGCACCACGGTCCAGCCGCAGCGCGTGCCGGTAAAGCCGGCCATCTTGGAGAAGCTGCACACCTCGACGGCGCACCGTTCCGCCCCCGGCACCTCGTAGATGCTGCGGGCGCAGCCCGGCTCGGTCACAAAGCACTCATAGGCGGCGTCGTACAAAATGACGGCCTTATGCTCGATGGCCCAGTCCACCCAGGTCTTGAGCTGGGCCGGGGTGTAGGCGGCGCCGGTGGGGTTGTTGGGGCTGCACAGGTAGACGATGTCGGCTGCCGCGCCCGCGCCGTCCGCGGGGGGCATGGGCAGGAAATCGTTGCCGGCGTTCGCCGCCATGTAGACGATGCTGCGCCCGGCCATCACGTTGTCATCGACGTACACCGGGTAGACGGGGTCCGGCACCAGCACGGTGTTGTCGGCAGCAAAGCAGTCGAGCAGGTTGCCCAGGTCGCTCTTGGCGCCGTCCGAGATGAAGATCTCGTCGCTGCTGATCTTCACGCCGCGCTCGGCGTAATAGCCGCGGATGGCGTCACGCAAAAACGGGTAGCCCTGCTCGGAGGGAATGTAGCCGTGGAAGGTCTCCTGTACGCCCATCTCGGCCACGGCGCCGTGCAGCGCCTCGATGACCGGGGCGGGCAGCGGCAGCGTGACGTCGCCGATGCCCAGGCGGATGACGTCGGCCTCCGGGTGGGCGGCCTGGTACTCGCGCACCTTGCGGGCGATGGTGCTGAACAGATAACTCTCGTTAAGCTCGGCATAATGTTTATTAAGCTGCATGGGGACAGTCCCTCCCTTATCCTCTTATGCCCATCATAACACATTTTGCCCTGCGTTGAAAGGGGAAGACCCAAGTTTTTTGCGCCCGCCGCCTTTCTTTTTGGCCCGGTATGTGGTAGAATAACATGGATACTGACACAAAAGGCAGGAGGAGCGCGCAGCTTATGTGCGGATTTATCGGCTTTACCGGTGTGCTGCCGGACTGTGCGGCGGTGCTGCACAGGATGGCGGACCGCATCGTCCACCGCGGCCCCGATATGGAGGGCTACCATATCGGCGGCGAGACGCCGCAGGACAGCATCGCCCTCGGCTTTCGCCGCCTGAGCATCATCGACCTGGCCGCCGGCATCCAGCCCATGTACAATGAGGACAGGACCGTCGTCTGCGTGTTCAATGGCGAGATCTACAACTTCATGGACCTGCGCGCCGACCTGGCCGCGCGCGGGCACGTCTTCACCACCCGCTGTGACACCGAGGTCCTCGTCCACGGGTATGAGGAATGGGGCACCGACCTGGCCGCCAGGCTGCGCGGGATGTTCGCCTTCGCCATCTGGGACACAAAGACCAACACGCTCTACGGTGCGCGGGATTATTTCGGCATCAAGCCGTACTACTATTCCCGCACGGCGGACGGCGATTTGATTTTTGGCTCCGAGATCAAAAGCTTTTTGGAGCACCCGGGCTTCCGTCGCGAGCTCAACCCCGAGGCCCTGCGCCCCTACCTGACCTTCCAGTACTCGGCCATGGAGGAGACGTTCTTCAAGGGGACGTACAAGCTGCCGGCCGCCCACTGGTTTTTGTACCGGGACGGCAAAATGACCGTCGAGCGCTACTGGGACTGCGATTTCCGCCATAAAACGACAAAATCCTACGACGAATGCGTGGAAGAGCTCGATGCCCGTGTGCGGGAATCCGTCGCCGCGCACCGCATCGCCGACGTCGAGGTCGGCAGCTTCCTGTCCGGCGGCGTCGATTCCAGCTACATCACGGCCTGCCTGATGCCGGACGATACGTTCTCGGTCGGCTTTACGAGCAATGAGGGCCATAAATTCGACGAGACCAGCGAGGCCGGCGAGCTTTCCAGGCTGCTGGGCGTGCGCAACTACCGCGATATGCTGGACAAGGACCGGTGTTTGGACGTCTTTGCCGACATCCAGTACCACATGGACGAGCCGCAGTCGAACCCCAGCTCGGTGCCGCTGTGGTTTTTGGCCAAGCTCGCGCGCCGGCACGTCACCGTCGTGCTCTCGGGCGAGGGCGCCGATGAAATTTATGCCGGGTACGAGTGGTATGCCGATACGCCGCTGATGCAGAAATACAAGCATGTGCCGGCGCCGCTGCGGCACCTCGCCAGCGACGCCTCGCAGCACCTGCCCTATTTTAAGGGACATGACTTCATCATCCACGGCAGCGGCCGCCCCGAGGACTGGTTCATCGGCCAGGCGCTGGTCTTCCCCGAAAACGAGGCGTATGATATCCTCAAGCCCAAATACCGCGTCGGCCCCACGGCGCGCGAAGTGGCGGCGCCCATCTATGACCGCGTCAAGGATTTGGATGAGCTGGAGAAAAAGCAGTACCTCGACCTCAACCTCTGGCTGCCCGGCGACATCCTGCTCAAGGCCGACAAGATGAGCATGGCCCATTCCATCGAGCTGCGCGTGCCCTATCTCGACCGCGAGGTCATGGCCGAGGCCGCGCGCTACCCGGCCGGGTACAAGATGCGGCAGGACACCAAGGCCATCCTGCGCTCGGCCGCCAACCGCACGCTGCCGGACGAATGGGCCAACCGCACCAAAAAGGGCTTCCCGGTGCCCATCGCCAAATGGCTCGAGGACCCGGACTTCTCCGCCCATGTGCGCAGGACCTTTGCCGGCGATGTCGCCGCCGAATACTTTGACCAGGACAAGCTGCTGGCCCTGCTCGCCGACCCCAAACACGAGCGCCGCAAGGTGTGGACCGCCTACACGTTTCTGGTCTGGCACGAGCAGTTCTTTGGCAGCAAGCGCTACCCGGCATAAAGCGTTAAAAAGGAAGTGTAGACCATGTCCGAGCCCGACCTCATCCCGGTATTTCTCGGCGCCGACCTCAACTGCTACAACTTTGCCCGCGCCTTCCACGAGGCCTACGGCGTCACGAGCTACGCCTTCGGCCGCTATGTGATGGCGCCGACCAAGTACTCGAAGATCATTCGGTTCACCACCGTGCCCGACATGGACGACGAGGCCACGATGCTGCGCGTGCTGAACGAGTTCGCGGCGCAGCACCCCGGCAAGCGGCTGTATCTGTTCGGCTGCACCGACGACTACGCCGCCATGATCATCCGCCGCAAGGCCGAGCTGCCGCAGTACACCGCCCCCGGCCCGGCCGCCGACCTCTACACCAGCTTACAGAAAAAGGCCGATTTTTATGCCATGTGCGACCGCTTCGGCGTGCCCTACCCGGCCACCGTCGTGCTGGACGCGCCGGCCAAAGCGGCCGACATCGGCCCCGCGGCGCTGGGCTTTGAATACCCCATCATCGTCAAGCCGTCCTCCAGCGTCGATTACTGGAAGACCCCGTTCGACGGCATGAAAAAGGTGTATATCGCGGCCACGCCCGAGGAGGCGGCCGCTATCACCGAGACGGTCTACGCCGCCGGCTACCGCGATAAGATGCTGCTGCAAAAACTCATCCCCGGCGGCGACAGCGAGATGCGCGTGCTGACGGCTTTCTGTGACCGAAACGGCAAGGTGCGCGCCATGTGCCTGGGCCACACGATGGTCGAGGAGCACACCCCCAAGGGCCTGGGCAACCACGCCGCCATCGTCACCGAGCCGGCGCAGCAGCTGCCGGTGGCCTTACAGCTGAAAACGCTGCTCGAGAGCTGCCATTACACCGGTTTTGCCAACTTTGACATCAAGCGCGCCCCGGACGGCAGCTTCTATGTGTTCGAGGTCAACCTGCGCCAGGGCCGCAGCAACTACTATATGACCGGCGGCGGGCTCAACATCGCCAAACTGGCGGTCGAGACCTGGGCCGACGGCGGCAGTGGCTGCGTGTACAACACCGCGCCGCATTTCTGGCACCATGTGCCGGCCGCGGTGGCGTACCAATACACCGAGGACAAGGCGCTGGTAAAGGCCGCCAAAGCCCTGGCCAAAGCCGGGCAGGCGAGCTGCAGCCTGGAATACAAGCCCGACCTCGCCGCCAACCCGATGCGCTGGCTCATCGTCAAGGCGCAGGAAGCGCGCCAGTTCAAAAAGTTCAGGACCTACTATCCCAAATAAAAAGGACGCTGCCAAATGCAACTGTCGGCACTTGTGGCCAACATCCCCCACACCGGGGGCGACGGACGGGACATCACCGCCGTCACCTATGACTCCCGCGCTGCCGGCGCGGGGGCGCTGTTCGTCTGCCTGGTCGGCGCCCGCACCGACGGCCACCGCTACGCATCCCAGGCCTACCAGAACGGCTGCCGGGCCTTTCTGGCCGAGCATCCGCTCGACCTGCCGGCGGACGCCGCGCAGGTGCTCACGCCCGACACCCGCGCCGCCCTCGCCGTGGTGGGCGCCGATTTCTACGGCCGCCCGGCCGAGGGGCTGACGCTGCTGGGCATCACCGGCACCAAGGGCAAGACCACGGTCGCCCTGCTCACGGCCGCCATTTTGAACGCCAGCGGCGTGCCCTGCGCCTACATCGGCTCGAACGGCGTGCAGATCGGGGGGCAGCACTACGCCACCGCCAACACCACGCCGGAAAGCCTGGAATTGCAGCGCTATTTCCGGCTGATGGCGGACGCCGGCATCCGCTGCGTGGCGATGGAGGTATCGAGCCAGGCGCTGGCGCACCACCGCGTCGACGGGCTTGGCTTTGCCGCCGTCGCCTTCACCAACTTTTCGCCCGACCACGTCGGCCCCGGCGAGCACCCCGACCTTGCCGACTACAAGGCCAGCAAGCGGCGGCTTTTTACCGAGCACGGCGCAAAGCTCATGGTGTACAACGCCGACGACCCGGTCTCGGACGAGATGCGCGCCGGCTTTGCCGGGCGGCAGGTCAGCTATGCGCTGGACGCTGCCGCCGACTACCGCGCCTGCGACCTACGCCCCTACCGCAGCGACACGGCGCTCGGCCTTGACTTCACCTGCGCCCGCGGCGGCGAGAGGACCCGTGTGCGGCTGCTCAGCCCCGGGGCGTTCAGCGCCGGCAACGCGCTGTGCGCGATGGCGCTGTGCGCCGGCCAGGGGGTCAGTGCCGAACAGTGCGCCGCCGTGCTGGCCAAAACGCCGGTACAGGGCCGGTTCGAGGTCGTCGAGGCGATGCCCGGGCGCACGTTCCTCATCGACTACGCGCACAACGGCCTCAGCCTGACCGCCGCCCTGCAAACGCTGCGGGAATATAAGCCCCGGCGCCTCGTCTGTGTGTTCGGCTCGGTGGGCGGGCGCACGCAGGGCCGCCGCAGGGAGCTGGCCGAGGCCGCGTCCCGCTGGGCGGACTTCTCCATCATCACCTCCGACAACCCGGACTTTGAGGACCCCGACGCCATCGTCGCCGACATCGCCGCCGCCATGCTGCCGGGCGCGCAGTACGTCTGCATCACCGACCGCGCGCAGGCCGTGGCCGCCGCCGTGACCGCCTCGCAGCCCGGCGACATCGTGCTCTTTGCCGGCAAGGGGCACGAGGACTACCAGCTCATCCGCGGGCAGAAAACGCCCTTCGTCGAGAGGGCATTCATTTTGCAGGCCGCCGGGGTGTAAACCGTAAACGCCAAACAGGGACCGCCGCCGCACCGTTTCGGTGCGGCGGCGGTTTTATGCGCCTCAGCGCTTACCTGTTTTTGCGGCGGCGGTGCCAGACCGTGCCCAGCACGGCCAGTGCGGCGGCCGCGGCGCCGAACAGCGCCCACACGGCGCCCAGCGGCATATCGTCGGCCGTGCGCGGCACGCGCACGGCGACCGGCGCCGGGGTCGGGACCGGGGCCGCGGTGCGCGCGGCCGGCTTATCCGGCGTATCGTCCGGCTCCTCCTTCGGCTCGTCGGGCGGGGGCGGGGGCGGCGGCGTCTGGTAGGTGTTGTTGAAGGTCAGCAATGTGGCGCCGCGGCCGTTGTCGGGCGCATCCTCTCCGTCGACAAGGACTTTCTTGACCTCAAGGTTGGACAGGCTGTCATACCCGACGCTGACCGTGACCGTTTGCGGGACTTCGTCATAGGTAACGCCGGGCTTGCTGCCCTTGTCCTGCGTGGCCGTGAAGGTATAGTCGCCGGGCTCGGCAAAGCTGTAAACGGCGAAGCCGGCGCTGATGGCGGTGATGGACGTATCGGTGCTGAGCGCGGTCTCGCTGGCGCTCAGGGTCTGGTTTGCGGCACGGGAGCCCGGCGCGCTGCCGGAGACCGGCACGGCCCCGGTGAGTGTGTAGGTAAAGGTGTAGGTGTCGGCGGGCAGGGTGGCCCCGTCGCCGATGGCGGTCAGGGTGCTCTGCGTCTGGACCCGCATCTCCGCCGGTACCGGGATGTAGCGGTTGGTAAAGGTGACGGTGCCGATGTTGACACTGCCGCCGGCGGTCCTGGCGCTGGCCGGGATGGTCAGCACGCCGCCCTCCGAGGAGTTCATGAACTGCACATCGGTCACGGCGCCCAAGGTGAACGCGGAATCCTCGTACACATAGTGGTCGGTCGGGACCTCAAACAGGTGCACGGTGGTGCCGCTGTCGCCCACAGGCAGGCCGACGGTCTGCCGGTAGCTCTGCGTCGGGTCCGTGCTGTAAGACAGGGTAATGAGACGGTAATAACCGAAGGTGGGAGCCGTGCCGGCGGGCGCGGTGCCGGGGCTGCCGGCCGGCGGCGTGGGCGCGGCGGGGCCGACGTACTCGTTGGTGAAGGTGAGCGTCGGTTTGGGAACGGTGCCCACGGACCAGGTGGGGTCACTCGTTCCGCCGACGGTCACGTTTACGGTATAGGAATGGGGGTCGGTATGGTAGGTCGCGTTCTCGCCGGCGTCGTCCTCGATGACCGTAAAGGTGTAGGAGGCCGCCTCGTCGTTTTTGACCCAGACCGGGATCTTGCCCGTGACCGTGACCTCGCCCGTGTTGCCGGCAAAGGCGCTGGCCGGGACCGAGAGCAGCCACTTGCCGGTCCCCAGCCGCAGCTCGTCCTCGGTCTCTGTTTTCAGCTTGAAGGAGAAGGCATAGCCGGCGCCGTTGTTGTCCGGGATGGATCTGGCGGAATGAAGGGTGAGCGACACCGGCACCTCGATCATCGTATAGTTGGAGGGCTGCCGGGAGCTGTACACATCGTCCTGCCAAGAATACAGCATACCGATAACGAAGGAGCCGTGGTTGGGCGGCATCGTGCCCGGCCCGGTGACCGTTTTGGCCAGCGTGACGGTCACATCGTTGGCAGGCCAGCCCGTGTTCTCGTAGGTGTTGACAAAGGCTGCCTCGGCGGGGTCGATATATCCTTCGATCTCACCGTCCAGGGTACCGTATTCCGCCTTATACTGGTAGACGGGGTCCTCGGTCACGCTATAGAGGGTACCGATGGGCAGCCCCTTGATGGTGACGGATTGCCCGTCGCTCAAATGGAGCTGCTCGCCGCTGGCGATGGTGCCGCTGCGGTCGCCGTCGTAGGGGTAACGGCCCGGCAGTTCCTTACCGGCCGGGTCGGTCAGGGTCACGGTAAAGGCAAAGGCATCACCGGCGGGCGCCGTGCCCGCGGGCTGCACGGTCTTGCGGACGGTCAGGCTGCCGGTACGGCAGGTGTTGGTAAAGAGCAGCACGCCGTCCGCCGCATCGGGCGCTATGCCCGGGGTGACCTCCCATATGCCGTTGCGGCAGGTGACATCATAGGTCACGGTATACCCGGCTTCGTCCGGAGACGTGCGCTCGATGTCCGTGTAACCGAACGTATCCTCCTTCACGGTGAACTGATAGTGCCCCGGCGCCTGGAGGGTCACCGTGACGGGCCGCCTAGCGGATCGAACGGAAGAAAGCCTAGCTGCAAAGGGACCGTGGTCTACCGTGATCTGCGGGGTCGAAAGCTGGCTCACGGCGGCATCCGTGCCGGTCACGGGCTCCACCTTGAAAGTGAAAGAATACGCGCCGCCCTCCGGCAGGTTCCGCCCCGGTTCCGCCTGCAGCAGCTTTTGCAGATACAGGGTCTGTTCGACGCCCTTGGGGTCGTAGTTGTAGGTCAAATCGTTGACGAAGGTGGTGTCGCCGGTCACGGAGCCCTCCTGCACGGCCGTGAGCGCGCCCGTCGACGCATCCATCGTGACGGTATAGGTCACGCTGACGGTGTGCGCGGCATCCGCCGGGGCAACGGTGTAGCTGGCGCCGCTTTGGGCGGCGTCGTCCTCGCTGACGGCAAAGGTATAGGTCCCGGCGGCGGTAAAGGTGAAAGCAAGGTCAAGATCCTGCATGGCCGTATCCGTCGTCGTCGTTCCGTACAGGGGGAGCTTCGCCTCCACCGGCACACCGGCAGTGCCGGCGTCAGCAAAGGACGTGCCGTTCACGCTGACGTCGGCGGCTGTGCCGTCCGTGACATCGGTAAGCCGGACGTGGAAGGGGAAAGCAAAATCCTCCGCCGGCAGGGTGGAACCGGTGTCGTTATAAGTGGCGTTGGTCTTCACACTCAGCTGCTTGTGCAGCTGCAGCGTCTGCGTGGCGGTGCCGGGGTACACGTTGGTAAAGGCCGCCGTCACCGTGCCGCCGTCCGGGATGGTGCCGGTGGCTTTGCAGGTCTGGACGCTGCCCACATAGGCGGTGTACTTGGCGCCGGAGGCGGGCACCTCGGTCACGGTATAGCCTGCGCCGGCCGGCAGGTCGTTGATGGTGACGCTGCCGCGGCCCGTAATGGTGACGTCGGCCCCGCCGCCGGTAAAGTGTACCGTGCCGCCGCCGTCAAGGGTGCGGTCGCCGGTGAAGTCGCTGCCCGTGAGCTGGACGGTAAAATGATACGTCTCAGCCGCCATGCCCGCCGGTCGGTTCACCACGTTTTTCTGCACGGTCAGGTCGCCGGCCGTCCGGTTGAC
This sequence comes from uncultured Gemmiger sp., assembly GCA_947631565.1. GTDB lineage: Bacteria > Bacillota > Clostridia > Oscillospirales > Ruminococcaceae > Gemmiger. Next base: position 5,607 of record CANRLV010000031.1, on the reverse strand, counting down.
GAACGTCAGCTTGGTATCCCCATCCTCATCGATCGTGCCCTCCATGGGCTCCGTGTTCGTTTGGAAATAGTGGCGCTTGTCGGCCTCCCCGACCGTATAACGGGTGCCGGCCGGCAGGCCTTCGGCGGTAACGGACTCGTCGCGGTGCAGGGTCACGGTGGCCTTGCCGCCGGTAAAGTGCATCTCGCCGTAATCGCCGCTGAGGCTCGTATCGTCCAGCGTGACGGTAAAGGTGAAGGTATCCTCCGCGGGGGTCACGGCGCCGGCCGGCTCCACCGTCTTGCGCACGGTCAGGCTGCCGGTGGGCATCGTGTTGGTGTATGTGACGGTGGTGGGCCCGTCGGCCGTGACCCCGGCGGTCACGCGCGGGCCGGCGCCGTTCACGGCGTCGCCGCCGTCCACCTGAACGGCGGTGGAAACATTGTATCCGGCCGACGTGGTCTCATAGATGGTATAGCGCCCCACCGGTATGTTGGACAGGGTCAGGCTCTTGCCGCCGGACAGCGTGACAACGGCGGTGCGGCCGGAGCCGAAATCGACGCCGGGGCAAACATTGCCCAACCCGCTTACCGGCGCGGTGACGGTAAAGGTGAACGGGGTGGTCGTATCCGCCGGCACGACGGCCTTGGACAGGATCAGGTCACCGACGGGCGGGTCGTATTCATTCTCAAACGCCAAAACCTTATTGTAATCGCCGGTCAGGTGGTGATGGCCGCCGGAGACAGGCGTATCGGTAAACGACGGGATCGCCACCGCGCCGGTCCCGTCGTCGACGGTGACGGAGAGCGCGGCACGGTCGATCGTGCCCGTCACATGGAAGGTCAGGGTGTAAGGGGCGGCAGACGTGGTGTTCGTTATGCGGCCGGCATCCACCCCGGCGGGCAGGGCCATATCGTCGGCCTTTTCGGCAAGGGTATAGGTGTAGGTGCCGATCTTCGTAAAGCTGAAGGAGGCATACAGCGTGCCGCTGCTGACAGGATCCGTGCGGTCGGCCGGCACGCGCAGGGCGGCGGACACCGTATCCGCAAAGGTATCGTCCTCTGTGCCGCCGTCTCCTGTGCCGGTCAACGTGCTCTCAAAGGCAAAGGCATAGCTGCCGGCGGGCAGCACGGCGCCGCTGTAGACGCCGGCGACGCTCAGCGTTTTGGTGAGCGGGACGCGAATGGAAACGACGTCCGCATCCAGGATACGCAGCTGCACAGCCTGCCGTATCCTGTAGTTCTGCGCGGCCTCGACCCCCTTCGGGTGATGCTCCGCATTCGGGTGCTCGATCTCGATATCGGCATCAGGTACCGTGTCGGCGGGGAATACGCCGATGTGCGTCCCGGTGGCCTGGGTGGTAAACGCTGTGAGTTTATCCCCGCCCAGCAGGCCGGGCGCCTCCACCGGGGCCCGCGTACCCTCGTCGGTATTGTGCCCGGCGTTGAATTCGACGGAGACGGAGGTGCCGACCAGATAGCGCGTGGAGGTGTGGGAGATGAGCAGATCCACGGGGTCGATGGTCATCGTGGCGGTGGTGGAGAAGGTCTTGGTGATGTACCCGTTCACCGGCACCTCGCCGTAGTACGGCTTCGACTGGTCTGCGGCGTCCACGCGGATGAGGACGTCCACCGTGACGGTGTACTCATATACCCCGGCGTCCATGTATTGGGGAATGGCATCAAAAGAGCCTTTTTTGGTGGTGGATACGATCTCTTCGAACGCCGTGTCCGGGTCGTCGGGCTTTTTGTACCGCACGCTGAAAGCGTAGGATTCCGGCTTGACCGTGACATCCTTGATGGGATTCGTGGCGCCGAAATCCTGTGTGCCGCGGAGCTCCGGCTCACGGTCCAGGGTCACGGCGTGCGTGGTCGTGCCGTCATAGACATAGTGGCCGCCCTCAACGCCCATATCGAACCAAACGGCATCGAGCGAGTAGACGTTGGCGGTGTTGCCGAAGATGGCATCCTCGCCGGGCAGCACGATGGTGTTGGCCTCGTTTTTGTTTTTGTGGGCGTTCTTGTCATACCAGCCCACAAAGGTGTACCTTTTGCTGCTGTCCTTCGGGATGGCCGTGGTGGTGGTGATAAGGGCATCCTTGCGGAAGGAATCCGTGCCGGCGGGGTACGTCGGCGCGAACAGCACATATTTGGGGGCGTGGGCGGCGCTGGTATAGCCGTTGGCCATCACCACGGTATGGCTGTCATCCTCAAGGGTATAGAGGTCGTCCTTGACGTAGCGCTCCGTGCCGGGGACCGGCGCTTTGGGGAAGTCGCCGGTCGCGATGGTCAGCGTATAGCCGAAGGCGGGCCCCAGCACCGGGTACAGGTCGATATCCTTCGTGCCGTCCGCCAGCTCGACGGTCTCACCGCAGACGCCGTAGCTGCCGTTCCCGGGGGCAAAGCCCGTGAGTGCGTCAAAATTAGAGCTGTGCTTGGCCTTGCCGTCCTTATAGGTCTCCAGCTCCAGCTTGCCGGTCTGATCCACGGTCATGTTCTGCGTGTCGGAGCTTTCGACGGTATGCCAGCCGACGACCTGCCGCCCGTTGAGCGTGCTGCCCAAATCGGGCGTACCCACGCCCTCGGCGGAACGGAGCGTAAAGGACGGCGTTTCGCTGTACGCGACCTCCTCCGTATATTCGCCTGTTTTAGGGTCGATAAAATGGTAGGTGATGCGGTAATCGCCTGTGGGAGCAGGCTCCCAAAGGGCGTACAGATCCGTTTGTTTCATGTCCGCGGGGACCGGGAAAGCGTCCCCGGGGGCATATTTCGCCCCGGTGCCGTCAGCATCGACACACCATTGGCTCAGCACCATGCCGGGCTGTTGGATGCCCGCGTCCGTGGCCTGCGTCACGGTAAACAGGGAAACCTTGTCCTCCCGGACTATCGGATTGGCCACTGCGGTCTTGCCGTCGTCACCCGCATAGTTGGCATGGTAGGTGAGCTGGACGGTCCGCTCAGGCTCTGCGGACAGGCGGAAGGAAAAATCCAGGTCGTCATTGCCATGATCGGCAAAGCGATGCAGCCGGATACTTATCGAATAACCGGCGGAGCTCTCTTTTTCCAGGGTCGCGTAAAACCTGATCGAGGAACCACGCCTCATAAACAACTGATTGGGAACGGCTGCGGTGATTGTGACCTGCGTATCCAGATGCTCATTATGCGTATCACCCCAAGTGACAGCAGGCGTCAACGCATTCAACTCATCGGGGAATTCATACGGGTACCCCGCGCCGTCCACGTCTGCCGTCCGGTCAAATTTCCAGGAATCGCGGCACACGATCCTTATATCAGGAGCATTACCGGAGCTGCCGGTCAGATCGCTGCCGCTGTTTGTGATGGTGATCTCGACCTTGGCCGGATAGCCGGTACCGCTGTCAACGCGCCTGGCCGTCACTGTAAACTGGTCGGGCGACAGCGCGGTCAGCATGATCTCCGGCTCGGGCACACCGTTCCCGGGCGCCTGTTCGCTGTTGGCGGCATTCCCGTCGGGGTCCGGCGCCGCCGTATTGCCGCCGTCCGGGCTCGTTTCCGCCGGCTGCTGCCCGCCCGGGGCAGCAGAGCTTTCCGGGGGCGTGCCGTTCCCGGCCGCGCCGTCCGTCTCGGCCGCGCCGTCCGGGCTTGTCCCCTGCGGGGTGGGGTCGTCGTCCGGGTCCGTGCCGGGCACGGTCTCGCCGGAGCTTGTCCCGCCCAAAGCATCCAATTCGCCCAGGTCGTCCTCGGCATAGGCCGGCAGGGCGGTGGTGAACACCATCGCCATTGCCAGTGCCAGCGCTGCAAGGCGGGCACCCGCCTTGTGTGCGCAGGCCTTACCGCCCTGCGCACAATTCCTCTCCGTTCGTACCTGCTGCATCCTCAACTGCTGCATCCCCCTTGCTGCATCAAGCATTATAATAGGTACCGTTCCGCCATCCGGCCCCGCCGGGGCACAGATGTACAATTATTCTCAATATAGCACCAAAATCAGCGGTTTGCAATAGACTTTTCGGAAATCGTTTGTAGATTTTGGTCAATCCAACAAAAAAGCAAACAATATCTATAAAGCCTTGCGCCTGCCGCACGATGTATGGCCGCCGGCGCGGCTTTTCAGGAAGGATTCACATGGCAAAAATACGGGGCGGCGCCCTGCCGGCACTGCCCCGCTGCATCGCTTTAAACCGTAAAATCCGGACATTTACACCGTCACGCTGCCCGCAAAGGCCGTCTCGGCCGGGCCGGTCAGCAGCACGGTGTCGTCGGGCTGCACCTGCACGGTCAGGGTCCCGCCCGGCACCGTCACGGCGATGGGCGCGCCGCGCCGGCACAGCCCGCGCAGCACCATCGCCGCCGCCGCCGCGCAGGCGCCGGTGCCGCAGGCCAGCGTCGCCCCGCTGCCGCGCTCCCACACCGTCATCTCCAGCGCGGCAGCGCCGTGCACGGTCACGAACTCGGCGTTGGCCCCGGCCGGGAAGGCTGGGTGCTTTTCAAACCCCGGGCCCAGCGCGGCCAGCGCCGTGCCGCCGGGCAGCGGGCCGGGGCCCGGCCACAGCACCACGCAGTGCGGGTTGCCCATGCTCAGGGCGCTCACCTCATACCGGGCGCCGTGCACGGTCAGCGGCACGCGCAGCAGGGGGCCCTTGCCCAGCCCCACGGCCGGCACGTCGGCCGCCCGGGCCGAAAAGCGCCCCATCTCCACCTGCCACAGCCCCGGACCCTGCCGGCGCAGCGTTTTGCGGCCGGCGGCGGTGTCCACCGCCAGCACGGGCCGGGCGGCGCCGTGGCCATACAGATATTCGGCCACGCAGCGGATGCCGTTGCCGCACATGCGCCCCTCGCTGCCGTCGGCGTTGTACATACGCATGGCGGCGTCGGCGCCGGGGCGCGTGGGCGCGCAGATGCAGATGACGCCGTCCGCCCCCACCGCGAAATGCCGGCGCGAGAGTGTGCGGCTGAGGCCGGCGATGTCCTCCGGCGGACTGCTTTGACGGCAGTCCAGGTAGATATAGTCATTGCCGCAGCCGTGCATCTTCACAAAATCCAGCCGCATCCCGCGCACCTCCGCACACCGCCGCCCGGCGGCGGCCCTTTGCCCATGTATACGGGGCGCGGCGCGGCAAAATGCCGCGCGCGGAGGGGGGCGGCAAAAAAATCCCGTTCCCCGCCTTGACAAGCACAGGCGGATACGCTATAAAGGTAAGTAGAAGGCAGACCCAATTACCGAGTGTAAGGAGAGAGCGCAATGGAATCCGAGATTTTTGAACGCATTCAGGAATACCTTGCGGACCAGTTGGACGTGGAACCGGCAAAAATCACCCGGGACAGCGATATCGTCAATGATTTCGGCGCCGACAGCCTGGACGTCATCGACATGATCACCACCCTGTCGGACGAGTTCGGGGTCGACATCCCGGACGAGGAGATCGAGAACTTCCACACCGTGGGCGACGTCGTCGCCTACGTCGAGGATCGGGCCTGAGCTGCACAGGCCCGCAAAGGCGGAACATGGACCGGGCGGGGCCGCTTGGCCCCGCCCGCGGTATGACGGGAGAAAAAGCGAGGGACTTATGGCAAATGACAAGAAAAAGCTGGTCGAGGCGATCACCGCGCAGGAGGTCGATTTCGCCCAGTGGTACACCGACATCTGCACCAA
>CANRLV010000030.1 GCA_947631565.1 uncultured Gemmiger sp. | reverse complement strand
CGTTGATACCGTTGGACCGTTGCGACCGTTTTTCTAAAAAAATCAGCCCTTTTTGAAGAATTGTTTACCTTTTTTGTTTACCTTTTGAATTTTCGGACCCCTGACATAAAGAAATTGCACGTCATATCGGACGATACAACGTGCAAAATCCTTGGTGGAGATGAGGGGGATCGAACCCCTTACCTCTTGAATGCCATTCAAGCGCTCTCCCAGGTGAGCTACACCCCCATGGCATCGCGGGCGCAATGCGCCGGGCGACAAGGGTTATTATAGCAAAGCAAAAGTGGATTGTCAACTGCTTTTTCCAAAAAAGATATGTACTTTTTGGAAAGTGTTTTGGCAGATGCCGGTTGCAATCTGCCCCGCAGGCGTTTTATAATAAGGCAGGGGGCAGGCACCGCGCCTGCCGGTAAAAACAGGAACAGGAGGGTCCACCATGACCGATGTATTAAAAGCCATTGCGGCACGCAGCTCCACCCGCGGTTATACGCCGGAAAAATTGAGCCGGGAGCAGCTGGACGCGCTGCTGCGCGCCGGCCTGCAGGCGCCGACGGCCGCCAATAAGCAGGAGATCCACATCACCGTTCTGGACGGCAATGATCCCATTTTGGCCGAGATCGAGGCCGAGAAGAACAAAGCCCTTGACAAGGCCACGGCCAACAACTTCTATTACGGCGCGCCCGTCGTGCTGATTTTGAGTGGCGATGAGAGCTTTGGCTGGACCCCGGTCGACGCCGGCATCGCGGTCGAGAACATCGCGCTGGCGGCCGAGGGCCTGGGCCTTGGCTCGCTCATCATCGGCTGCATCAAGGGTGCCTTGCTGGGCGAGAAAAAGGCCGAATTTGCCCAAAAGCTGAAGCTGCCGCAGGGCTATGCCTACCAGATCGCCATCGCCGTGGGCCACAAGGCCACCGGCAAGGAGCCGCACACCTACGATATGGCCAAAAACGTGACGGTGCTGTAAACCGGTATGCGGTATCCGACCATCCTTTTTGACCTCTACGGCACGCTGGTCGACATCCACACCGAGGACGATGCCCCCGGCGTGTGGCGCAAGCTGGCGCTGTTTTACGGCTACCACGGCGCGCACTATACGCCGCAGGCACTGCGCGCGGCCTTCCATGCCGGCATGGCGGCACAGAACGCCACTGCCGGCCAAAGCTACGAGGGCTACCCCGATATGCCGGTGGAGCCGGTGCTGGCGGAGCTGTTTTGCCGCGCGGGAATGGGGGAGAGCGCCGCCGCCAACGCGGCCGCGGCAGCACAGGTGCTGCGTTTGGCGCAAACCCGGTACATCCGGCTCTATCCCGGCGTCAAGCCGGCGTTGGCGGCCCTGCACGCGGCAGGGCATCGGCTCATTCTGCTCTCCAACGCGCAGGCGGCGTTCACGACGCCGGAGCTGCGCCTGCTGGGGCTGGAGCCGTATTTTGACGCGGTCTATCTGTCCAGCGATTACCGCTGCCGCAAACCGGACCCACGCTTTTTTGCTGTGCCGCTGCGGGAATTTGGCCTTACCCCGGCCGTTTGCCTGATGGTCGGCAATGACGCCGCCACCGACATCGCCGGCGCCAAACGGGCCGGCATGGCTGCCTTTTATATGCACACGAACATCAGCCCGGCGCCGGACCCGGCAGACCTGGCGCTGGCCGACTTCACCTGGCAGGGGGCCGACTGGCGCAGGCTGCTGCCCCGGCTGCTGGAGATCACGCAATAACAAACGCAAAGGCGGGAAAGGCCAAGGCCTTTCCCGCAAATCATTTGCCGCAATACAGCGCCCAGAATTCGTCGATCTCATCGGCCGAAAAGCTGGAGAACAGCCGCCGGTCCTCTGCGTCCAGGATGCGGTAATGCTGTGAGAGGATGTTCTGCTGCACACGGTACCCGTTTTGCACCTTCACCGTGCGCCACCAAACACGGCCGCCCATCGTCGGGCGGGGTGGGCGCGCCATGCCGGCAAAGGCCAGGGCGCGCAGCATATCGGACATCTCGCCGCCGTAGGCATTTTGCAGGACCTGACTTTCCCCGAACAGCGTACACAGCGTCACCGCGCCGCCCCAGCCCAGGCTGGCGCGGCCTTTTTCGATCTCCACCAGCGTTTTTTTGCTAAGTCCCAGCAGCAGCGCCATCTGCTGCTGGGTGTAGCCGAACTCGGCCCGGACCAGCTTTTCCTGCCCGTCCAGCTGCCGGATGAATTCACTGCGCTCCATCTTACCACTTCCCCATATACAGCAGCCGGGTAGGGATGAGCATGGTGTACGGCGCCGTAAAGATCGCCAACGCCAGCGCCAGCTTATGCCGCTGCCCCGCATCCAGCACCGTTTTGCCGAAAGCCCATTTCTTGTCGAGCAGATAGATGAGCCACCCGGCCAGCGCTACGCCGGGGAGGACCATCACCAGCTCGGTGCCGGAATTGAAAAAGACGTTGATGTCCAACCACGCTTCCATCGCAAACACCAGCGCAGTGACGAACGCCGCGCCGACGATGTCGGCGAGAAAACCGAAGCCCCACACACGCAGGATGCTCTTTTTCCAAATCTCTTTGGTGCCGCCGTATTTATAATGCCGGATGGCCAGCACCAGTACCAGGCTGTCAAAGGCAAAATTGAACGGCAGCACGACGGCCCACACCTGCGGCAAAAGCAGAAACAGCATATAGACCGGAAACATGACGTTGTTGAGGCGGTAGCCTTTGCGGTCACGGTTTTGCATGGGATTGCCCCCTTATCGTTTAGCATGGTGTAATATTACACTATTTGAGCAGTTTTGTCAACATCAAATAAAGCGGCACCCCGCTGCGCATACTGAACATAGACTACAAAGGGGGATGCCGTATGCGTTTTTCGCTTTCACCGCGCCGGCAGCGGCTGTTGGCCGCGCTGCTGGCGGCGGTGTGTCTGGCGGGCGGGGCGCTGTTTGCGCTGCGCGCCGCCCTGCCGGATACCTTTTATATCGCCGAGGGCGAGGAGCTGCGCATCGCCTCGATGCCGTTCCTGACGGCACGGCAGGACAAGGGCCCGGTCGCCGAGGCGGGCGGCATCAACGCCGACAAAAGCCGCAACACCACGCTGACCCTGCTGGGCGTTCTCCCGGTCAAAACGGTGCGCACCGTCACGGCGGCACGGCGCACGGTCGAGGCCAGCGGCACACCGTTCGGCATCAAGATGTTTTCCAACGGCGCGTTGGTGGTGGCCTTCTCGGACCTGTACACGGTGCGGGGCAGCGAGAACCCGGCCAAGGAGGCAGGCCTGCGCCTGGGTGACCTGATCACCTCGGTCAACGGGCGGTCGGTGCGCAGCAACAACGATCTGACCGCCGCCATCACGGCGGCCGCCGGCAGCGCCCTGCAGGTCGAATACCTGCGCGACGGCGAGCCGCACACCTGTACGCTGACCCCGGCGGCTGACCGCGAGACCGGCGCCTGGCGGGCCGGGGTATGGGTGCGGGATTCCAGCGCCGGCATCGGCACGTTGACCTTCACCGACCCCGGGCACGGCACCTTTGCCGGGCTCGGCCACGCCATCTCCGACACCGACACCGGGGCCCGCATCTCGCTGCTTTCGGGCGAGATCGTGCCGGTGACCATCACCGGCTGCGTGCGCGGCGCGGCCGGCGCCCCCGGCGAGCTGCACGGTGAATTTGCCGGCGGCACCGTGCTTGGCACCGTGCTGGCCAACGATGCGACCGGTGTCTATGGGACCCTGCAGGGCAGCGTGCCCGGCACCGCCTGCCCGGTGGCGGACCAGCAGGAGGTGGCGCTGGGCCCGGCGCAGATCCTGGCCACCGTGGAGGACGGCGTCCCGGCGCTGTACGACGTGACCATCGAGAGGGTCAATATGACCGCGGCCGACCCCAACCGCAACCTGCTCGTGCGTGTGACCGACAAGGACCTGCTGCAAAAGACCGGCGGCATCGTGCAGGGGATGAGTGGCAGCCCCATTTTGCAGAACGGCCGGCTGGTGGGTGCCGTGACCCATGTGCTGGTCAATGACCCCACGCATGGCTACGGCATCTTTGCCCGCACCATGCTGACCAGGGCCGACGCCATCGCCGGGTGAGCACGGCTGCCAAATACAGGAAATTATGGAAACCCGGCCGCCAAGGCCCCGCCAGGGCCAAAGCTGTCGAAGCGGCGCGTATTCAGCAACAACTGCGCCGATAAAAGGCTGATTTGTCGAACAAAAAATGGAAAAATTCAGCAAAAAAGACGGGATGACCTCTTGCAATGATTGGTAAATAATGGTAAAATTACCATCACAGACCGACCAATGCTGATGAGGAGAGACAAATCATGGAAAAGATAAAGTTTGTGATGACGGATACCGGCGCGCCCATCACGGCCCTGTGCCGGCAGGCGCTGGAGGCGAAGGGCGTGGCGGTGACGGTGTGCGAGAAGAACGGTGCCCGCGCCCTGGCCGCCCTGACCGAGCAGCACCCGCAGGCGGTGCTGCTGGACGCCTTCATGCCGGAGATGGACGCCATCACGGTCAAGCAGCGCTACGATGCGATGGACACCCGCGGTATCCGCACGACCTTTTTCGTGACCGGCGCTTTCCAGAGCGAGGAGGTCGAGCAGGAGCTGCTGGACAGCGGCTTTTCGTTCTTTTTCGTCAAGCCCTTCGACGAGAGCGTGCTGGTCGCGCGCGTGCTCAAGGCGGCAGGCGGGCCGGCCCGGCCGGTGCTCTATTCACAGGACAGCGACGAGCTGACCGTCACCGAGATCTTACATCAGATCGGCGTGCCGGCACACATCAAGGGTTACCAGTTCCTGCGCGACGCCATCCTGCTGACGACCGCCGACCATGAATACATCAACGCCGTGACCAAGCGCCTGTACCCGGAGATCGCCAAGCGCAACGGAACCACGGCCAGCCGGGTGGAGAGGGCCATCCGCCATGCCATCGAGGTCGCGTGGGACCGCGGCGACGTCGACACGCTCAACAGCTATTTCGGCTACACCATCCACAACCTGCGCGGCAAGCCGACCAACAGTGAGTTCATCGCCATGATCGCCGACAAGATACGCCTGGACAAAAAGAGAAGGGCGTAAATATACAAACAATCAAAGGGGATACGGTTTTTGGCCGTATCCCTTTTGCTTATTCTGCCGGCACCAGCCGCAGCACCGCCCAGGGGCCAAGCTCGGCGTTGGTGCTGCCGCGCACGAGCCAAAGGTCCTCGCCAACAGCCAGCAAAAAATCCTGCGCGTCGATGTCGGCGCGCGGCACGCTGTCGGCGCCAAGCTCCGTCAGTGGGGATCGGAAGCCCGGCACGGTGAACAGTGCCTGCCAGTCCCCGGCCGCATAGTCGTACCACTGCAGCCCGCCGTCCGGGTAGGTGGTCATGATGTTGCCGTCCCGCACGGTGGAAAAGCCCTCGCCGACGATGTACCAGCAGCCCTCGCCCTCGCCGTAAAATTGGGAGCTGAAGGGGTTGGCGTACAGCGCCTCGGCAAATCGGTAGCTTGCGCCCGCGGGGTAACGCTCGGCGTCCTCGGTCCCGGGGGCCTCGGGCACGGCTTCGGTCTCGGCGGGCGGCTCGTTGTATTCAGCGGCGGAGACAGGTGTGAGCAGGAACAGCGCCCGCAGATAGTCCGACCCCTCGGCGCCTGCATACCCCTGCGCCAGATACACCGTGCCGTCGCGCTCAACGAGCAGCAGATAATACTCCCGTGCGCTGCCGGACGTCTCGGCCACATCCACCCGCCAGGTCTTGTAATTCCCAAGGCGCAGGGCGGCGGGGGAGTGCTCATAGGTCCAATCTTCCTGCCTGGCCTGTTCGCCTTCGGCAAGGCCGTAGGCGAAAAACAGCTTGTCAAAGGTATCGGCGGTCAGGTGGGCCGGCTGCAGCGTGCCCCAGAAGATACGCTCCACGCCGTCCTTCACCGAAACGAGATATTCCGGGCTCAAGGTCACGCGGCCGGCGTCGGCCACGCTGTCAAATACCGGTATCTGATAAACAAGCTCTGTGTCATACTCGCGCGAGAGAATGATATCAAGGTCCGGCCGGCGGCTGGGCCACAAAACCGCGACCAGCGCTGCGACCAGCACGAGCCCCGCTGCCGCGGCCCGCACGGCGGGCTTATGGTACCGCAATACGGCCTGGATGCGTGTTTTAACGTCGACCTCGCCAAAGGCGACGGGGCAGAAGGCAAGCGCCTGCCGCGGGGCACTGCAGGCCAACAGGGCGCGGGCATAGTCCTTTTTGCCGGCGGCGTCCAGCCCCGCCAGCACTCGCTCATCGCAGGCGGCCTCGATATCACGCCCGAGCAGCACCCACGCCAGCCATACCCAGGGCACACACCACCAGACGGCCAGCACCGCAAAGGCGGCGGCCTTGGTCAGGTGGTCCCGGCGGGCGATGTGCGCCCGCTCATGCGCGATGACGTGGGGCAGGACGGCGGCATCGAGCGTGAAGGGGATATAAACACGCGGCCGCACCAGCCCGAACACGAACGGCGTATCCACCGCCGCGCACTGCCACAGATCCGGTTCGCCCGGCACAGGTACGGCCTCGGCCAGGCGGCGGCGCAGGCACAGCACGCCGGCGAGCGCCCACAGCAGCATAACAACAACACCGGCAGCCCAGACCACGCCCGCCCAGTGCCAAAGGTCCGGCATCCGGGTGACGGCGGCGGGATTCTCCGCCACCACCGCGCCCACCGATGAATTCATCGCGTCCAGCGGCACATGGCGCCCATTGACGGCGGCGCGCAGGCTGGGCTGCGGCGCAATGGCGTATGGGCTGTAGAACGGCGGCAGCACGAGGCGCAGCCCCACGGCCGCCCACAGCCAGCAGCGCAGGCGCGCCGGCAGCCTGCCCAGCAGCGGCCGCAAGGCCACCGCCAGCAAAACCAGCCAGAGGGCCCCGAGCGCCCGGTCCCAGATGGCAAAAAACAGCGTTTGCAGCATAGCTGTCATTTTCCGTCGTCCTCCGTCCAGTCGTCGATGAGGCGGCGCAAAGCGTCGGCGTCGGCCGGCGAAAGCTTCTGCCGTTTGGTAAAGGCGGCCAGGAACGCCGGCACCGACCCCTCAAAGGTATCGGCCATCATCGCGTCCAGGCGCGCCGCCTGCGCCTGCTCCTTGCTGATAAGGCTTGAGACGGTGGCGTTCTCGTTTTTCAGCACGCCGCGCCCGGCCAAGCGGCGGATCACGGTGTAGGTGGTGGCCTTGCTCCAGCCCAGGCGCTGCCTGCACAGCTTGGCCAGCTCGGTGCTGTTGACGGGCTCGACCTCCCATAAGATCAGGCAGAAGCGGTATTCGCTCTCAAAAATTTTTGGTGTATCCATAACAGTGCCCCCAAAAGGTTTAACGTATTCGACCCAATAAGCCAAGTTTAACACGTTAAACCTTACCTGTCAAGGCAGGCATACTCCTCAATTTCCACAAATTTATCCGGCGTTTTTGGTAGATTTTTCCCGCCGGAGCCTGTATAATAAAATCATAAGGAAGGAGATGGCCGCCATGCCGCAAGCCATGCCCAGCGTCACTGCCGTCATCGTGGCGGCGGGCGCCTCGCGCCGGATGGGATTCGACAAGCTCGCCTGCCGCCTGCCGGGTGGGCAGACCGTGCTGGAAGCCAGCGCCGCAGCCTTCGCCGCGCATCCGGCCGTCACAGAACTGGTGCTGGTGGCCGGCGCCAACCGTGCCGACTGTGAGCAGATCGCGGGCAACTGCCCCAAGCCCTGCAAGGTGGTGCCGGGCGGCGCCACGCGCGCCGAGAGCGTGTGCGCCGGCGTACAGGCGGCGGCGGAGGAGTACGTCGCCATCCATGACGCGGCCCGCCCCTTTGTGAGCGCGGCGGTCATCACGGCCGCGCTGGCGGGCGCCGTGCGCACCGGTGCGGCGGTGCCGGCCGTGCCGGTCAAGGATACGATAAAAATCGCCGCCGCGGACGGCCTTGTGCGGCAGACGCCGGAGCGCGCGACCCTGTTTGCCGTGCAGACGCCGCAGTGCTTTAAGCGCGCAGATTACCTGCAGGCCCTCGCCGAGGTCCCGCCGGACAAGGCCCGCTTGGTTACCGACGACGGCAGCCTGTTCGAGCTGGCCGGGCGCCCGGTCGAGCTGACGGCAGGGGACTACGCCAACGATAAGATCACGACGCCGGAGGACCTGCCGGCCGCCGAAAGGGAGAAGTATATGCGTATCGGTCACGGCTATGACGTGCACCGGCTCGTCGAGGGCCGCAAATTGATTTTGGGCGGGGTGGATATCCCGTTTGAGAAAGGTCTTTTGGGCCATTCCGACGCCGACGTGCTGGTGCACGCCGTCATGGATGCGCTGCTGGGCGCCGCGGCGCTGGGGGACATCGGCCGGCATTTCCCGGACAGTGACCCCGCCTACGCGGGGGCCGATTCGCTGGCGCTTTTGCGGCAGGTCGGCAAAATTTTACAAAATGCCGGCCATACCGTCGGCAACGTCGACGCCACCGTGCTCTGCCAGCGCCCCAAGCTGGCGGCGCACATCCCCACCATGCGCCAGAACATCGCCGCGGCGCTGGGCATCGGGACCGATGCGGTCAGCGTCAAGGCGACGACGGAGGAAAAGCTCGGCTTTACCGGCGCCGGCGAGGGCATTGCCGCCCATGCCGTGGCACTGATTGTATAAAAGTGCAAAAAAACTGTTTTCAAGCCACTGGATATATGATATACTGAAATTTGGAGCACCGGCCCATCGCCGGCATCTTGCGCAAAGGAGGGCACCGCTGTATGTATGCAATGGGCGAGCTGTGGAGCCGCATCATCAGCAACCTGCAGGTATTCGATCCCTGGCGGGACACGCTGGACATCCTGATCATCGCGGTCGCCTTCTATGAGCTGATCGCCTTTGCCCGCCGTTCCCGTGCCGGGCAGCTGGTCCGCGGCATCGTCATGCTGCTGGCCTTTATCGTGCTGGCGTACCTGCTGGACCTGCGCACCGTCAAATGGCTGCTCAACAATTTGCTGACCGTCGGCTTTACGGCCGCCATCATCATCTTCCAGCCGGAGCTGCGCCGCGCGCTGGAACGCGTGGGGCAGGGAACCGGCTGGGCCGGGCGGTTGTTCATGGCCCGCCACAGCGACCCGTCGCTGCGCGAGATCTGGCGCAGCGCCGTGGTGGCGGTGTGCGACGCCGCCGAGCAGCTTTCCGACACGAGCACCGGCGCGTTGATGGTGCTGGAGCGCGGCAACAACCTGGACGAGATCATCCGCACCGGCACCTCGCTGACGGCCAACGTCATCCCCGAGATGCTGGGCACCATCTTTTATGAGGGCACGCCGCTGCACGACGGCGCCGTCATTATCCGCGACGGGCTCATCGTGGCGGCCGGCTGCGTGCTGCCGCTGTCCAACAACCTGGAAATGGGCAAGGACATGGGCACCCGCCACCGCGCCGCGCTGGGCATGAGCGAGAACGCCGACGCCATCGTTGTGGTCGTCAGCGAGGAGACCGGCATCATCTCGCTGGCCAAGAACGGCGTGCTGATCCGGCGCCTGGACCGCCAGAACCTGTTCAACCTGCTGCAGGAGGAGTTCATCCCGCCCGAGCCGGCCGCGGAACAGAAAAAGCACTGGTGGCAGCGCCTTGGCAAAGGAGGTGCCGACTGATATGGCCGAAAATATGGCAGAAAGAAAGCCCGCCGCCAAGGCGCCCCGGCCTGAAAAACCGCGCGGGAGCTTTATCATCAACTCCGTCGTCATCCCCATCGTCTCGCTGCTCTGCGCGCTGGCGGCGTGGCTCATCGTAACCATGTACTTTGACCCCCAGGGAAGCCACACCGTTACCGGCGTCAGCGTCAACTTCGGCTACCAGTCCAGCACCTACACGGCGATGAATCTGGATATCGTCGAGCTGCCGGACATCAGCAGCGTGCGCGTCAATGTTGAGGGCAACGGCACCGTCATCGGCAACATGAGGGCCGAGGACATCATGGTCTACCCCAACTATGCCGCCGTTACCGGTCCCGGCGAGGTCACGCTGGGGCTCGAGGCCCGCATCGTCAATAATGACTATGCCAACCAGGGCATCCGCCTGACCGTGCTCAGCCCCACCAGTGTCACGCTGGCGTTTGAGAACGTCACCACCAAGACCATCGACATCATGGCCGACACATCCGGCGTGACCGTTGCCGACGGCTACACGCTGCACCGCACGGCCAGCGTACCGGCCCAGGTCACGCTGCGCGGCCCGGCCAGCGAGCTGGACAAGGTCGCCTCGGTGGCGGCGCTCGTCACGGCGGAGGACGAGCTGGCCGACAACTACACCACCTCGGCCGTGCTGGAGCTGCGCGATGAGGACGGCGCCGCCGTGGAGCCGCGCTATACCACCGTTGACACCGAGACCGCGGACGTCACCCTGACGGTCTATCAGGTGCGGGAACTGCCGCTGGCCGTCAGCTTTATCGGTATGCCGCAGGGCTTTGATGTCGACAGCCTGCACTATTCCCTGAGCCGCGATACCCTGCGCGTGGCCGGTCCGGCCCGCATCGTCGGGCCGCTGACCGAGCTCAGCGTCACGAGCTTCGACCTTTCGCAGGAGTTTGCCCTCGGGCGTGATTACCAGCGCCAGATCCAGCTGCCGTCCGGCATCGTCTCGCAGGACGGCGTCGGCGCCGTGACGCTGCGCTTTGACACCTCGCAGATGGACTATACCACCCTCAACATCACCAACATCCAGCCCATCAACGTGCCCAGCAGCTATGACATCGAGGTGCTGAGCTATACCGTGCCGAACGTGCGGCTGTACGGCCCTGCGGACGAGGTGGCCCGTCTCTCGGCGGACAGCGTCACCGCCCAGCTGGACTGCCAGTCCGTCACACTCAACGCCGGGCAGCAGGTGGTGCCCGTCACCATCCAGATCCCGTCCTCCAGCCGCATCTTTGCCGCCGGCAGCTATACGGTGGAGTGCGCGGTGACGGAAAAGTAGCGGTACCGATGCTGTACGTTCAAAACATCCGCCTGCCTTTGCAATGCGCCGCGCCGCAAGATGAGGCGCGGCGCATCGCCCTGCAAACGCTGGGCATACCAAACGCCCCCTGCGGCGTGGCAAAGCTTTCCGTCGATGCCCGCCGCGGCACGCCGGTGCTGGTGTATACCATCGCCGTAACGCTGGAAAGTGCGGCGCAGGAGCAGGCGCTGGCCCGCCTGCCGGGCGTGCATGCGGTGCAAAAGCCGGTATTTCACTTTGAGCAGGGCACACGACCGCTTGACCACCGGCCGGTGGTGGCGGGCCTTGGCCCGGCCGGGCTGTTCGCCGCTTTGCTGCTGGCCCGCCGCGGTTATCGCCCACTCGTGCTCGAGCGTGGCCCGGCCCTGGCGGAACGTATACGCGCCGTGCAGCGGTTCGAGGCCACCGGCACGCTTGCCGCCAACGCCAACATCCAGTTTGGCGAGGGCGGCGCCGGGACCTTTTCCGACGGCAAGCTGACCACCCGCGTCCATGACCCGCTGTGCGCCTGGGTGCTGGACGAGCTGCTGGCCCACGGCGCCCCGGCCGACATCGCCTGGCGGCAAAGGCCGCACATCGGCACGGATCTTTTGCGCGGCGTCATCACCGCCATCCGCGCCGAGATCGAGCGCCTGGGCGGCACGGTGCTGTTCGACACGGCGCTCACCGGCCTTACCGCGCGCGGCGGGGCGCTGCATAATGTCAGGACCACGGCCGGCGATATCGCCTGCGAGCAGCTCATCCTCGCAGTCGGCCACAGCGCGCGCGACACCTTCGCCATGCTGGCCGATGCCGGTCTGCCGCTTACCTGCAAGCCGTTCTCGGTCGGATTCCGGGCCGAGCATCTGCAAAGCGATATCGACCGAAGTCTGTACCATGCCGCGGCCGGGCACCCGGCCCTGCCGCCCGGCGAGTACCAGCTCTCGGAGCACATCGGTCCGCGCGCCGTTTATACTTTCTGTATGTGCCCGGGCGGGCAGGTGTGCGCCGCCGCCAGCGAGGCGGGCGGTGTCGTCACCAACGGCATGAGCCTGCACGCCCGCGACGGCAAAAATGCCAATGCGGCCGTCGTCGTCAGCGTCGACGGGCAAGATTTCGACCACAGTCCCGCCAAGGCCATCGCCTTCCAGCGCAGGCTCGAGCAGGCGGCCTTTGCCGCCGGCGGCGGGGGCTACGCAGCCCCGGCCGAGACGGTAGGCAGCTTTCTGGCCGGGGAAGGCAAGCTCAAGCTGGACCGCGTGCAGCCCACCTACCCGCGCGGGGTCTCGCCCTGCGACCTGGGCGCGCTGCTGCCGGCCGAGCTGGCGGCGCCGCTGCGGCAGGGGATAGCGGCCTTTGGCCGTAAGTTGGCCGCCTGGCGTGCGCCGGACGCCGTGCTCACCGGCCTTGAGACCCGCACCTCCAGCCCGGTGCGGCTGATGCGCGGGGACGATCTGCAATGTACAGCTTTGTCGGGGCTGTACCCCTGCGGCGAGGGCGCCGGCTACGCGGGCGGCATCATGACCGCCGCCGTGGACGGGCTGCGCTGCGCCGCCGCACTGATGGCCGCCAACGCCCCGGCGGCTGTTGAGGACTGACACAGGGAGAAGAGGATGGACCACCCGTACAAGGAACCGGAAAAGAAGCCCCCGCAGGAGGGCAAGCCACGCTACACGCCGGCCGATTTTGACGGCATCGACGATTTTGTCGACCGTGCCGTGGAGTTCGGCAGCCGTGTGGGCAGCGAGGTGTTGGGCAGTATCGCCGACGCGCTGCAGGCGGTGACCGACCCACCCGCCGAGACAGACTTTGCCCGCTGCCGCAGACGCCTGCGCAGTCGCCTTGGCGACAGCCAGGGCGGGTACATGGCACTGGGCGTACTGGGCTGGTTCTTCGGCGGGTCGTTTCTCATTACCTTTATCGTGATGGCCGCGCTCGCCATGGCGGCAGGCGACTACCCTTCGATTGAAAGGTATATAACGGTATACCGCATTCTGGCCGCCGTGTTCGGTCCGTTGAGCGTCGCCTTTGGGGCGCTCGGCTGGTTCGGCGTGCACCGCGCCAACGGCTACGGCCGCCTGCGCCGCTACTTGAAGGTCCTGCGCGGCTGGACCGGCACGCTGGCACAGATCGCCCGCGACGCCGTCACCGACCCGCGCAAGGTCCGCAGGGATCTGCAGACGGCCGTGGCCGCCGGCAAGCTTGGCAGCGCCTGCTATGACGCCGAGACCGATACTTTTTATCTGGACGGCAGCCGCTGCCGCGCCGCCGCAGCACCGCAGGCCGAAGCACAGCCGGCCGCACCGGAGCTGACCGACGCCGAGAGATTCAGCAGCCAGGGCGCCGAATTTCTGGCCTATCTGAACGGCTGCAAGGGCCGCCTGACGCCGGATGCCGACACCGAGCTGGTCACGATGCAGCGCACCTGCGGGGCCATCATGGGCTTTATCCGCAATCACCCGGAACGGCTGCCCGCCGTGCGCCGCTTTGCCGAGTACTATCTGCCCACGACCCGCAAGCTGCTGGACACGGCGCTGGGCCTGGGCGACACCGACGCCGACAGCGCCGAGACCATCCGGCGTGATATCACCGGCATCCTGCACACGCTCAACACCGCCTTTATGCGCCTGTATGACACGCTCCTGCAGGACGTATCGCTGGATGTCTCGGCCGAGATCGACACGCTGGAGACCATGCTGCGGCAGGACGGCCTGACGCATGATTTCGCCAGCGACTTCAAACCGCAAACGAATTGAGGAACACACTATGCCTTATCCGCGCTGGAACCTGACCGACCCGGACCCGCAAGCCCTTGCCGCTTTGCAGAGTGCGGGCCTTGGCACGCTGCTGGCGCGGGTGCTGGCAGGCCGCGGCTGTGCGGACGCCGCCGCGGCGCAAAGCCTGCTGGGCGAGGGCGCGCAGCTCTCGGACCCGTACCTGTTGAAGGACATGGACAGGGCTGTGCAGCGCATCCAACAGGCCGTCGAGGAGGGCGAGCCACTCGTCATCTTCGGCGACTATGATGTCGACGGCGTGTGCGCCACCGCCATTTTGTATGAATGCCTGTCGAGTCTCGGCGCGCAGGCTCGCTGTATGCTGCCCAGCCGCGACGGCGGCGGGTACGGCATCAGCTGCGAGGTGCTGGACCGCCTGGCCGCCAAGGGCTACCGCCTGGTGGTCACGGTGGACAACGGCATCTCGGCTGTGGACGAGGCGCAGCACGCCAAAGAGCTGGGCATCGAGCTGGTCATCACCGACCACCATCTGCCGCCCGAGACCTTGCCCGAGGCGGTGGCCGTCGTCGACCCCAACCGCGCCGACGACGAAAGCCCGTTCAAGCATCTGTGCGGGGCCGGAGTGGCTTTCAAGCTGTGTGCGGCGCTGGAGGACTGCGACCCGGCCGAGCTGCTGGAGCCTTTCGGCGAATTGGCGGCGATGGGCACCATCGCCGACGTGATGCCGCTGGTGGGCGAGAACCGCACGCTGGTGCGCGAGGGCCTGGCCATGCTGGGCGACACGATGCGCCCCGGCCTGCAGGCACTTTTGGAGAACGCCGGCTATGCCGGGCGCGCCGTCACGGCCGACACCGTCAGCTTTGGGCTGGCGCCGCGCCTGAACGCCGCCGGCCGCATGGACAGCGCCGCCGTGGCGCTCAAACTGCTGCTGTGCGAGAACGAGGAGCAGGCCACCGGCATCGCCGCCCGCCTCAATGAGATCAACGCCGCGCGGCAGGCGGCCGAGCAGCAGATCTTTGCCGCCGCACAGGCCCAGCTGGACGCCGACCCCGCCCGCACCCGCGACCGGGTCATCGTCGTCGCCGGCGAGGGCTGGCACGGCGGCGTCATCGGCATCGTGGCCAGCCGTCTGTGTGAGCGCTACGCCCGCCCGGTCATCGTCGTCAGCCTGCAAAACGGCGAGGGCCGCGGCAGCGGCCGCGCTCCGGCCGGCTTCAACCTGCACGCCGCCATCGCCGCCTGTGCCGACAAGCTCATCCGCTACGGCGGGCACGCGGCGGCCGCCGGCCTGCTGATAGAAGAAGAGAATCTGCCCGCCTTCCGGGCCGCCGTCAACGCCTGGGCGCAGCGCGAGCGCCCGGCGCCGGCCGCGCCGGCGCTGTCGGTCGATGCGGCGGCCGGGTTGGCGGAGTTCACATTGCCGGCCGTGCAGGAGCTCGAGCGTCTGGCCCCCTTTGGCAGCGGCAACCCGGAACCGCTGTTCCTGGTGCGGAATGCCGTCATCGACGGGGTCTGGCCGCTGGGCGCCGAGGGACGGCACAGCCGCCTCCGCCTGCGCCAGGGCGGCGTGACGATGTTCATCACGCTGTTCGGCACGTCGCCCGACGAACTGGCCTACCCGGGCGGTACGCCGGTGGACGCGCTTATCCGGGTCAGCGTGTTCAACGGGCGCAGCGGGCCCGCAGTCAGCGCCCATTGCCGCGCCCTGCGCCCGGCCGGGCTGGCCGATACGGCCTGCGAGCAGGCCGCCCTGTTTGAGGCGTTCCGTGCCGGGGCGGCGCTCACCCCGGCGCAGGCGGCGGCTTTCATGCCCGAGCGCGCAGATATGGTGGCCCTCTACCGCCGCATCCAGCGCGGCGGCGTGCTGGCGCGGGACCTGCAGCCGGAATTTGCCGCCGCCGGCGCCGAAAACACCGGCAAGGTGCTGGCCAGCCTGGACGCGCTGCTGGAGCTGGGGCTCATTGAGGAATCCGGCGGGCGTTACCGGCCCGCACAGACCGAGGGGAAAAAGAACCTGGCCGCGGCGCCGGTGCTCAAAGCGCTGCGTGCCATGACCGGGAAAGAGGAGTGAACAGATGATGGCGGAACAGCTTTTGACCGCCTCCGGCGCGCCGGCCGTGCCGGTCACCTATGAGAGGCTTCGCGCCGAGCTGGAGGACAGCGGCCGCGCCTACGACCTTGCCATGATCGACCGCGCCTATGCGCTGGCGGAGAAGGCCCACGACGGACAGCGCCGGCGCAGCGGCGAGCCGTATATCTGCCACCCCTTGAGTGTGGCGATGATCCTGGTCGAGCTTGGCATGGACAGCGAGAGCATCGCCGCGGCCCTGATGCACGACGTGGTCGAGGACACAGACGTCACCCTCGCCGATATCCAGACCCGGTTCGGCGCCGAGGTGGCGCTGCTGGTGGACGGCGTCACCAAGCTGACCCAGATCGATTTCTCCAACGTCGAGGACCGTCAGGCCGAGAACCTGCGCAAGATGCTGCTGGCCATGAGCCAGGACGTGCGGGTGATGATCATCAAGCTGTGCGACCGGCTGCACAATATGCGCACCGGCGACGCCTGGCCGGAGCAAAAGCGCCGCGACAAGGCCAAGGAGACGATGGAGGTCTACGCCCCCATCGCGCACCGTCTGGGCATCTCCAGCATCAAGGAGGAGCTTGAGGACCGCAGCCTGCGTTACCTTGACCCCGTGGGCTACCAGAACATCTCGAACCTTTTACAGGAGCGCAGCGACGACTTTTTGAAGGACGTCTGCCGCACCATCGACGCCCACATGGCGCAGAACGGCATCACGATGGCGACCATCCGTCACCGCGTTAAAAGCGTCTTCGGCATCTACCGCAAGATGTATATGCAGAGCAAGGATTTTGACGAGATCTACGACATCTACGCCGTGCGCATCATCCTGGGCTCGGTGGCCGAGTGTTATACGGCGCTGGGCCTCATCCACGATATGTACCACCCGCTGCCCAACCGCTTCAAGGATTACATCTCCACCCCCAAGCCCAACGGCTACCAGAGCCTGCACACCACCGTCATCGGGCACGAGGCCATCCCCTTTGAGGTGCAGATCCGCACTTGGGACATGGACCGCATGGCCGAGTACGGCATCGCCGCGCACTGGAAGTACAAGGCCGGCATTTCGGGCAGCGACGGCAAGCTGGAGGAGCGCCTGGCCTGGGTGCGCCAGCTGCTGGAGAGCCAGCGCACCAGCTCCGACGCCACCGATCTGCTCAGCGACCTCAAGAGCGACCTGCTGCCCGAGGAGGTCTTTGCCTTCACCCCGCGCGGCGAGGTCATCAACCTGCCGGCGGGCGCCACCGTCATTGACTTTGCCTACGCCATCCATTCGGCGGTGGGCAACCGTATGGTGGGGGCCAAGGTCAACGGGCGCATCGTGCCCATCGACCATCCCATCGTCACCGGCGAGATCGTCGAGGTGCTGACCGGCCCCGAGAACCGCGGACCCAGCCGCGACTGGCTGAACATCGTCAAGACCAGCGAGGCACGCAACAAGATCCGCAACTGGTTCAAGAAGGAACGCCGGGAGGAGAACATCGCCGAGGGCAAGGCGGCGCTGGAGCGCGAGCTGCGCCGCAATCTGATGAATATCCCCGCCGACCAGTACAACGCCTTTATGGAAACGCTGGCCCGGCGCAACCGCTGCAATACCGTTGAGGAGATGTATGCGGCCATCGGCTACGGCGGGCTGCAGATGGCGCGGCTGACCCCCAAGCTCAAGGAGGAATACCAAAAGCTGACCGCCGCCGCGCCCAAGCCCGTCACCATTGATTTCAAGCGCACCCATACCTCGGACGGCGTGGTGGTCGAGGGCATCGACAACTGCCCCATCAAGTTCGCCAAATGCTGCTCGCCGCTGCCGGGGGATGAGATCATCGGCTTCATCACCCGCGGCTTCGGTGTCTCCATCCACAAAAAGGACTGCGCCAACGTGCAGTCCAGCCTGCGCCAGCCCGAGAATGCCGACCGCTGGGTCAAGGCCTGGTGGGACGATGCTTCCAAAGAGAATTACAAGGCCACGCTGGAGCTGACCTGCATGGACCGCGTCAATCTCGTCTCGGACATCGCGCTGGCGCTGGGGGATATGCGTGTGCCGCTGTACTCGCTCAACGCGCGCACCACCGACCAGGGCCGGGCGGCTATCAGCATCACCGTCGGCATCATCAATACCGACCATCTGAACAACGTGGTCAGCCGCCTGAAAAAGGTGCGGGACGTCGTCAACGTTGCAAGGAGCTGAGCGAGCATGGCCGGGCGTCAAATACAATGGCAGCGCACCGTGCTGGCCGCGCTCCTGGGGGCAGTGGCCGGCGTCGTCTGCTTTGTGCTCTTGTACGGCACGGCCGTGCTGGATGTCGGCTGGGATGCCTGGGTCCTGAACGGTTACGACGAATGGGATGTGCAGCAGCATTACGCCGGGTGGCTTTTGTTCCGCAATTCCCACTGGCATCTGCCGCTGGGGCTGGCCGATACCATCGCCGCCCCCGACGGTACTGTTATCAGCTATACCGACAGCATCCCCTGGGTCAGCATCGGCCTTAAATTCCTGCGCGGGGTGCTGCCGGCGACGTTCCAATGGTTCGGCTGGTATGTGCTGGCCTGCTTTGCCCTGCAGGGCGCGGCCGGCGCCCTGCTGTGCGGGCGCGGGGTGCTGGCGTACCGCGGCGGTGTGATCTTTGCCGCCCTGGGCGGCGCCGTCTTCGTCTGCCTGCCCACGCTCTGGGAACGCGCCTTCCGGCACACGGCGCTCGCCTCGCACTGGCTGTATCTCTTCGCGCTGTATGCCTGTCTTGCATATCGGGAGCGCGCCGCCGCGGGTAAAGGCGGCTTTGCGTGGGCGTTTGCCGTGCTGGCTTTCCTGGCCGTCGGCATCCATCCGTATTTCTTGCCGCTGGTCTGCCTGTGTTCACTGCTGGCCATGGCGGACGGCATACGTCTGGCCCACGCCTGGCGCAAGGGCATCGGGCAGTTTGGCTGCACGCTGGCAGCGGCCCTGGCGGGCGGGTATCTGTGCGGGGCGCTGGGCAGCGGCATCGCCGCCGACCGCGGCGAGTACGGCGTTTGGTCGATGAATCTGAACGCACCCTTCAGCCCGTCCTCCCGCGGCGGCTATCCGTGGTCCCGTGTGCTGCACGCGCTGCCCCAGATGCCGGCCCAGTATGACGGTTTCAATTATCTGGGCCTCGGCGTGCTGGTGCTGGCGGCGGCAGCCCTGGCCTCGGCCGCAGTCACGGCTCTGCGCCGCCCGCAGCGGGCCGCGGCATGGTGGCGGCGCAATGGCCCTCTGTTCACCGTCTGCGTGTTTTTGACGCTGTTTGCCGCCAGCCATGAGTTGTATCTCGGCACGTTCCATATCAGCATCCCGCTGCCGGCCGCTGTGGCAGAGCTGTGCGGCATCTTCCGCGCCAGCGGGCGGATGTTCTGGCTTGTCGGGGCCTGTATCGTCCTCTTCGGCATTTACAGCCTGCGCGCGCTGGCGCCGCGGCGGACCGGTTTGGCCTGTGTGCTGCTGGCTGCCGTGCTGGCCGTGCAGGTGTGGGACCTTTCCGCAGCAGCCGCGGTCAAGCGCACCATGCTGGACGCCGATGCGGCCATCAACGCCACCGTCGTCAACCACCCCGAGACCCAGACCCTTGGCGTTGGACATACGCAGCTTTTGGCGGCAGCCCCGGTGCGGGAAGACCGCCTGCGCCTGCTGGCCATCCTGGCCGGCAAGCAGGGGATGGCCACCAACCTGAGCATCGCCGTTTCGGGCGAATATCCGCAGGCGGCGCAGAGCATGGAAGCGGCCGCCGCCCGCCTGGAAGCGGGCGACTATGACCCGCAGACCGTCTATGTGACGACGGACGGCGCGCTGTATGAGCATTGGGGCGAGATCTTTGCCGGGGATGCGGCCGTGCATCTGTTCGTGGCCGATTCCTGTTACTTTTTGGCCCCGATGCCGGGAGGTGCGTGAGTATGCGGGCGGTCCTGCAGCGTGTGAGCAGCGCCAGCGTCGTGGTGGACGGCGGAGTGCCGCGCCCCATCGGGCCGGGGCTCGTCATCCTGCTCGGCGTGCGCGATACCGATACCGCCGCCGATGTGCCCAAGCTGGCCGAAAAGTGCGCCGGGCTGCGCATCTTTGCCGATGACGACGGCAAGCTCAACCGCAGTGCGGCGGAGCTTGGATACGAGGCGCTCGTGGTCAGCAACTTTACGCTCTACGGTGACAGCAAAAAGGGCCGCCGCCCCAGCTTTACCCACGCCGCCGGCGGGGAGAACGCCAGGGCCCTGTATGACCTTTTCCTGCAAAAGCTCGGCGAGCAGGGGCTCAAGGGCGTGCAGCACGGCGAGTTTGGCGCCGATATGCAGCTGACCCTGACCAACGACGGCCCCGTCACGCTGATTTTGGATACCGACGACTGGAAATGATAGGAGACGCCTATGGAACTGCTGCACATTCCCGGCCCGGCCGTGATGGGCACCAACACCTTTTTGCTTTTCACGGACAACGGCCACGCCGTGGCCATTGACCCGGCGGCGCCGGCCCGGCGGTATCTGGACGCCCTGCAGGCCAAAAACGCACAGCTGCGCGCCATCTTTTTGACCCACGGCCATTTTGACCATGTGGGCGGGGCAGTCGGCCTGGCCGAAGCCGCCGGGGCGGCGCTCTATCTGGACCCGGCGGACCTGCGCGGTGACCGGCTGTACCCCTTGAGCGCCGCCGACGCGCCGTTTTTGCCCTACCCGGCCGACGGTACGCTGACGGTGGATGAACTGAACTTCCGTTTTTACCACACGCCGGGGCATACGCCGGGCAGCCGGTGCATCTATGTAGAGGGACTGCTGTTCAGCGGCGACACATTGTTTGCCGGCTCCTGCGGGCGGGTCGATCTGGACGGCGGTGTCCCGGCCGAGATGCGCGCCAGTCTCCGGCTGCTCAAAACATTGCCGCTGCCCGATGATACCCGCGTTTTTCCCGGGCACGGGGCGTTCACCACCCTGGGGGAGGAACGCCGAACAAATCCCTACCTGGCGGGGCTGCTGCCGTGAGCATACAGCTGATTTTGCAGGGCGCCGCCGGCTATGAGGCCGAGAACATCATGCGCCTGTTTTTCCCCGCCGGCAGGCGCGCCGCGACTGCCGATGCGCAGGGAGATCTCGTGCTGGCGCTGGCCGGACCGCACGCGCTGCTGGCGCTGGTGCGGATGGACGGCCGCACGGTATGGCAGGCGCAGGCCCCGGCCGCACACGATACGGCGGAATATGACCTGTGCCGCCTGCTGTATGCGCTATTGCAGAGCGTGACCGGCCGCCGCCCGCCCTGGGGGATGCTGACCGGGGTGCGCCCGGTGCGCCTCATCCATGACCTGCGCGCCGAGGGGGCGGGGGAGGACGCCATCCGAGCCCGTTTTGTTGACCATTACGACTGCACGCCGGAAAAATTCCAGCTGGCAAAGGACATCGCCGACCTGCAGCGGCTTTTTTTGCAGGCGAACGGCCGGGATTGCAGCGTGTATATCGGCATCCCGTTCTGTCCCAGCCGGTGCAGCTATTGCAGCTTTGTTTCCCGCGCGGTGGGGGAGAAGCAGGTGCAGGCGCTCATCGGGCCGTATGTCGACCGCCTGTGTGCCGAGCTCACCGCCATCCGCCAAACCGTGGATGCCTGCGGGCTGCGCGTGCGCACAGTCTATATCGGCGGCGGCACGCCGACCAGCCTCGACGCCGCCCGGCTGGAACAGCTGCTGCGCCACATCGCCGCCGCCTTTGCCGTGCCGGCGCTTGAGGAATATACCGTCGAGGCCGGCCGCCCCGACTGCACCGACGCCGAAAAGCTGCGCCTGTTAAAGCAGTACGGCGCGACGCGCATCTCCATCAACCCGCAGACCTTTTCCGACACGGTGCTGCAGACCATCGGCCGCCGCCACACGGCGCAGGACGTGGTCGACTGCTACCGTGCCGCCCGTGCCGCCGGCCATGCCTGCATCAATATGGACCTCATCGCCGGTCTGCCCGGGGATACCGTCGCCGGTTTTTGCCAAAGCCTGCAGACGGCCATCGACCTGGCGCCGGAGAACATCACCGTGCATACGCTGACACTCAAGCGCGCCTCGGACCTGGTGGTCGAGCAGCGCACGGCGCTGTACGACGATGTGGCAGCCATGACGGCCGCTGAGATGCGCCTGCTGCCGGCGGCCGGCTACCGCCCCTATTATCTCTATCGCCAGAAAGGCACGCTGCAAAACCTTGAGAACATCGGCTGGTGCCGCCCGGGGCATGAAGGGCTCTACAACATCTACATGATGGAGGAGGTCCATACTATCCTCGCCGCCGGAGCGGGGAGCTGCACCAAGCTGGTGCCGCCCGGGGCGCGCCGCGGGCGCATCCGGCGGCTGTACAACTGCAAGTATCCGCAGGAATATCTGGCCCGGCCCGATACCGCGGAAAAGACCCAACAGGAAACGAGGGAGTTTTATGCCGAACAAGAGCATCCGCAAGCGCCTGGTCAGCCAGGACCTGATCAACCTTGCCGCCCGTGATGCCGGGGCCTTTGCCGCCCTGTGCGAGACGACCTATGCCGCCCGCCTGGATGCGGCGGCCGATACGGTGCTTGCCAGCGGGGCGCGGCTGGTCATGCTGACCGGCCCCTCCAGCGTGGGCAAAACGACCTCGGCCAACCGCCTGGCCGAGGCCATCCGGCAGCACGGCAAGCCGTGCGTGGTCGTCAGCCTCGATGACTTTTTTGTCGGCGAGGGCAAATACCCCAAGCGCGCCGACGGCAGCGATGACTACGAATGCCCGGAGGCGCTGGACCTGCCGGCGCTGCACACGTTTTTGGCCGCCCTGCTCCGGGACGGCGCGGCCACCAGCCCGGTGTTCGACTTCTTGACCCAGCGCCCGGCCAAACAGACGCGCCGCATCGACTGCCGCGGCGGCGTGGCCGTCATCGAGGGGCTGCACGCCCTCAACCCGCTGCTGGCCGAGGGCCTGCCGCAGGACACGGTCTTCAACATCTACGCCAGCCTGCGCGAGGAATACTGCGGGCCGGACGGCCGACGCAGCGTCGAAACGCGGGAGCTGCGCCTGGCCCGGCGCATCACGCGGGACAGTCTCTTCCGCGGTCATTCCCCGGACTTCACGCTTGCCCTGTGGGACCATGTCTGCGCGTCGGAACGGCAGTATGTGCAGGCCTTCAAGGACCGCGCGGATCTGATTTTGGACACCTCCTTCAGTTATGAACCCTGCCTGTGGGGCGCGGCGCTGGCGGCCATCGCCGACCAGACGGCGCCGACCCACCGACAGCGCTTTGACGCCCTGCAGCGGGAATTCGCCCCCTTTACGCCGCTGCCGGCCAGCCTGGTGCCGGCCGGGAGTATGCTGCGGGAATTCCTCGGTCCCAAGGCATAACGCGCAGGATGTGACCGTTTGCGGCCATCGGCGATAAAATTCTTTGCCCGGCAAGATTGCAAAACGGTGCATGATACGGTATAATAGCCTTATACGGTGCGCGCCGCGCACCCAAAATCTTGAAAAAGGGGTGTAAGACCATGTTTGAATTGGATATCGATCTGCTCAAGGAGCAGGGGATGCAGCTGGTGGACAACGCCAAAAAGACCGCGCTGGACCTGGCCGGCAAGGGCAAGACCCAGCTGGACCTCGTCAGCCAGCAGGCGCGCCTGTCCAAGGCGCAGCGGCAGCTGGGCGCGCTCGTCTACAGCCTGCACAAATCCGGTGAGGAGAACCAGCCCCTGGTCGATAAGTACATCGAGGCCGTGGCCGAGGTCGAGAAAGCCATCGAGGAGCTGAAGGCGCAGGCGCCCGAGGCCCCGGCTGCCGAAGAGCCCGCCGAAGAAGCGGAGCCTCAGCCCGAAGCCGAGGAAGTGATCGAGGAAGAGCCCGTCGCGCCCCGCGGCGAGACCAAGGTCTGCCCGGTCTGCCAGGCTGAGATCGACGCTGACGCGCTGTTCTGCACCCACTGCGGCGCGCAGCTGTAACACGTTCCTGTTTTCTTGACCCATTCTGCAAAAAGGAGTACAATGGGGTGTGCTGCGGCGCATCCCGTTGTCTTGCGCCATGTATGACTACCCTTGCAAGGCGCAGTATGGCATCGACGACCTGGTCGCCATCATCCGCCTGCTGCGCGACCCCGCCAACGGCTGCCCCTGGGACAGGGTACAGACGCACGCCTCCATCCGCATGAACTTTCTGGAGGAAGCGTATGAGGCCGTGGACGCCATCGACCTGGACGAGCCCGCCCTGCTGTGTGAGGAGCTGGGCGATGTGCTGATGCAGGTGGTATTCCACGCCCGCATCGAGGAGGAGCAGGGGCATTTTACTTTTGGCGCCGTGTGCGACGGCGTGTGCCGCAAGCTGCTGGACCGTCACCCCAACATTTTTGCCGGCAATACCGAAAAGCAAGGCATAAACGATTGGGATGTGCTCAAAAATATGGAAAAGGGCCGCAATGACCTGCCCAGCGATCTGGCAAGCGTGCCCAAGGCCCTGCCGGCGCTGATGCGTGCGGGCAAGCTGCAAAAGCGTGCCGCCCGCTACGGCGCTGTCCCGGGCAATGAAACAGCAGCCCGGACGCTGCAAAGCGCCGCGGCACAGCTGCAGGCCGCCCCGGCCGGCAGCGCACAGGCGGAGGATGCCGTCGGCGAGCTGCTGTTTGCCGCGGTAGCGCTGGCTCGCGCGGCCGGCATCGACCCCGAGCAGGCGCTGCAGCGCCGCAATGCGGCTTTTGCCGCCGCACCCGAACGGCCGTAGCGGTCCCAAGGGGGCCGGCTGCCGGGTCCTATGTTCGTCACAGAGCGCACCGCCTGCGGGCGGTCTGCTCTGGGCAGATAAATTTTGGAGGTAAAAAAGACATGACGAAAGTTGAACTGATTGCGGCGGTGGCCGCCAACGCCGGCCTGAGCAAGAAGGACGCCGAGAAGGCTGTCAACGGCACCATCGCCGCCATCACCGATGCGCTCAAGAAGGGCGACAAGGTCTCTCTGGTCGGCTTTGGCAATTTTGCTGTCAGCGAGCGTGCCGCCCGCGCTGCCCGTGACCCGCAGACCGGCAAGGCTATCACCATCCCGGCCCACAAGGTCCCCGTGTTCAAGCCCGGCAAGCCCCTCAAGGAGAGCGTGCAGTAACGACCATGTCCTTTCCCCGCGTACCCGCAGCCGTCTGGCCGCGGGTACGTTTTTCACCGTCAGGAGAAGCGTTATGCGTCTTGATAAATTTTTGAAGGTCAGCCGCCTGATCAAGCGCCGCACCCTCGCCAACGAGGTCGCGGACGCCGGGCGCATCTTTGTCAACGGCAAGGCGGCCAAGGCCAGCTATGCCGTCAAGGTAGGGGACATCATCGAGATCACCTTCGGCAACCGCCCCGTCAAGGTGCGGGTGCTGGCCGTCACCGAGCCCAAGGGCAAGGATGTGGCCCGCGAGCTGTTCGAGGTGCTGGAGGGGTAACGGCGGTTCTAGCCGGCGGGCGCCGCGCATAAGGTATAGCAGTACCTTTTGAAGGGGAGGACCCGCCCATGCCCGTGCCGGAACCCGAACGCAGACCCGTGCCTGTCCTGACCGCCGAAACGTCCCCGGCGCGGGAGCATACCCTTACACTGGAGGACCGCCGCAGTCTGACCGTGAGCGGTGTGTCCCGCATTTTGAGCTATGACGAGACCACCGCTGCCCTGGCCACACCGCTGGGCAACCTGACGGTGGGCGGGCAGGAGCTGCAGGTCAGCGAGCTGTCGGTGCGCACCGGGCAGGTGCACATCGCCGGCAAGATCGAATATCTGCAATACACCGAAAACCGGGAAAGCAGCGGCGGCCTTTTGGCCCGCCTGTTCCGCTGATGCTGCCCGCACCGGCGCTGACGGCCATCTTCCAGGACGCTGTCTGGTGCCTGGGGCTCGGCCTGCTGCTGGCCCTTGGGCGCGATGCTTTGGGCTGGAGCCTTGGCAACGGGCGTTTGCTCTGCTTTTTGTGGGACCTGCTTGCCTTTGCGGCGGCGGCGTTCGCGCTGCGCGGCTTTGCGGCCGGGGTCTCGTCCAGCGGCACCGTGCGCTGGTATATGGTGCTGGGTATGGCGCTGGGCGCGCTGGGCTGGCATTGGGCCGTGGCCGACGCCCTGCAAGCCGCCGGCAGGGCCGTGGGGGCACTGCTGCTGCGCCCATGGCGCCGGTTTTGCCGCTGTATCGCCGCGCCGGCCGCCAAAAAGCTGCAGGCTTCGATGAAAAGTATGATGACTTTACATCATAAAAACCGAAAAATGCACGAAAAAAAGGCAAAAAGCGCGAAAAAACAGTTGCAAAATCCGCCGCGTATGTTATATAATTAGCATAGTAAAGCGGCAGCAGAGGAGCAGGGGCTGTTTATGGGCAGAAAACGCGGGAATCTTTCGGATCTGGCGGTGCCGGCGGGCATCCTGCTTTTGGCGGGGTATCTGCTGGTCAGCCTTTTGCACAACCAGGCGGCCATCAGTGCCAAGCAGCGGGAGCTGACCGACGTGCAGTCCCAGCTGACGGAGCAGAATGCCGTCAATCAGGAGCTGACGCGCTCGCTGGCCGACGGCGAGGACGCCATCATCGAGCGCATCGCCCGCGAGCAGGGCTATGCGCAGCCCAACGAGCGTATCTTCGTCGGGTATTGAACCATGGCATTGGCCGGGGCACGGTTTGCGGCCCTGCTCCGGCTTGGCGTAATTTTATCACAGCAAAGGGGTATCACAGTTTGGCAGTTCAGGTTGGGGACATCCTTGAAGGCAAGGTGACCGGCATCAAACCGTTCGGGGCGTTCGTCGCTTTGCCGGACGGGAAAAACGGCCTTGTCCACATTTCCGAGGTTTCGTATGAGTTCGTGCAGGATATTGCCGCCGTTCTGGAGGAAGGCCAGACGGTCCAGGTGAAGGTCCTGTCCATCGCGCCGGACGGCAAGATCGCGCTGTCCATCAAGCGCACACAGCCGGCGCCGGAGCGCGGCGCCAGGCCGGCCGGCGGTGCCCGCCCGCCGCGCCCGCCCAAGAAAGACGCGCCGCCCCGCGTCTGGCAGCCCAAGCCGGCCGCCCCCAAGGGCGATTTGACCTTTGAGGACATGATGGCCCGCTACAAGACCCAGAGCGAGGAAAAGATCGCCGACCTGCGCCGCGTGACCGAAAGCCACCGCGGCAGCTATTCCCGCCGGCGCGGTTGATACACACCACAGGCAGGCCCTGCCCGCGCGGGGCCCTGCTTTTTGTTTGGAAAGGAAAATGCCGATGCCGCAGCTGTATGACCTGACCGCCCCCTGCTTTTTTGGCAGCGAGGCGACGCTTGCCTTTGAGGTCCGCCGCCTGGGCGCGCAGAACGTCGAGGTGCGCGACGGGCGGGTCAGTTTTCAGGGCGATGCAGCCCTCGTCGCCGCGGCCAACCTCAACCTGCGTACGGCGGAACGGGTGCTGCTGCGCCTGGGCTGCTTTCCGGCCGCTACCTTTGACGCGCTGTTTGACGGCGTTTACGCCATCCCGTGGGAGGAGCTGCTCCCCGCCGACGCTGCTTTCCCGGTCAAGGGCTCCAGCCTTTCGAGCAAGCTTTCCAGCGTGCCGGCCTGCCAGAGCATCGTCAAGAAAGCCGTCGTCAAGCGGCTGCAGGCCGGCCATAAGGTGACGGTGCTGCCCGAGACCGGCGCCGTGTACAAGCTGCGCTTTGCCCTGCGCAAGGATACGGTGGAGATGTATCTCGATACCTCCGGCGACGGGCTGCACAAGCGCGGCTACCGTAAAAATGCCACGCTGGCCCCCATTAAAGAGACACTGGCCGCCGCCATCGCCGACATCGGCCGCGTGCGGCGCGACAGCCTCGTGCAGGACCCCTTCTGCGGCTCCGGCACGCTGGTCATCGAGGCCGCGCAGAAGGCGCTGAACATCGCCCCCGGCCTGCACCGGCATTTTGCCGCCGAGCAGTTCGGCTTTCTCGACAAGTCCGTCTGGGCCGAGGCGCGCCGCCAGGCGCAGGCCGCCGTCCGCATGGATGCCGCATTTGAGGGCTATGGCGCCGACATCGACCCGGCCGCCGTGGCACTGGCCGCGGCCAACGCCAAATTGGCCGGGGTGGGGGAGCGCTGCCGGTTCGAGGTCGCGGACGTGCGCACGTTCGCCCCGGCACGGAACGCCACCGTGCTCACCAACCCGCCCTACGGCGAACGGCTGGGCGATGCGGAGCAGGCGGCGGTGCTGGCGCACGCGCTCGGCCTGCGCTGGCGCTTTGCCCCCGGCGAAGGGTTGTATGCCATCACGGCCGACGCCGCCTTTGAGGAGCATTTCGGCGCCAGGGCTACCAAACGGCGCAAAATTTACAACGGTATGATACCCTGTCAGCTGTATATGTATTTCACACCCCGCGCCCCGCATAAGGGCGCCCCACAAGGAGCCTGAATATGGAAGATCTGAAACTGGCCATCCTCATCGACGCCGACAACATCTCACCCAAATACGTCAAGGTCATCCTGGACGAGGCCGCCAGCTTCGGCGTGGCAGCCTGCAAGCGCATCTACGGGGACTGGAGCGACCCGCGGCTGAAAAGCTGGCGCGACGCGCTGCTCAACCATTCCATCATCCCGATGCAGCAGTACAGCTACACCACCGGCAAGAACGCCAC
>CANRLV010000029.1 GCA_947631565.1 uncultured Gemmiger sp. | reverse complement strand
GCCAAAATATCGCTCTGGCGCACGATGGTGCACTCCTCGCCGTCCACCTTGACCTCGGTGCCGGAATACTTGCTGGTCAGCACCTTGTCGCCGACCTTGACGAGCATCTTGACCTCTTTGCCGTCCACAAGGCCGCCGGGGCCCACGGCCAGCACCTCGGCCACCTGGGGCTTCTCCTTGGCAGAGCCGGACAGGATCAGCCCGCCCTTGGTGGTCTCCTCCTGCTCGACCAGCTTGATGACAACGCGGTCGGCCAATGGTTTGATCGTCATAACAAAAGGACCTCCTATAAAAAAGTATTGGTTGAACTTGTTTTTAGCACTCGATAGTTTTGAGTGCTAAGACTATTATATACACTTCGCCTGGAAAATCAAGGGGTTTGCACACAAAAACCTATAAATTTTTTGTGAACAGAAAACCCCGCCTTGCGGCGGGGCCATAAACATCAGCTGGCAAAGCCGGTGCCCTGCTGTAAATAGCGCGTACGCGCCGCGCCATGCTCAAGGTGCGCCTCGCCCCCGGCCACGGTGTCGGCGTCGATGGTGACGCGGGTCACCGTCGGGTCACTGGGCAGGTCGTACATGATGGGGATGAGCAGGTCCTCGACCACACTGCGCAGGCCGCGCGCGCCGCTGTGGCGGGCGATGGTCTTCTGCGCGATGGCGGAAAGCGCCGCCGGTGTGAAGACGAGCTCGGCATTGTCGAGCGCAAACAGCTCGGTATACTGGCGCACGATGCTGTTTTTGGGCTCGGTCAGCACGCGGATGAGGGCTTCCTCGTCCAAAGCGTCCAGCACGGTAACGACCGGCAGACGGCCGACCAGCTCAGGGATGAGGCCGAACTTGACCAGGTCGTCCGGCTCGACCTTGCGCAGCAGGCGCTGGCGTTCCTCGTCGCGGTCGAGCTTGACGTGCAGCTCGCTGCCAAAGCCGAGGGCCGACTGCTCGCTGCGCTTTTGAATATACTTTTCCAGACCGTCAAAGGCGCCGCCGCAGATGAAGAGGATATTTTTGGTGTCGATCTCGATGAACTCCTGCTGCGGGTGCTTGCGCCCGCCGCCCGGCGGCACATTGCTGACCGTGCCCTCGATGATCTTGAGCAGGGCCTGCTGCACGCCCTCGCCGCCGACGTCGCGGGTAATGGATGGGTTCTCGCTCTTGCGGGTAATCTTGTCGATCTCGTCGATGTAGATGATGCCGTACTGCGCCTTGGCGACGTCAAAGTCCGCCGCCTGGATGAGCTTGAGCAGGATGTTCTCGACGTCCTCGCCGACATAGCCGGCCTCGGTCAGGGTGGTGGCGTCGGCGATGGCGAACGGCACGCCGAGCATCCTGGCCAGCGTCTGGGCCAGCAGCGTCTTGCCGGTACCGGAGGGGCCCAGCACCAGCACGTTGGATTTTTGCAGCTCCACGTCGCTGTTCTGGCCGGACAAAATGCGCTTGTAGTGGTTGTACACGGCCACCGACAAAACGCGCTTGGCCTGCTCCTGCCCGATGACATACTCATCGAGCCCGGCCTTGATCTCGGCCGGGGTGCGTATCTCCAGATTGGCCAGCGGGTCGGTGGAGGGCACGCGGCGGGCCGTGGCCGTGCGCCGGCCGGCGCGCGGCGGGCGCTGCTCGGCTTCGGTATTGAGGGCGTTGTAGCACATATCGATGCAGTCTTTGCAGATGTTCACGCCGGGGCCGATGATGAGCTGCTCGACCTGGTTCTGGCTGCGCCCGCAAAAGTTGCAGACAAGCTCGCGCCCGCGGCCGTCACGGCCGGAGTTGCTGTTAGGCATGGTATTCCCCCAAAAGGTCAGTGTTTTTCGATGATCTTATCGATGAGCCCGTACTCCAGCGCCTGCTGCGCGGTCATATAGTTGTCGCGCTCGGTGTCGCGCTGGATGGTCTCCAGCGGCTGGCCAGTGTACCGGCTGAGCAGACCGTTGAGCTTTTCTTTGATGCGCACGATGTGCTCGGCGTGGATGTGGATGTCGGTGGCCTGGCCGGAGAGCCCGCCCCCCTGCCCGCCGATCAGCGGCTGGTGGATGAGGATCTCGGAGTTGGGCAGCGCGAAGCGCTTGCCCTTGGCGCCGCTGGCCAGCAGGAAAGCCCCCATCGAGGCGGCCATGCCCACGCAGATGGTGGACACATCGCACTTGACGTACTGCATGGTATCGTGGATGGCCATGCCGTCCGAGATGGAGCCGCCGGGGCTGTTGATATAGAAGTAGATGTCCTTCTCGGGGTCCTGCCCTTCCAGATACAGCAGCTGTGCCACCACCACGCTGGCGGAGGCGGAGTTGACGTCCTCGCTCAAAACGATGATGCGGTCATTGAGCAGGCGGGAAAAGATATCGTAGCTGCGCTCGCCGCGGGCGGTCTGCTCGACGACATAGGGGATCAGGCTCATGGTGGTACGCTCCTTTCAAAAACAGGTCAAAAATGGGGTCCGGCCGATAAAGTGACCGATACGGCGGCCTGGCGGCCCCCGTACCGGTCAGGGCGTTGTTTGCGTTACTCCGCGCTCTTGGGGGCTTCCGCCTCGGCGTCGGCTTTCTTTTTGACGACACGCTTTTTGGGCTTGGCGGGCTTCTTCTCGCCGTCATCGCCCTTTTGGGCGGGAGCCTTGGTCATGACCTCGGCCTTTTCCTTGATGAAGTCGATGGCCTTGTTGACGGCCAGATCCGCCTTGACGGCGGCCGTGTCGATGATGGACCTGACCTTGTCGACCTCCATCTTGTACATATCGGCGATGCGGGCAAGCTCGGCCTCGACCTCGTCCTCGGTGGCCTCGATCTTCTCCCTGGCGGCCACGGCCTCCAGCGCCAGGCGCATCTTGACCTGCTTCTCGGCCTGCTCGGTGAACTGGGCGCGGAACTGCTCGAGCTCCATGCCCATGTAGCCGAGGTAGGTCTTGAGGTTCATGCCCTGCTGCTGCAGACGGTACTCAAAGTCCTGCACGAGCTCCTCGAGACGGCTGTCGATCATGGCCTGCGGGATGTCGGCCTTCATGCCGTCCACGACCTGGTCGACCAGCGCGTTCTCGACCTCCTGGTCGGCGGCGCGGTCCAGGTTGTCCTGCATACCCTTGCGGATGGAATCCTTGAGCTCGTCCAGGGTATCGTACTCGCTGACGTCCTTGGCGAAATCGTCGTCCAGCGCCGGCAGCTCCTTGTACTTGACCTCATTGACCTTGATCTTGAAGGTCGCGGCCTTGCCCTTGAGCTCCTCGGCGGCGTAATCGTCCGGGAACTTGACCTCGATGTCGAACTCGTCGCCCGCCTTGTGGCCGACGATCTGCTCCTCAAAGCCGGGGATGAAGGAGCCGGAGCCCAGGGTCAGGTCGAACTTCTCGCCCTTGCCGCCCTCGAACGCGACGCCGTCGACAAAGCCCTCGAAGTCGATGTTGACGATGTCACCGTTCTCGGCCGCGCCCTCACGGGTGAGCTGGCGGGCGTTGCGGTCCTGCATACGGCCGATCTCGGCCTCAACGGCGCTCTGTTCCACAGTGTTGGCAGTCTTCTCCGCCTTCAAACCGACATAGTCGCCCAAGGTGACCTCCGGCTTGACCGGCACGGTGACCTTCAGCACCGCGCCGTCGGCGGCCGTCATCGACACGACCTCCGGCTGCGGCTGGCCGACGGGCTCGACGCCGGCGGCCTTGACGGCCGCCTCATACTCGGCGGGGAACAGGTCGTTGACGGCGTCATACAAAAAGATGTCCTCACCGTACATACGCTCGATCATGCCGCGCGGGGCCTTGCCCTTGCGGAAGCCCGGCACGCTGTATTTTTTGCTCTCGCGCTTGAACGCCTTGGCCGAAGCGTCGGCCAGCGTCTCGGCGTCGATGGAAAACTGGATGGCCACGGTGCTCTTTTCAAGCTTATCGCAGGAAATCAGGTTCATTTATAAATCCTCCAACCTTGTATGTGCTTTGCGCTTGGCAATGGTACATTATAGCATATCCCGGCAAAGAATACCAGCCCGGGGCGGAAAAAACTTCTTGTTTTTTGGCTTTACGTCAGCCTGCAGGGGCAGAATCGCAGCGCGTCGGCCGAGA
The DNA here is from genome assembly GCA_947631565.1 of uncultured Gemmiger sp. Classification (GTDB taxonomy): domain Bacteria; phylum Bacillota; class Clostridia; order Oscillospirales; family Ruminococcaceae; genus Gemmiger. The sequence continues at coordinate 25,276 of CANRLV010000029.1, read as the reverse complement.
TCAGGCGATAGTCGATGCCGTCATGCGGCCCCTGCACGGCGTAGGGGATGCTTTTGCCGTGCAGGTGGCCGTACCAGCAGCGGCCCACGCCGTACTCGTGCAGCACCTCCAGCAGCGGTGCCGCATCGCTTCCGCCGCCCGGGAACACCGGCGGGTAGTGCAAAAACACCCATTTCTGCTGTGCGTCCCCCGCCGCCTGCAGGCTCGCGCGCAGGCGGCCGGCCTCGCGCGCCATCAACTTGGCGTTCTGCTGCGCCGTCGCGGCCGGCTCGTCAAAGGGCCAGCCGCGCGTGCCGCAGAGGGCGATATCCCCCACCGTGCAGCAGTTGTTGTGCAGGATGTGCAGTGTGTCAAAGCCCTGCGCGGCCAGCCAGGCCTCCATCTTGGCCGTGGTGGTCCACCAGTAATCGTGGTTGCCCTTGAGCAGCCACTTTTGCCCCGGCAGATTTTGCAGGAAAGCAAAGTCCGCCGCCGTGTCACGCAGGTGCATGGCCCAGCTGGTGTCGCCGGCCAGCACCACGGTGTCCCCGTCGGTGACAAGACGCCGCCAGTTGGCCTCGAGCCTGGGCAGGTAGCCCTCCCAGCCGGGGAAAACGTCCATCGGCTTGTCGGCGCCCAGCGAAAGGTGCAGGTCGCCGATCGCAAATATTGACATGGCGCCGCACCCCCTTTTTCTGTGGAAGCCTTACCGCAGCGCGGCGGCGCGGATGGCGCCCGGTTTGATGACCTCGGTAAAGCGCACGGGCGCCGCCTGCAAAGCGCGCAGGCTGCCGGGCGCTGCGGTGCCGGTGACCGTCTCCAGCGCCTGCATGGCGGCGAAGTCCCCGGCCGGCACGGGCTTGCCCAAGGCATCCAGCACATCGCGCGGGAACTTGTAGGGGCTGGCGGTCGAGAGCACCACCATCGGCGCCGCCGTGCGCCGGCGCTCCGCCACCGCAAAGGCAACGGCCGTGTGCGGGTCGCACAGGTAGCCGTCCCGGGCAAAGCGGGCCCCGATCTCGGCGGCCGCGGCGGCATCATCCGCCCAGCCGCAGCCGAAATCGGCCGTGATGGCGGCGCGGGCGGCCGCATCGACGGCAAAGGTGCCGCCGGCCGCCAGCTCCCGCATGACAGCGGCGGTCTTTTCCTCGCCCAGCACATGGCAGAGCAGGCGCTCGAGGTTCGAGGAGATCAGGATATCCATCGAGGGCGAGGTCGTCTTATAGAATTCCCGCCGGGCATCGTAGACGCCGGTCGTAAAGAAATCCGTCAACACGTTGTTTTTATTGGAAGCGCAAACCAGCCTGCCCACCGGCAGGCCCATCTTTTTGGCGTACCAGCCGGCCAGGATGTCGCCGAAGTTGCCGGTCGGCACGCAGAAATCGACCGGCGCGCCGTAAGCCGCCCCGCCCTGCTCCGCGAGGCGGAAATACGCGTAGAAATAGTAGACGATCTGCGGCACCAGCCGCCCCCAGTTGATGGAGTTGGCGCTGGAAAGCCGGATATTGCGTTTTTCCAGCTCGGCCGCTGCAGCAGCATCGGCAAACACGCGCTTGACGCCGGTCTGGGCATCGTCAAAGTTGCCGTCGACGGCGAACACGCGCACGTTGTCCCCCGCCTGGGTGGCCATCTGTAAGCGCTGTATCTCGCTGGTGCCGGCGTTCGGATAAAACACCGATATCTCGATGCCCGGCAGGCCCGCATAGCCGGCCAGCGCCGCCTTGCCGGTATCGCCCGAGGTGGCGACCAGGATGCGGGTGGTCTCGGTGCGGCCCAGGTCCTGCTTGGCCCGCACGAGCAGGCGCGGCATCAGCTGCAGCGCGTAATCCTTGAAAGCACAGGTCGGCCCGTGCCACAATTCAAGGCTGTACAATCCGTCCCGCACGCGGGCCAGCCGCCCTGTCTTGCCGCCGAAGGCGGCGCCGTAGGCCTGCTGCGCCGCGGAGCGCAAAAAAGCGGGGTCATAGTCGGTCAGATAGAGCGCAAGGACCTCGGCCGCCAGCGCATCATAGGGCAGGGCACGCCAGCGGTCCAGCGTGGCGGGGTCGACGGCGGGCACGCTGTCGGGCACATACAGGCCGCCGTCCGGGGCAAGGCCCTGCAAAATGGCCGCGCCGGCGTTGGCGGTCAGGTTCCGGTCTCGGGTGCTGTGGTAGCGCATAGGGGTCCCTCCTACAGGGGTCACAGGGTAAAGGCGTTGGGGATGCAGTGCACCTGCCAGGCGCGCTGCGCAAGGTCCGGCGGCCGGACCTCGACCACGTCAAAGCGGGCGGGGCAGTCCGCATAGGGGCTGTTCTGCAAAAAACACTGCGCGGCCAGGATGAGCCGCCGCTGCTTGTGGGGATCCACCGCCTCGGCCGGGGCGCCCTTTTGGCGGCCGGCGCGGGTCTTGACCTCGGCAAACACGACGGTGCCGTCCCTGTACAGCACAAGGTCCAGCTCCCCCATGCGGGTGCGGTAGCCGTGGGCCAGCAGCAGGTACCCGCGCTGGCGATAATACTTGGCGGCCACGGCCTCGCCGCGGCGGCCCAGCAATGCATCGGCGGGCATCGGTCAGTACCCCAGCTTTTTCAAAAAGGAACGGCGGTAAAAGGGCTGGATGCCGTACTGTTGGATGAGGGCATAGTGCTCGGCGGTGCCGTAGCCCTTGTGCCTGGCCAGGTGATATTGCGGGAACTGGCGGTCCAGCTCGCACATAGTGCGGTCCCGCGTCACCTTGGCCAAAATCGAGGCCGCCGCGACGGAGGCGCTGGTCCCGTCGCCCTTGACGACGCTCTGCGCCGGTACGCCCAGGCCCGCCGGCACGCGGTTGCCGTCGACGAGCACGAGGTCCGGCCGTATATCAAGGGTCGCCACGGCCTGCGCCATGCCCTCCATCGTGGCCTGCAAGATATTGACCTCGTCGATGCGCTGCGGCGGCACCAGCACCACCTGCCAGGCCAGCGCCCTGCGCACGATCTGGGCGTACAGCTCTTCGCGCCGCGCCTCGGACAACTTTTTGGAATCGTTGACGCCGGGCACCGGCGCCGCCGGGTCCAGCACGACCGCCGCGCAGGCCACCGGCCCGCACAGCGGGCCGCGGCCGGCCTCGTCCACGCCGCACAGCAGCGGGTACTGCACGCGCAGCGCGGCGTCATAGGTGTACAGCGCGGGGGCTTCCTTTACGGCGCGGGGCATGACGGTCACTTCCCTGTTTCAAGTGTTTTGGGGCGGGCGCTCCAGGCTGATGCGTCCCCATTTGCTGGCGCGGAACTCCCCCACCACGGTGCGGGCGGCGCGCTCGGTGTCCACCTCGCCGCCCGATACCAGCATACCGCGCTTGCGCCCCACCGCCTGCAAAAGGTCGTACGGCGGCAGCACCAGGGCGGTCTCATCCAATTTATAACGCTCGAGCAGCTGTTTGGGGTAGAGAGCCCGCACGCTCTCGAGCAGGCCGCAGGCGAGCTCCTCGATGTCCAGGATATCGTCGCGGATGGAGCCGATGAAAGCAAGGTGGCTGGCCGTCTGCAAACTGTCGAACTTTTTCCACAGCACGCCGGGCATATCGAGCAGGTCGAACCCCTCGACCGAGATCCACTGCTTGCCGCGGGTCACGCCGGGGCGGTCCTCGGCTTTGGCGCGCGCCGACCCGGCGAAGGAGTTGATGAAGGTGGATTTGCCCACGTTGGGGATGCCCACCACCATCACGCGCACGGCGGCCCCGGCCATGCCGCGGGCCGCGCGCTTGGCGGTCAAGGCGGTCAGCTCCCGCAGGATGGGCCCGCGCACGGCGGCCGCACCGCCCTTTTGGCGCGCGTCGATGGCAAGGCACCCCGCCCCCTGCGCCTTAAAATACGCGAGCCATTTCTTTGTGATGGCCGCATCGGCCAGGTCCGCCTTGTTGAGCAGGTAGAGGTGCGGCTTGTCCCTTGTGATGCGGCGTATCTCGGGGTTGAGGCTGGAGGCCGGGATGCGCGCGTCCAGCAGCTGGAGCACGCAGTCGATGCCGCGCACCTCTTTTTCCATCACACGCAGGGTGCGGGCCATGTGGCCGGGGAACCACTGGATCCGGCGGCTGTTCAGCACGTCGCGCCCGGCGTTTTCTGCGCTCATGGGACCGCCCCCATCCTGTCAAACGGCAGCAGGCGCCACAGCACCTTGCCCAGCACGTCGCGCGTGTCGATGAGGCCGACCTCGGCGGAACGGCTGTCCAGCGAATCGTTGCGGTTGTCGCCCATCAAAAACAACTGGCCCGCGGGCACAGTGAGTGGGAACTCGGCACCCTCGGCCAGGTAGGTGGGCGCCGCCGTGTAGGGCTCCGACAAAGCCTCGCCGTTGCGGTAAACGGTGCCGGCCGTGAAATCGATGTCGATGGTATCGCCGGGACAGCCGATGACCCGCTTGATGAGCACCTTGCCATAGCGGGTGTGGCTGTCGGTGACGACGATGTCGCCATGTTCCGGTGTGTAGGGGAAGCTCGTGATGATGAGCTTTTCGCCGTCCCACAGGTTGGGGTTCATGGAATTGCCGTCCACCTGCACGACGCGGACGACAAAGGTGAACAGCAGCAGCAGCGTGACGATGGCGCCGACGTAGGCCTCAAACGTCTCGATGAGGCTTTTGTTCTTCGCCATCCGTGATGAATCCCGTTTTGCCATCCGCTGCCGCCCTCCTCTGCGTGTTTTTGCCGCCCGTACCGAAACGAGGGAGAACGCCCGCGTCCTCCCTCGCTTTCGAGTTGTGTTTTGTTTACAGCTTCTGCTTGACCTTGGCCGCCTTGCCGGTACGTCCGCGCAGATAGAACAGCTTGGCGCGGCGGACCTTGCCGCGGCGCACGACCTTGACATCCTCGACAAACGGGCTGTTGATGGGGAACACGCGCTCCACACCGACGCCGTAGGAGATGCGGCGCACGGTAAAGGTCTCGCTGATACCGCCATGCTGCTTGGCGATGACAGTGCCCTCAAAGGCCTGGATGCGCTCCTTGTCGCCTTCCTTGATGCGCACGTTGACGCGCACGGTGTCGCCGACCTCAAACTGCGGCTTGTTCTCTTTGATCATGCCTTCGGTCAGGATCTTGACGGCATTCTCAGCATTCATGATGAAAACTCCTCCGTTTTTTGCGACGTTCATACCCGTTCAAAACGGCAGAGGACCGCCTGTATAATGGTTGCCATTACCCCGCCGGAGAGGCCCGGCGGCACTCAAGCCTAAAGATTATAGCACACCCTTGCTGCAAATGCAAGCAATTTTTAACAAAAAGTACTGCCATCGGCCAAAAGCAGCGCCGTGCGCAAAATACGGCAGCGCCATGGCTCGAGCTTGGCTCCTGCCGCCGCGCCAAAGCCTTGCAGGCAGCCCAGCAGCAGGGCGGGATTGAGGTTGTCGCCGTCCGCCGCGCAGGGCAGCGTCAGCGTACAGACAAGGCTCTCCCCTTCTTCCCGGGCGGCAAGGGCCGGCAGATAGCTTTTGAGGTCCAGCGTCTTCTCGCCGCGCTTGGTCTTTTTGGTCACGGGGGCGGCTGCGGCGGCGTTGTAGGCATCGAGCGCCGGGGCGGCCGCCGCCGGCAGCGTGAGGCGGTAGCGCGCGCTGGCGATGGCCCCCATCTTATGCACGGCCGGGGCGGCCCTGGTGATGATGATGCCGCGCGGCATATACCTTTGCAGCGCCGCGCACCAGGCCGGGTAGTCGGGCGCTTCGGCCTCGGTCTTGACCTCGCAGCTTTCGCACACGCTCTCCTGCCCCAGGGACAAAGGGTTCGAAAAGGCCAGGTAGATGTGCGGGTTGAAGCCTTGGGTGTACCACACCGGCAGACCGCTGCGCTTGAGCACGCGGTGGAACACCCGCTGCAGGTCGAGCAGCGAGATGTAGGCAGCCTCGCCGCGTTTTTCAAAGAATATCCTGACGGTAGTCAAAGCAGGGCCTCCCGATGAGCTTGTTGGCGCCGCAGCCCGAACACTGGCGGTGGCAGGGCGGGGTGACGGCCGCCTGCATGGCTTTTTGGTATTCCCGCACCAAAAACGCCTTGCTCACGCCGGTGTCCATATGGTCCCAGGGGGCGGGCTCGTCCGGCGGCAGCGGGCGGTAGTTGTAAACATCCGGGTCGATGCCGCAGGCGGCGAAGGCGGCCTGCCAGCGGTCGGCGTCAAAAAATTCCTCCCAGGTATCCAAAAAGGCACCGTGCTCGAACGCCGTCTCGATGACCTTGGAGAGCCGGCGGTCCCCTTTCGCCAGCACGCCCTCCAGCACGCTGGTGGCGCTGTCATGGTAGTTGATCTTGATCTTGCGGCTGTGCACGCAGCTGACAAGATACTTCTGCTTGTCCCGCAGCGTCTCACGCCGGTCCTGGGCACAGAACTCAAACGGCGTGTGGGGCTTGGGCACAAAGCAGGCAACGCTCGCCGTGACCTGCACGCCCCTGCCCTTGGCATGGTCGAGACTGTAGTAGAGGTCCACGACCCGCTGGCAGGTATCGGCAATGCCCTTGATGTCGTCATACGTCTCGGTGGGCAGGCCCATCATGAAATAGAGCTTGACCGCCGTGTAACCTTGTGAAAATGCGATGCGGCAGGTGCGCTCGATCTGCTCCCAGGTGACGTTTTTGTTGATGACGTCGCGCAGGCGCTGGGTGCCGGCCTCGGCGGCAAAGGTCAGGCCGCTCTTGCGCACACGGGTGGTCTTTTCGAGCAATGACTGCGAGAAGTTATCGACCCGCAGCGACGGCAGCGAGAGGCTGACGTGCGCATCGGGCGCCCATTCGTTGATGGCGTCCAGCGTCTGCTCGAGGCGCGAATGGTCCGAGGTGGACAGGCTCGAAAGGCTCAATTCATCATAGCCGGTGTTTTGGCATAAGAGGCGCGCGCCTTCGCTGATGACCTTGGGGCTGCGCTCCCGGAAGGGGCGGTAGATCTGCCCGGCCTGGCAAAAGCGGCAGCCGCGCGTGCAGCCGCGCAGCACCTCGACACAGGCTCGGTCCTGCACGGCGCCGACCATCGGCACCACGAAATCCCGCGGCGGCGGGATGCTGTCCAAATCTTTTACGATGGCCTTGGTCACGGCCGCCGGCACGCCGGGGCGGTTGGGGCGGATGCTTTTGAACCGCCCGTCCGGCGCATATTCCACGTCATAGAAGGACGGCACATACACGCCCGGTATCTTGGCCAGCTCCAGCAGCAGGCGGGGCTTGTCCCACCCCTGCTTTTTGGCGGATTCGACGGCGGCGCAGATGCTCTGCAGCATCTCCTCGCCCTCGCCCAGCTGCATGGCGTCAAAGAAATCGGCCACCGGCTCGCCGTTGCACACGCAGGGCCCGCCGGCGATGATGAGTGGCCAGCGCCCGTCACGGTCGGCGGCGCGCAGGGGGATGCCGGCCAGCCGCAGCATGGCCAAAACGTTTGTGTAACAAAGCTCATATTCCAGCGAGAAGCCGACGATGTCCATCACTGTCAGCGGGTCCTTGCTCTCAAGGCAATAGAGGGGGATGGAAAGCCGTTCCATCTGTGCCTTCATGTCCGCCCAGGGCATGAAGCAGCGCTCACACCACCAGTTGGCGTGGTCGTTGAGCAGCTCATACAGGATCTTCATGCCCAGAAAGGACATACCGATCTCGTAGGTATCGGGGAAGCAGAAGGCCATGCGCACGTCGACGGCGGCCGGGTCCTTATAGGTACAGCCCGGCTCGCCGCCGGTATAGCGGCCGGGCTTTTGCACGAGGCTTAACGCCTGCTTGAGGGGTTCGGAGAGTTCAGAAGGTTCGGGCATCGGGCAGGACCGTCCTTTTTGCAGTCTGGCCTTATTGTAGCGTATTTTCGCCCCGATTGCAAACCCTTATCGCTCCCACAGGCAGCGCAGGATGCGCCCGCCGTCCAATCCCGGCAGCGGCAAGAGATTTGCCCCGCCCACCAGCAGGTTGACCGCCGCAAAGCGGTACGCGCCCCAGCTGGCCCCCGCGCAGGCCATCCAGGCATGGGCGGCGCAGCACAAAAGCAGGTTGGCCAACGGACCGGCCGCCGCCAGCGGCAGCTCCAGGCACACAGGCAAAAGCCGGTGCAGCGGGATGGCAAGCCCCAGCGGCGAGACTTCGACCTGCGGCCAGCGCCCCAGCAGGCGTCGGTAGACAAAAATGTGCCCGCACTCATGCCCCAGCGCTGCCAGCAGGCCCAGCCGCAGCGTGCCGGTCCCATCCACGCTGAGCAAAAATGCCGCCGCCAGCAGCATCGGCAGCGGCACACGCAAGCGCAGGCGGGGCCCGCCGTTCACCCGATACCGCCCGCCGCGGCCAGCGCCTCGGTCGGGTCATAGCGCCAGCCCTCGTGCAGCAGCTCAAAATGCAGGTGCGGGCCGGTCACGTTGCCGGTATGGCCGACGGTGCCCAGCACCTCACCGGCGTGCACGCTCTGCCCGGCGCGGACAAATAAGTACTGCATATGGGCGTAGAGCGTCTCATCGCCGTTGGCGTGCAGGACGCGCAGGTAGTTGCCGTAGCTCACGCCGCGCCCGGCCCGGCGCACCACGCCGTCGGCGGCGGCCAGCACCGGCGTGCCCTCGTCGGCGTGCAGGTCCATGCCGGTGTGGAAGTCGTCCCCTGCTCCCTGCACAGGGTCGGTGCGCCAGCCGTAGGGACTGGTGGCCCAGGTGGCGGCGGGCAGCGGGAAGGCAAGGTCAAAATCCGGCAGGTAGCTGTCGGTCTTGCAGCCGCTTGGGGGCTGCTTTTCGGACTTGGCGCGGAGCCGGGCGCGCACCGCCGTCAGCTCCGCCGCCGGGGCGGCGGGCGGCGCGGCGGCTGGCGCCGGCTCCGATTCCGGTCGGGCCAAGGGGGCCAGCACCTGTTTTGCCGCCTGCGTAAAGCCGGCCCAGGCCTGCTGGGCGAACTTGACGAACTGGCGTTCCTCGCCCAGAAACGGGCCGGGCTCGGCCAGCGCCGCCGTGTACGCCGCCCGCAGGGCACGGAACTGCTGCGGGGCCAGCGTTTTGACCGCCAGTACCGCGGCCAGCACCGCCGCGCACAGCAGCAGCTGCACCCACAGCAGGCAGTTTTCCTTTTGGGGCGCGGCCGGCGACGGTACCGACCGTTCCGTTACCGGCTGCGGTGCCGCCGGCGCCGTGGCGGTGTTTGCCCCCTTGGGGGCCGCATCTTCCCACATGGTACATCTCTCCCCTGCCGTTCGCTTTTGTACAGCGTATGCGGCCGGGGCATAAAAAATGGCACGGCCCCAGCGTGTCGAAAAATTCGACACGCTGCAAAAGAGGGGTTTTGCGCACGGCGGGCTATGCCCGCCGCACACGCGCAGCGTGTGGCGCAAACGCCCGGAGCGTTGAGCGAGGGCGAAACCGAAATATATGTCCGCGAACGCGGACCATAAACCTCTCTTGGACACACCCCGTCGCAAAAAATATCGTTCTCATGCCTAAAGGCGACTCGAACAACATTTTTTGCTCTAGATGTATCGACCCCGTCGGTGCACGCCCGCCGGAGTCGATGGATTTTAAATATGCCTTTTTGACCGTCTGCTGCACGGCGTAAGGCCGTGCCATGCCTGTAAAATTTTATTGCAGGGTCCCGGCAAAGGCGCGGGCGCGCTGCCAGAATTCCCGCGCCGCCGGCGAGAGCGCGCTGTTGTCAAGGCACGCCAGCCCGATAACGCGGTGGAACACCGGCTCCAGCCGCAGGATCTGGCAGCGGTCCCCGGGGCCAAGGCGGCCCTTTAAGATCAGCTCCGGCATGATGGCCAGCCCCTGCCCGCAGGCGACCATCGCCACCGTGGACTGGTCGTCATTGACGTAGCAGCGCGCGTCGACGGCGATGCCGTATTTTTTCAGGTAGTTCTGGATGTCGGCGTCATAGTCGGTCAACTGGCTGACGAAGGGCTGCCCGCGCAGCTCCGAGGCCTGCACCACGCCCGGCTGCGCGGGCGTGAACTCCCACGGCGCCACGCAGACCAGCGGGTCACGGTAGAGTGGCTCAAAGTACAGGTCTTTGGCGCAGGAATCGGACAAAAGGCCCACCTCGGCGGTGCCGTTCTTGATCCAGTCGGCGATCTCGGCGTAGCTGCCCTGGTACAGCTGCAGCTCGATGCCCGGGAACTGCGCATGGTAGGGCGGCAGAAGCTCCGGCATCCAGGCCACGCAGGCGCTGTTGAACACGCCCAGCCGCAGCACGCCCTTGTGCATACCGTTGATCTGGGCGATGGACTGGTCCAAAAACTCATTGCTGCCCAGCAGGCGCTGGATGGCCGGGAGCAGCATTTCGGCCGCGGCGGTCAGCGTCACGCCGGATTTGGTGCGGGTGAACAGCGGAAAGCCGCACTCGGCCTCCATGCCGGCCACGGCGTGGCTGATGGCCGAGGGCGTCATATGCAGATGCTCCGCGGTGCGGGCGAAGCTGCCCTCGCGCGCGATGGTGGCAAAGATCTGGCAGCCGAGCAGGGTCATGGCGGCGTCTCCTTTGTGTTGAGTATATTTCACTTTGCAGGTGAAATAAATGAACTTTACTTTATATTGCTCTTACTATATGATAATGATAGTAAAAAGTCAAGCGGGTATGTACCTGCCCGCAAGAACATTCTTCTTCTCTCCCCCTTGGGGGCGGCTTTCCCGCCCGCTCCCGGCCCACCGGCCCGCACAACCGGTGGGTTTTTTGTTTGTGTTTTGCGGGGGTTTGTGCTACACTGGGGTGCAGATACACGGCGGAAAGGGGGCGGCGGCTGTGCCGCATACGGCAAACACGCGCGGCGTGCGCGGCGCGGCCGACTGGTGCGCCGTGGGCGCGCTGTGCTACCTGGCCGCCAACACCCTGCTGCGCGCCGGCATCTCGTACCTGATGGGCCTGCGCGTGGCCAGCGCCAGTCTGACCACCCCTGTCGGCTATACCCAGACGGCGGCGGGGCTGCTGGCGCTGCTGGCCGGGGCCGGGGCACTGGCGCTGCCGGTGCTGTTTTTGCTGCGCGCCACCCGCCTGGACGCGGCCGCCCTGCGCGTGCTCTGGCCCGGCCAATGGGCGCCGGGCTTTTGCCTTTGCGTGTTTTTGGGGCTGGCCAACGTCACCAACCTTGTCAGCGGGCTGCTGGGCCGGCTGTTCGGCGCCGCCGGCGCCCGCACCGCACTGCCCGCCGGCGGTATGGCGCTGGCCGTGGATCTTATGCTGCTGTGCGTGCTGCCCGCCGTGGGCGAGGAGCTGCTGTTCCGCGGCGCTTTGCAGGGGCTGATGCGCCCGGCCGGCAGCGCGGCGGCCATCCTGGCCCCGGCGCTGCTTTTCGCGTTTTTACATCTGGACCCGGCGCAGGAGCTGACGGCGCTGGCCTGCGGCCTGTTCCTGGGCTGGCTGGCGGAGCGCACGGGCAGCATCCTGCCCGGTATGCTGCTGCATTTTGCCAACAACTGCCTGGCCTTTTTGGACCTCTATCTGCAGCAGTATGCCCCGCCGGGCCTGGCCATGGGCGTGCAGGCGTGCATCTTGCTGGTCTTCCCGCTGCTGGGCGGTCTGTTTTTGGTCCGGGCCGGGCGGCAGGGCTTCCGTTTCGCGGACGGGCTGCGCCCCGGCCCGCGCGCCCGCGACATCTTCAAAAGCCCCGTCTACACGCTGACGGTGGTTTTTCTCGTTGGCTACACGCTCTATTTGCAGTTGGGAGGTGCCGCATGACCGATGCCGAGCTGATGCGCGCCGCCCTGGACGAGGCGGCGCTGGCGGCCGCGGCCGGCGAGGTGCCGGTGGGGGCGGTCGTTGCCAGGGGCGGCGAGATCGTCGCCCGTGCCCACAACCGGCGCGAAAGCGGCAGGAACGCCACCTACCATGCCGAGCTGCTGGCCATCGACGCCGCCTGCAGGGCCCTGGGCGGCTGGCGGCTGTGGCAGTGCGAGCTGTTCGTGACGCTGGAGCCCTGCCCGATGTGCGCGGGGGCCATCCTCAACAGCCGCCTGCGGCGCGTGGTGTATGCCGCCGCCGACCCCAAGGCCGGCTGCTGCGGCAGCGTGACGGACCTGTTCGCGCTGCCCTTCAACCATCATCCCAAAATCGAAAGCGGCCTGCTGGCCGATGAGGCGCAGGCCCTGCTGCAAAGCTTTTTCGCGGCGCTGCGCGCCAGGCGCATTGCGAAGGAGGACAAGCCATGAATGCACTCATCGTCGGCGGCAGCCGCGGCATCGGCGCCGCCTGTGTGCGGGCCTTCACCGCCGCCGGGGACCGCGCCGTCTTCACCTGGCACAGTGACGAGGGCGGCGCCAAAGCCGTCTGTGCCGAGACGCACGCCACGGCCGTCCGGGCCGATGCCGCCGACTTCGCCGCCATGAGCGCCGCCGTGCACACCGCCGCGGCCGACATGGGCGGCCGGCTGGACGCGCTGGTCTACAACGCCGGCGTGGCGTACTACGGCCTTTTGCAGGAGATGAATAACGCCGACTGGCAGCGCGTGCTGGACGTGAACCTGAGCGGCGCTTTTTACGCCTGCCGCGCCGCCCTGCCGCTGATGATACGGCAGCAGTACGGGCGCATCGTACTGGTCAGCAGTATGTGGGGGCAGACCGGCGCCAGCTGCGAGGCCGCCTACAGTGCCGCCAAGGCGGGACTCATCGGGCTGGGCAAGGCGCTGGCCAGGGAGGCCGGGCCCAGCGGCATCACGGTCAACTGTGTGGCGCCGGGCGCCGTCGACACCGCCATGATGGCCGGCTTCTCCCCGGCCGACAAGGCCGCCCTGTGCGCGGACATCCCCGCCGGGCGGCTGGGCACGCCGGAGGAGATCGCCCGCAGCATCCTGTTTTTGGCCGACGAAGCCAGCGGCTACATCAACGGCCAGGTGCTGGGGCAGAACGGCGGCTACGTTTGTTGAACACCGTGCACGGCTTGTGCCCGGCGAGCCAGGCTCGCCGGGCACATCGCCAATTTTATGGGCCAATTTTAAGGGGGGAGACTGCAGTACCGCGGCGCTGCTCGCCTCCCCCTAATGGCTGATTTTATCGTTGTCCGCCAACCCGTCGGGCCCAAAGTCCCGCAGATGTTTCAGGTTTTATCGTTGCCTGCCAACCCGTCGGGCCCAAAGTCCCGCAGATGTTTCGGATTCAGGTGTCAGCCCACCAGCGGGATGTCGCCCGCCCTCTTGATTTTATTATACTTCAACGGGGGCCTTTTGTCAAACAGCTTCCATCGTCGCGATGCCGCCGCACCCAGGCATACAGTGCGCCGCACAGCAGCCCATACAAAAGCACGCTCAACAGGCCGTCATACAGGCTGGTGTGCGGGATGTAATGCCCCGTCTGCCCCGCCATCACGCCGACGGCAAACCCCACCAGCAGGCGGGCCAGCGGCAGCAGCGCCATCCACGCCACCAGCACCGCGACAAGGGCAATGAACTTGCGCTTGGTTTGCCGGCGGTACGCTTCGCCCACCGGCCAGCGGCCCAGGCAGATTTTAAAGGCGACGGCGGCCGCTATCTGTACGGTGAAGGCCAGCAGCATCCACAACAGGCGCTTTTCATAAGCGATGTTGGCCGCCTGCCACACCGCCGCCGTAGCGATGACGCCGACGCAGATGAAAAAAGCCGTGTCCAGCTTGCGGCGGGCCTCCAGCCGGGCGGCGGCGTCCTGCACGGCGGGCAGGTCGCTGTCACTGCCATACTCGTCGTGCAAAAGATAATCGACCGAGACGCCGAACAGCCTGCTGATCTGGACAAGGTTCGGCGCGTCCGGCCAAACCTCGCCGTTCTCCCAGCGGGAAATCGCCTGTCGGGAGACGAGCAGCCGTTCGGCCAGCTGTTCCTGCGATAAGCCCTTTTGTTTGCGCAGGGCGAGCAGCTTTTGCGCAAAGGTCATGGTGCAGCACCTCTTTCATTCAGGATGCCCCCAGCATAACAAAAAGGTGCGGGCCATACCACCGCAAAAAGGTGGCAGGCCCGCCACAGTTTGTTACAAGGGCCGCTACCGGTCCGGCTCGCAGTCCAAAATCGAGGGGATGTTGGCCCAGGTCTCACGGCCGGCAGCGTAGCGCTCGGCCAGCCAGGCCGCCGCGGCGTCCAATCCCTGCTGGTCGGCCGCAAAGCTCTTGCTCTGATACTTTTCCTCCGCCGTGTGCTCCAGGCTCCATGGCCCCGGCCAGACGGTCACGGTCAGACAGGGCAGCAGCTTTTCGCCGGTCTCGTCCGCCGGGTCGGGGCGTTTGTCCGGCGCGATGCGGTAGCGCATACCACTCTCCTCGCCGGAGAAAGCGTTGCCGTTTTTGAAGTAATGGTAGATGGGAAAGCCGGCCAGCATAGAACGCTCCTTACTGTTTTTCCTTCTTGCGGCGGGCCGCGCGCACCAGCACCACGATGACCCACACGCCCGCCAGCACCAGGATGCCCGCCAGCACACCGCGCAGCGGCGCCGGCATGGACTGGGCCGCGGGCGCCTCCTCCTCTGCGGGCGCCGGGGTGGGGGCCGGCTCCTCGCTCTCCCCGGCGGGCGCGGGCGTGGGCTCGGGCTCGGTCAGGGCCGCATCATACGGGAAACCGAGATGGTAGTAGCCGTCGGCCGTTGTTACGGTGCCGGAGCCGGAATAGTTGTTCACATACACCGGCCGCCCGTCCGCGGCGCCGGTCATATACAGCGTGTGCGGTCCCTTGGCCAGCGTCAGCTGTACAAGGCCGTCGCCGTCCGCGGTGTATTCCTGCTCTTCCCCGTCGTCGATGCGCAGGGTCACGGTCAGGCCGGCGGCGCTGCTGCCGTCAACAGGCTCGACGGGCACGGCGACGGTATAGGTGTCGGGCGATTGATCGTTCGCGATGGTGATGCGCCCGGCCGTGGTCGGGCGGGAAAGCGGCGCGGCGCCGTTGTCGGTCGCTTCCAGCAGATAGCTGGCGACGAGCAAGTCCTCGCCGCCCAGCTCGCCGAGCTTCTCGGCCCCGGCAAACGGCGCGGACGCCGCCACATAGGCGTTGGTCGCCAGCAGCAGCTCGGTCATTTGGTCGTCGCGGGCCAGCGCGGTGCCGTCGTCCAGCGTGACGGCCGTCACCTTGGCGCCGCTCGGCCCGGCCGGGTCATAGGCGTAGGAAAAGCCGCTGACCTGCAAAAAGCTGCCGCTCACGCGCTCGCGCAAAAGCAGGCCGGTCTCGTCCTGGCCGGTCATGGTCAGCCCTGCCTCCAGCGCCGCGTACAGCTGCGACGGAGTGACCAGAAGCACCTCGACCATGTTGCCGTGATTGAAGGCGCCCAGCACGTCGCCCTGGGTCACGGCGCCCAGCGGCAGCGTGGCCGAAATGCCGCCGCCGTTCTCGACCGCGATCACCGGCACCCGGTCCATGTTCTGCTGGCCGGCAAAGACTTCGGCATAGGTGGCAAAGGCATCGCAGACAAAGTCACCGTACGAGGTCTCGGCGATGCGGGGCTCGGCATAGTCATAGTAGATATAGCCGCCCCACAGCGGCGTGGCCGTCTCGCACAGGGGCTGGCTGAGCACCGTTTCCTGCTCGGCGGTGATGGCGGCGAGCTCCTCCTCGACCTTTTGGGCTGCGGCCTCGCCGTCTTCGTTGAGTGGGAAAGCCATGGCGGCCGCATAGTCCAGCACTTCCTCATCGGCGGTCACGGTGCCGTCGGCGGCAAAATGCAGCGTCAGCTTGCCCAAGGCCGTGTCCAGCGTGCCGGTCTGCACGACCGGGATGCCGTCCACGGTGGTGTTCTCCACCGTGTGGCTGTGGCCGTCGATGACCGCCGCTATGATGGAACGCTGGTCTTCCGAAAGCGCATCGAGCAGCTGGGCGCTCGTGCAGGGCACGGCGGCGGCGTTGTCCCCCAGATGGGTGACGAGCACGACGGCATCCACAAGGGGGCTGACGTTGTGGAGCATCGTGCCGACGGCCGCGACCTCGTCGCCGAAAACGACCCCCTCCAGCAGCTTGGGATTGGTCGAGGTCTCGGTGGCCGTGGTGGTCACGCCGATGAAGCAGATCTCGTGGCCGCCCACCTCGATGGTAACCTGCTCCGCCAGCAGCGGATAGCCGTTGGTATCGCAGACGTTGACAGCCAGGATGGGGAATTTCGCCAGGCTCTCGTTGACCTTGAGCTGGGCGGCGCCATAGTCAAATTCATGGTTGCCGGCGGCCATGGCATCGTACCCGGCGGCGTTCATCATGCGGATGACGTCGGCGCCCTGGGTGACGGTGGCAAAGCTGGCACCCTGCGTGGCGTCGCCGGCATCGATGAGCAGGGCGTTGGGCGTGCTGGCCTTGATGGCGGCGATCTGGGCAAGGCCGATGCTGGCGTCGCTGTTCGCCACCACGCCGTGCAGATCGTTGGTGGTATAAATGGTCACGGTATCGGCCGAAGCGGCGTCCCCGCTTTGCGCCAGCGCCGGCAGCGCCATGCCGAGGCACAGCGCCAAAGCAAGAAACAGAGCGAAAGCTTTACGCATTTTCACGAGTGGTCCCCCCTATGCTGCAAAACAAAAAACGGCCGTCCCCGTACGATCAGGGGGCGGCACTTTGCCGTCACCGACGGCGAACGATGGAGCGGGATACGAGTCTCGAACTCGCCACCTTCTGCTTGGGAAGCAGACGCTCTACCGGATGAGCTAATCCCGCATTGCCAGACCATTATACCCGAGCATGGGGCATTTGTCAATGCCGGCGGGGCAAAAATTGCGGACCGGCGCCGACCGGCGCATGGCGGTCAATAGATCCACCAGCGCTGCAAAAAGGCGAAGAAGTAGACTGCCCACGCCCCCGCCAGCACCGCCGCCGCGGCCAGGCGCGGTCTGCGGCGGGCAAACAGCAGGGCCAGCGCCGGCGCCAGCACCGGGATGCCCAGCGCGTAGCGCGGTGCGCTGATGAGCCAGGTCTGGCCATTGGCCAGCGCGTAGCCGGCCAGCCCCAGCAGCAGCCACGGCACCGGCAGGCGCGGCGCCGCGCCGCACAGCACGGCCAGCTCCGCCAATACCACGCCCAGCCCCCAGGCGGCGAGGAAGACCTTCTGCGCGCCCTCCATATAGCCGAACATCCCCCACAGCGTGCGGGCCGTGTCCCCCACCCAGCCCAGGGTGTGGGTCCAGTGCTCGCGCTGGTAGACGGTGAACTGCCAGGCACTGCCGTAGATGGCTTTGTTGAGCGCCAGATACGCCCCAAAGCCGGCGAACGGCAGCACGCAGGGCAGGGCCCAGACCGGGCGCGGGCGCTGCCCGGCCCGCCAAAGCAGGATGAGGCCGGCCGCCGCACAGCCGGCCAGCAGCACGCCGTTGGCCCGGCACAGCGCCGCCAGCAGGCCCAGCACACCGGCCGCCGCCCAGCGGCGGCCTTGCAGCGCGGCCAAAAAGGCCATGCTCAAAAAGAAGAACAGCGCCTCGGTCATGGGCAGCACAAAGAAAAAGCTGCCCGGCAGCAGCAGCTGGAAGGCCACCGCCCAACCGGCGAACCGCTGCCCCCACAGGCGGGCCGTGACGCGGTAGAGCAGCACCGCGCCGCCGACCGTGAAGCCGACGTTCAGCGCCGTGCCCGCCAGCCACAAATCGCAGCCCAGCAGCGCAAAGGGGCGCAAAAGCCACGGCCAAAGCGGGAAGAACACGATCATCAGGTACTGCTCCGGGAACACCTCGCCGGCGCCGTAGCCGTACCGCGCCAAATTCAGATAATGCGGGGCGTCGATGCCGCTGCCGTACAGGGTCTCACAGGCGGTAAGCAGCGGCACGCCGGGCGCCCTGAGCGCCGCCCACCCCGCCAGCAGAGCCAAAACGGCGGCGCACCAGAGCGCCGTGTATCCCGCCACCCGCCGCTGTGCGGCGGCCGGGGGCAGCGCGCCGGCCGGCAGCGGGGCGGGCGGGGCGATGAACAGCCGCCACAACGCGAACACCGCCGCGGCCGCGAACCCCAGCGTGACGCCCCAAAACAGGATGCCAGACATACCGCCCCTCCCCGTCAAAAATGAAAGCAAGGCCCCCGCGCCGGGCCGGCGCCCGCTTGCAAAGGCCTTGCTGTCTGCTAACACGATACGCTATGCGCCGGGCGCCGGGCGTTATTCCTCCTCCTCGTCCTTGGGCATCACGAACAGCGACGCCGGCGAGGGCGGCGCTTCGGTCTCGCCCTCGCTCTCGCCCTCCAGCTCGATGTCAAAGGCGGCGCCGCAGGTCGGGCAGATGAGCTCCTCGGTCATCAGGGCGTCCTCGTCCACGGTGGCCACATGGCCGCAGTTGGGGCAGGTCACCTCATACAGCGCATCGTCGGGGCCCTCGGGGGCGTCGTCCTCCGCATCGCCGTCATAGGCGTCCTCGCCGGAAAGCGCGGCCACGACCTCGTCCATATCCTCATCCAGCGCCGCCACGTCCTCGCTGATCTCGTCCAGCGCGTCGTCGTGCTCGGTGATGGCGGCGGCCATCTGCTCCAACAGGTCCATCATCGCCGCGATGACCTTGCCGTTGGGCGAGGCCGCGTCAAATTCCATGCCCGTCATCAGGCCGCGGATGTAGGCGGCGCGGGCGTTCAGATCCATTGCCATGTTTTCTCTCCCTGCTTTTACAAGTCAGCAGCCCGGCGCGGCAGCGCCGGCCGGGCTGTGGGTCAAATGCGATACGGTGTTACTTGTTCACGCGCTCCATATACTCGCCGGTGCGGGTATCGATGCGGATGACGTCGCCCTCGTTCAGGAACAGCGGCACGCGCACCTCGGCGCCGGTCTCGAGGATGGCGGGCTTGAGGGTGTTGGTGGCGGTGTTGCCCTTGAAGCCGGGCTCGGTCTGGGTGATGGTCAGCTCGATGAAGTTGGGGATCTCGACGCCGAACACCTTGCCCTTGTAGGACAGCAGCTTGCAGATCTCGTTCTCTTTGCAGAACTTGAAGTTGTCCGGCACGTCGGCGGCGGCCACCGGGATATCCTCATAGGTCTCGTTGTCCATGAAATGGTACAGATCGCCGTCCGCGTAGGAATACATGACCTCGCGGCGCTCGATGAAAGCCTGCGGGAACTTGGCGGTGGGGTTGTAGCTGGTCTCGACCACCGAGCCGGTGATCACGTTTTTGGTCTTGGTGCGCACGAAAGCCGCGCCCTTGCCGGGCTTGACGTGCTGGAACTCCACGACCTGAAGGACCTGGCCGTCCTGCTCAAAGGTGACGCCGTTGCGGAACTCGCCTGCTGAAATCATACAGATAACTCCTTTGTCAAGAAAAGTGTGTTTACACAACTACCAATATTTTAGCCTATGCGGGGCGATATTGCAAGCCCCGCCGCCCCGCTTTTTGACATTTTGGGCAATTTATTTGCACGCTGCGCACCGGCGGGCCGGGTCCGGGTGTGCTTTATACCGCGGCCGGCGCGGGCAGGGCGGCGTAGCAGCGCGCCATGGCCGCGGCGTCCTCGGCCTGGGTGCCGTCGGATTCACAGATGACGGTGGGGGCCAGGCCGCGCTCCTTGAGCAGGGCGAGCAGCGGCTCATGCGGGGGGCCGTACGCGGTATCGGCAAAGGTCAGGTGGCATTTTTCGCCGCCCTTTGTGTAGGCGATGCGGGAAAAATGGACGTGGAAGCGTTTCGCACGCTCGTCCCCCAGCACCTGCGCCATACGGTCCAGAATGGCTTCGTAGTCAGCACGGCCGTTGATGCCGCCCAGGCTGCGGGCATACAGGTGCCCGAAGTCGATGCAGGGGGTGATGCGCCCGTCCACCCCGCACAGAGCCAGTACCTCGTCGAGATCCCCGAGCTGGTTGACCTTGCCCATCGTCTCGGGGCACAAAATGCAATCGTCAAACCCGGCCGCGTCGACGGCAGCCTGCGCCCGGGCCATGGTATCGAGCGCCTTTTCCAGCGCCTGCGCGCGGCTCTGCTTGCCGCAGCTGCCGGCGTGAAAGATGACCCGACGCCCGCCGAGCGCCTTGACCAGCGCGCAGGACTGCAAAAGATAATCGACGCTGTGCAGGCGCTTGTCCTCCTCGAGACTGCTCATGCTGATGTAGTAGGGCGCGTGCACCGAAAAGGTGATGCCGTATTCTTCCCCGGCCGCAGCCAGCTCCCGCGCCTTGTCCAGGGCCAGGCGCACGCCGCGCCCGCACTGGTACTCAAACGCGTCCAGCCCGAAGGAGGCGGTATACTCCGCCAGCGCCTTGGGCGCAAAACCGCTGATTTTTAAGGCATGGTAGCTCTGCGAGAGCCCGGCCGTGCCGAATTTGGGGCCGTCATTCATGCAGCACACCGCCCTTTTCATAATACCTGCGCAAAAACGGCGGCTCGAAGCGGCGCTTGAAGAGCACGCCGGCGTTTCTCTCCTCCCCGCGCGGCAGCACGAACAGGCAGCGGATACCGAACAGCCCCGCCGCCATGCGGTCGGAGAAGATCTGGTCGCCGACCATGGCCATCTGGCGGCGCGGCACGCCCAGCCGGCGGCGCGCCACAAACAGCCCCACCGGCAGCGGCTTGCAGGCCAGCGCCACCCAGCGCAGGCCGATCTTTTGGGCAAAGGGCGCCACCCGCCGCGGCACGTTGTTGGAGACGATGGTGGTGCTGATGCCGGCGGTATGTACGGCGTCCAGCCAGGCGCGCACACTGTCGTCCAGCACCTGGCTGCCCTCACCGGTCAGCGTGTTGTCGACGTCCAGCACCAGCGCGGTGATGCCCTGCCGGGTGAGCCAGTCGGGGCGGATGGCCTCGACGTTCTTGAAGATGATCTCCGGGGTCAGGAGCAAAGCGGGCCCCCTCCTTACCTGATGACGTAAAAACCGACCCACGCAGCGTGGGTCGGCCGGTGAAGTCACTTATACTTGCGCTTACGGGCAGCTTCGGACTTTTTCTTGCGGCGAACGGAAGGTTTTTCATAGGCCTCACGCTTGCGCACCTCTGCAAGGACACCGCTGCGCGCGGTGCTGCGCTTGAACCGGCGCAGAGCACTTTCCAGCGACTCGCCCTCTTTGATACGGACCTCCGACATCTTCTCTCCCCTCCCTTTGTCCACAAAACAGGAGAATCCCGGCCGGCAAAGCGGCCAGTGAAATGCATTATACACTAGGAATGCGGGCGCTGTCAACAGTTTTTTGGGTCAAAAAAGGCATTTTTTACAAAAATGTAAGATTTCACTGCCGAGAAACAAGTGCAGTTTTACCAATGACCGGCCGCAAAGCCCCTTTACCCCTGCAAAATGTGCCGCCACAGCCAGACCCCGGCCCACAGCCCGCCGTAGATGACCGGCTGGTGCAGCATATACACCGGCAGGCTGCGGCGGCCCAGCGCGCACAGGCCGCGCAGTGCGGCCGGGGCGGGCGTTTTGGGCGCGCGCGGCGGCCACAGGCGGGCCGCATACCACCCTGCCCAGAACAAAAACAGCCACGGCAGCAGCGGGAAGTAATCGGCCGAGGTAAAGCGGGACAGGTCCGGCAGGCCCAACCAGAAAAGGTTTGCCCGGTAAAGCGCCGGCGGCAGGGCGGCCAGGCGCCAGCGCTCAAAGCCAAGATAGCCCCAGGGCAGCTGGTCGGTCAGCAAAAACAGCGCCACGGCGCCAACAAAGCCGACGGCCGGCGGGATCTTTTCCAGCAGCGGGCGCAGCAGCACAGTCAGCAGCACGGCGCAGGCATTGAGATGCAGCACGCCCCACCAGATGGCCTCGGACGGCAGAGCGAGCGCGGTCACGGCGGTGAGCAGCGCGGCGCAGCCGGCCACGGTCAGCCCGTTTTTGAGTGGGCGGCGGGCCAGGTGCCAGCTGTACCCGGAGAGCAGGATAAAGCTCCAGCAGATATACTGCTGCCAGGCATGGATGCCGGGGCGGCCGACGTCATACCAGGCCGCCGGCAGGCTGAAGATGTAGACCCAGTCATACATAAAATGGTAGACCAGCATGTTGGCAAGGGCCAGCCCGCGAAAAAAGTCGACGGGCCAGATGCGGTCCTGCGGCAAGGTCCTCATCCCTTTTCCTCCAAAATGACCGGCTTTTGGGTATAGGCCAGCCCGGCCGGGGCGGGCGTTTGGCGGCAGAGCGCCGCCAGGTCGACGGCGGCAGCGTGCAGGGCCGCCGCCTGCGCGGCCGCCGGGCCGGTTTTGGCCAGATCGGTCAATGCCGTGCCGGCGGGCAGCGCCGCATTTTTGAGCAGCGGCAGCGCCGCCCTGCGGGCGCCCAAGATGTGCAGATACGGCGGCAGGGCGGGCAGGCCGGTCGGGACGGCCAGGGCGGCGTCCAGCACCAGCCGGCGCAGCCGCGCGTGCGGGTAGCGCTTGGCGGCCAGGTGCCGGTGCAGCTCCTCCAGCGTCGTGCTCTGCCGCACGGCGTCCGCCAGCCGGTATTCGAGCCCCTCGCGCATACCGCGCACGGCGGCAAGCTGCTGCGGCCCCTGCCCGCGCAGGCGTGCCAAAATGGCGGTAGAAACGCGCACCGGGTCGGGCAGCTGGCCGGCGGCTGCCGCCTGTTCATAGAGAGCAAGGGCCGCGGCCGGGACATAGGGCGCAAGGGACGCGCTACCCTGCTGTGCCGCCAGACCGCGCAGCGCGCGCCCGCTGGCGACGGCCGGGCCCGTTTCCAAACCCGGCCCGGCCGGGCGCGGCAGCGCCGCGCCGTGTGCCGCGCCAAGGCGCGGCAGCGCCAGCGGGACAAGCGGGCTGTGCTGCACGGCGATGGCCTTGCAGTATTCGACGGCCAGAATATCGTTGGGGTTTTGCAGCAGCGCCCCCGCCCCCGGCTGCAGGGCTTCGGCGGCGGCGGCGCGGGCGGCGGCAAAGGGCAGCTTTTCGTCCAATTTGCGGCGCAGGGCGGGCGCGAACCCGGCCCCCAGCAGCGTCTGCGCCGTCGCCTGCAAAAGCGTGGTATCCGGCGTCTCGGCGCCGAAGGCGAGCGTATCGCAACCCAGGGCAGTCAGCAGGGCCACGCCGGCAGCGGCAAAGCCCTCGGCGCTCTGGCAGGCATAGGGCGCGGGCAGGGCCACGACCAGGTCCGCCCCGCCCCGCAGGGCCGCCGCGGCGCGCACGGGGTCCGGCCAGCACGGGAAAGCCCCGCGCTGGGTCGCCCCGGCCGACAGGCAGACGGCGATATGCCCGGCGCCGGTGCGGCGCAGCCTATCCAGCTGGGCAGCGTGGCCGTTGTGGAAGGGGTCATATTCGGCGATGACGCCAACAAAACGCATAAAAGCACCCATTTTTTGGTTGATTTGTTCCTGTGACGCTTGAAAAACCGCCACGCCCATTATATAATAAAAACACGGAAATGAAAAGGGACGCACCGCCCCGATTTTTAAGGAGGTTCCCCGATATGAAAGTTCTGGTCATCAACTGCGGTTCTTCCAGCCTCAAGTACCAGCTCATCGACATGGACAACGAGAAGGTGCTGTGCAAAGGCCTGTGCGAGCGCATCGGCATGGACGGCAGCCTCATCACCCATGACGGCAACGGTCACAAGGCCACCACCCAGGTCGACTTCCCCACCCACACCGAGGCCTTCGCCGAGGTCGTGCGGCAGATGACCGAGGGCGCGGGCAAGGTCATCGACAAGATGAGCGACATCGACGCCATCGGCCACCGCGTGGTCCACGGCGGCGAAAAGTTCCAGGCCAGCTGCCTGATCACCGATGAGGTCATCGAGGCCATCCGCGCCCTGAGCCCGCTGGCCCCGCTGCACAACCCGGCCGGCATCCTGGGCATCGAGGCGGCCAAAAAGGTGTTCGGTGCCAACGTGCCCAACGTGGCCGTGTTCGACACCTCGTTCCATTCCACCATGCCCGCCAAGGCCTATATGTACGCCGTGCCGTATGAGTATTACGAGAAGTACGGCGTGCGCCGCTACGGCTTCCACGGCACGAGCCACAAGTTCGTCTCCCGCACGGCGGCCGAGTATCTGGGCAAGCCGGCAAGCGAGCTCAAGATCATCACCTGCCACCTGGGCAACGGCTCCTCCATCGCCGCCGTCAACGGCGGCAAGGTCGTGGACACCTCGATGGGCCTGACGCCGCTGGCCGGCCTGATGATGGGCACCCGCTCCGGCGACATCGACCCCAGCGTTGTCGCCTATCTTGAGGGCAACCTCGGCGTGGACGGCAAGGCCATCGACACCATCCTCAACAAGAAGTCCGGCCTGCAGGGCATCTCCGGCGTCTCCAGTGATATGCGCGACGTCGGCGGCGCGGCCGCTGCGGGCAACAAGCGCGCCCAGCTCGCACTGGATATGCTGAGCTACCAGATCAAGAAGATCGTCGGCAGCTACATCGCCGCCATGGGCGGCGTGGACGCCATCGTCTTCACCGGCGGCATCGGCGAGCATGACGCCGACAACCGCGCCCGCGTCTGCGATGATATGGAGTATCTGGGCATCGCCATCGACCCGGACAAGAACGCCAATGTCCACGGCGATATCTGCGACATCACCGGCGCCGCCTCCAAGGCAAAGGTGCTGGTCATCGCCACCAACGAGGAGCTGATGATCGCCCGCGACACCAAGGAGATCGTCGAGGGGTAAGCCCCCCGCAGACAACTGTCCCCCGTCCAACAGGACGGGGGACTTTTTGTACATTTTACGGCGGTCAGCGGTCCAAAATTTTGCCGTCGGTGCTGACGGTGACCACCTGCAGCGGGATGCTCTTGCCGGCAGACTGCAGCGCGCGGCGGACCGCCATCTCCAATCCGCCGCAGCAGGGCACCTGCATACGCACGACAGTGACGGTGCGGATGCTGTTTTGGGCCAGAACGGCGGTCAGCTTTTCGGCATAATCGACGGCGTCCAGCTTGGGGCAGCCGATGAGCGTGACGCGCCCGCGCATATATGCGCCGTGCAGGCCGGCATAGGCGTAGGCCGTGCAGTCGGCGGCGACGAGCAGGTCGGCGCCGGCAAAATACGGCGCCGTGACGGGCGCCAATTTTATCTGCACCGGCCAGTTGCGCAGCTGTGCGGCGGGCGTTCCGTCCGGCGCCGCCGCGGTCCCGGACGGTTCCGGGCACAGAGTCTGCATTCGGGCGCCGGGGCAGGCGTGCGGCGCCGGCGCGGCGGCCTGCCGTTTATGCGCGGCCACGGCCGCGGCGTCATAGGCGGGCGCCTCGCGCCGGGTAAAGGTGATGGCCCCGGCCGGGCAGGCGGGCAGGCAGTCGCCCATGCCGTCACAGTAGTCGTCGCGCAGCAGCCGCGCCTTGCCGTCCACCATGGCGATGGCGCCCTCGTGGCAGGCGGCGGCGCAGGCCCCGCAGCCGGTGCATTTGTCCGCGTCGATGGAAATGATCTGGCGCTGCATACGTCTTCTCCTTTTCGGGTCCCGATACGGCAAGCGCGGCCGGGCAGTGCCCGGCCGCGCGTTGGAGGTCAGTTTACTGCTGCTGGGCGCGCTTCTGGGCGATCTTGGCCAGTGCGTCCTTGCGGGAGAGGTTGATGCGGCCCTGCTGGTCGATGTCGGTGACCATGACGAAGATGGGGTCGCCGACGGC
>CANRLV010000028.1 GCA_947631565.1 uncultured Gemmiger sp. | reverse complement strand
GCCCCGCAGCCGACCATGGCGAGCATGGCCGCACCGTAGCCGGGGCCCTGCTCGGTCTGCGGCAGCTCCAGCGGGATGCCGAGCACGTCGGCCAAAATCTGCCGCCAGAGGGCGCTCCTGGCCCCGCCGCCGCAGACGCGGCTGGACGGGATAGCGATGCCCTGCGCCTTGGCGATCTCGACACAGTCCTTAAAGGCGAAGGCCACGCCCTCCAGCACCGCCTGCGTCATTTCGGCGCGGGTGCTGTCCATGCGCAGGCCCAAAAACGCGCCGCGGGCAGAGGGGTCGTTGTGGGGGCTGCGCTCGCCCATCAGGTAGGGCAGGTAGTAAACATCGTTCTGCCCGAGCTTGTCCGGGTCGATGGCGCCGATCTCGGCATCATAGTCGTCAGTTTCCAAAATTTCCTCCAGCCACCATTTGTTGCAACTGGCCGCCGAGAGGATGCAGCCCATCAGGTGCCAGCCGCC
This sequence comes from uncultured Gemmiger sp., assembly GCA_947631565.1. GTDB lineage: Bacteria > Bacillota > Clostridia > Oscillospirales > Ruminococcaceae > Gemmiger. The sequence goes on along the minus strand of CANRLV010000028.1, from coordinate 28,956 downwards.
GTCGGCGTGGGCGAAGCTGTGCAGGGCATTGGCTTTATCCACGCCGAACTTGTCGCTGGTGATGAACACGGTACCGGAGGTACCCAGGGAAATGTTGCACCCGCCGGCGCCGACCACACCGCAGCCCACGGCCGCTGCGGCGTTGTCACCGGCACCGGCACAGACGAGCACATCCGCCGGCAGGCCGAGCGTTGTGGCCACGGCCGGCAGCAGTGTGCCCACCGGCTGCCAGCTCTCATACAGCGTGGGTAGCAAAGCCTCATTCAGGCCGCAGATGCCGAGCATTTCTTTGCTCCAGCGCTTGTGCGCGACGTCCAGCAGCAGCATGCCGGAGGCGTCGGAGTAGTCGCAGCCGAACGCGCCGGTGAGCTTGTAGTTGATGTAATCCTTGGGCAGCAAAATATGAGCGAGGCGGACAAAGTTATCCGGCTCGTTCTCCTTGAGCCAGAGCAGCTTGGGCGCCGTGAAGCCGGCAAAGGCGATGTTGGCGGTGTACGCGCTCAGCTTGTCCTTGCCGATGACATTATTCAAATACTCCACCTGCTTTTGGGTGCGGCCGTCGTTCCACAGGATGCAGGGGCGGATGACGGCGCCGACGGCGTCCAGCGCCACAAGGCCGTGCATCTGCCCGCCGACGCCGATGCCGCGGATTTTAGAAGCGGCGGCGTCAAAGCCCGTGAGCAGCTCCGGCACACCGCCCAGCACGGCAGCCCACCAATCGGCGGGGTCCTGCTCGCTCCAGCCGGGGTGCGGGTAGGCGACGGCATACTCCCTGCTGACGGTGTTCAAAATCGTACCCTGCTCATCCACCAGCAGCAGCTTGGCGGCCGAGGTGCCAAGGTCGATGCCAATGTAATACTTCATAATCGTTCTCCCTGTGAAAGCTGCCGGAGAGATCTCCGGCAGTTCCAGTATAACACAAAATCCCCAGGGGGCAAAATCCGCTGAAAGTGCTTGACAAAACCCGGGGCAGCGGCTATAATTACTAATGCTGACGCGTTCCCCGCTTATGACCGGGTGTAGCGCAGTTTGGTAGCGCGCTTGAATGGGGTTCAAGAGGCCGTGAGTTCGACTCTCGCCACTCGGACCAGACGCGGAGCGGACGTTCCAGCAGCAAAAAGAGGCTTTTCGACGATGAAAAGCCTCTTTTTGTTTGTGTAATTCTGTGTAAATTTGTATAAATTTGTGTAAATTTGGCGTGCAGTTGCGTGCAGTTGGGCCGTTTTGGCGCCCTTATCGTGCAGTAAACGTGCAGTAAAAATACCCCGTGCCGGCAGCACCAGCACGGGGCTTTCTCAGTCGTTCTTGTCGTCATCTTCATCCTCGTCGGGCGGGTCCGGCGCCTTGTCGTCCACCATTTTCTTGCCTACCGCCAGCAGCTTGACCAACCATTCGGGTACCGGCGCACCGAGCAACGCCGCGTTCTCAGCAATGCTGCCGAGCTCGGTAAAAATGTACCATGCCAGCACCAGCGGCAGCACCATTGTCGAGTAGTCGATCTGCAGCCCCGGTATGTTGCTCACCAGCGTGGCAAGTACGGCGTCAGTGACGGCCGCGACGAGCACGACGAAGATCATCCCCGTTTTGTGCCAGATGCCGGCCCGCGCCTTCTCGCTGGACCAGTCCCCGGCCTTGGCGGCTGCGGCACTGCCGCTGATGTAGTCGACCAGCAGGCAGCCGACCCACGCGACGACCAGCCAGCCCAGCCAGCCAAAGGCCGCCGTAAAGGCCGCACAGACCGCGGCGATTGCCGCCTTGATCGCCAAAAAGATGTTTTTGTCTTCCATGATGGTATCCTCCTTTTTTCTCTGCCCCTCACAGGGCATTTTCCACATGCAGCTGTAGCCGTTCTCACCTCTTCTTGCTCTGTCTTTACTTTCAAGTACTCTCAACTTACTCTCAAGTTTTCCACATGTAACTGCAGTTCTTCACACAACGCCCGCAGCCGGTTTCGGTCGGTGCCAGTGGCGCTGACGATGAACTCGTTGCAGGGGCTCTGCCAATCCACCGCATTGTGCCCGGTCTCGCCGCCGTTTTCCGACTCGCCGCCCGGCTGTGCCGACGGCTCCTTCGCCGTGTACGTCCCGCACGCCGCGCTCACCCACAGCACTGGCGGGCTGCCTCCCGCCGCACAGCTCGCCGGCGGTGTCACCTGGCACCACACCTCGCCGTTTGGCAGCGCCGTGACGGCATAGACCCTGTATGTAACACCAAGGCGGCAGTACAGACTCTTGTTCACGTTGGAGGGCTTGTACAGCGCATAGTTTGTCCCCGCGCCCACGCGCCATCGGTACTGTGCCACAGTGCAGTCCAGGTAGCCGATGGCGGCCGCGTCCATAGTCTCGCGGTCCCATGTGACGCCGGCCACGTTCGGCAGACCGAACAGCTCGCCGGGGCAGATGGTCACGCCGGCCGATGTGCGGGCCTCCCAGTGCGTGTGTGCGCCAAAGCTGTACCCGGTGTTCCCCATGACGCCGAGCTTGTCCCCGGTACTCACACTCTGCCCAACGGCCACGGCCCGGCTGGCCATGTGGCAGGAAAACAGGTCCTGCTTCAAGGCGTCGCGAAGCTTGACATAATTGCCCCACTGCCAGGTCAAATTGCTGCGGTCGGTGATGATGGTGCTGCTCTTGATATCGCCAGCGCAGGCCGCGCGAACGTCGGTATCATCCACGCCCACCACGTCCCACCCGGCGTGCCATTCTTTCTTGCCGCTTATGGTGCGGTACCCGTAGGCGCTGGTGATCTTGTTCTGCCCTTTAAAAGGTAATGTGTATAAAATACCCATTTGACACCCTCCTTACGGAACATAATCCGGCCTGGCCGGACCGATATACCAAAGCTCAACGGGACTATTAAGAGTCGAGCGAATTCCAATTGCGCCAGTAAAGTTTTGCGGGTTAGAGCCCGACGCGCTTTTATTAATAGTCAAAGAATTTTCGTTTTTCTTGATAATGGTAAGTGTAAATGCGAAGTTTACTCCGGAATGGTCCGAATCCCACACGTATGCTTCTACCGATTTCGTCCTAAGTACAAAATTCTCCTCGGCCAAAGTCTCATACGAACTCGGGAAATGGGCCTTCAAATCATAGGCATAGCTATTCTCATTCAAATCATACAACTTGAAGGCCGTATAAATTTGCGCGTCTACAGCATTCCATTCCGTGATGCCATAGCCAAAAACTTTGACATCGGCAGAAACGGACGTTTCGCCTTTTTCAGCCTTCACCTGCCAAACACCAAGCTTCGGCAGTCTGAGCTGCAATACTCCAGTATCGCCAATAATACCAGTTTTGGTCCTGTTTCCAAGGGTAGCCGTAGCTGTCATGCCGACTTGGCCGTTCACCTGCAGGATGATAGCACCACCACCGCCGCCGGCCGTTTCGTAACCGTTTGCCATCTATATCCCTCCTCACAATTCTCCGACATAACCGGAGCGATTCTGAAAGTTCCCGTCTCTTCGTGTGCGCGGATAGGATAGCATAATGCAGAACACACCGGCAGTAATGTTGAAGAAATAGGGACCCCCTCGCAAAGCCAACATTTCGCCGGGCCATGTGGCGTAAATCGAACCCGTGTATTTGTCTCCGGGGGCTTTCGGGAACAGGGCCAACGAATACAAGAGTTGCGGAATCGTCTCAGTCAGGCCCGTGCCGGCGCCAAGAGCGCTGAATGCCGTATAGTGGTTATTGACTGTAGGACTCGTCTGCTCCCCGGTGGTGAACGTAATATGGTTGCTCACCAAGTCGAGCTTGATCGCCCCCTCGGTTCCCGGCTCAACAAGCGTACCGTCGGCACGGATAGCCTTCCACAGCGTGCTCTCGGCTCCCTGGTCGACGGTGGGGAGGGCAGCGTTGTTGTCGGGGATGATGTTGATCTCGCCGTCTACCAGGCGCAGGCCGGCCGCCCACTCAGCCGCGTTGCCGTTGAGGTCGCAAATGCCGGTGGCGTCGTTGTTGTGGTTCCAGCTGACGGGGCCGCTGCCGCAAAGTGTTTTAGCAATTCGGTCATGATCGTATCCCAAAACAGGAATGGATTTCTCAAATGGCTTAGAATAGTCCTTCCCAAAGCTGTTGTTTCCTCTCGGCATAAACCCGGACGCCTTGCACAGCAGGGCGATGGCCGCATACATGGCGTTGGTAGCCAGGCACCAGCCAGCGCCCTTATCAAAGTTCGCTTTGAGCGCCGTCTCAAAGCTAAATCCAGAAGCATAGAATGGAAGGGGAAGACTACACGGAGACCCGTTGATAAGAGTCGGCAGCGTTTCGGCCTTGAGGGCGTCCCACTCGGCCCGGCTGATAGCGCTCTTCTGGTTGTAGCGCAGCCAAAGCCCGAGGCGCTGGATATTGAAGTCGATGACGTCGGGACCAATCTCATCCAAGACCTTGCGCTCGCTCAGGATGGTCCCCATCGAAGGGTTGGTCTCGTACCAGGCATCACGGTCCTGTGGGTCGTGCTGGGCGTCCACGCTCCACTCCGCCCAGCCGGTGTTTGTCCTCTCACCGGCCAGCGCGGCCGCGCGCATCTTCATGAACACCGTGCCAGACGAAGTCGGCGTCGGCGGTGTGCCGCAGAGGATGGTCTGTGGGTTGGCGCTGTCCGAGACGACGTACTTGAGTGCGCTCTCCTGGTCCTCGGTGTACTCCTGTGCCTCGTCGATGATCAGCAGGTCAAAGCCCTCGCCCAGGCCGCCCTTGGTGGATCGGGTGCGGAACTCAATCACGCCGCCGCTGTCCTTGCACTTGATGCGCTCGCGTCCCGTTGCTCGCACCGAGGTATACTCGCGGCCCGCATCGTCCAAAAGGCCGCACAGCCGCTCCCAGGCGCTGTGGCTGGTTGTGGTGCGGTGGGCAGTATGAAGCACTTTCTGGCCATCGGCCAGGGCAGCCATCTCCCGCATAGCGACGATCTCGTTCTTGCCGTTGCGGCGCGGCACCGCATAGCCAAATTTTGTATGCACCCACAGTCCCTCGGCGTTGGTGGCCATAAGGTCATATAGCAGCAGCTGCTGCCATTCCTGGGCCGTGCGCCCGGTCTCGGCGTACAGCTCGACCGCCTCGGCCCCGCGTGTGGCCTCATAGGGCAGGATGTAGGACCGTGTCGGCGTCTGGCGGCCGAGCCGCGGCTTGGCCGGAGCAACGGTCATTTTACGCGGCATGGTGTTTCCAGCGCATCTCCTTCACCCCCTAAAAATGGGTACAAGAAAAGCACGGTGCATGTGCATCGTGCTTAAATTCTGCTTTTGTATCACTTATAAACTGATTTCTTCGAGGATTGCCGTCAAAATTTCCTCATCGGTCATCTCATCCAGATAGTAGAGTTCGCCTTCATCCAAGTTGGCAAATTCTATAACGATGGCATTCCTCGGCGGCGGAAATAACAAAGGCCGGAACTTGGTTCCGCTGTCAGTCCGAAACCAAGTGTCATCGCCATTTTTGACAGACTTAAAAGTTTCCGACAGTTTATCCCACAATTTATCGAATCTTATGTCTGTCCCTTGGATTGAATTCTTGTCCGTTGATTTCATAATGGTGAAGACCTCTTTTCCCGGTGGAAATCTTATAGTATTCTCCATTGTGATGACTCAACCGTTCCGGGTGATACATCAACAGGCCGCTGTCTGTAAAATTGACCTTATAACCGCCACCGTCCTCAAATGGTACACCTTTCAGGCGGCCACTTGACAGGGGCTTGACCGCATACCCCATCCGCTCCAACGTCTCTTTGAGGCTTTGGGGCGTGTATCGGCCAAGTGCGGTAGGATTCTCGGCGAGGTGCGTCAAAAAGCTGTCTTTGCCGACCTGCTTCCTTGCCTCAATTTTATCACGTTCTTCCGCGTTTGTCCAGCGTTTTGACCACACATCCTGCACACGCTTGCCGCGGCCGGGGTCATAGGTCACCACACAGCGGCAGCGCTCGTGGCGGCGGTAAACATCTTTCGGCACGTCGGGGTAGTCATAGACGCCGGCCAAGTCTTGGCACCACTTGCATCCCTTGCCGTGCATCGTGCGGATCACACGCGGCCGCAGTCCTGCTTTGCCTTGGAACTCAATATTTGCCTTGAGCGTGTCGTCGACAACGCTCATGCTGAAGTTTCGCACCGGCTCATCCAACAGCCATAAAGCGTCTTGTGTCTTCTCAGCTCCGGCCAGCCGGCCGACCAGCCCGTCGATGCGGTCGGTGTTGAGTTGTGCGCGGACGGCATTTAACCCCAGCCCCGCCTGGCTGTTGAGCGCCTTTTGCACGGCCGCGGCGACGTCCGCCACCTGTTCATAATCTCCTTGCAGCGCCTCGCGCAGCAGCGTGTCAGCGAAAGCCGCGTCGATGTGCTCCGGGAGTTCACCCTGCACAGCCTTATAGGCATCGGCCAAGGCTTGGCCAATGCGCAGCGCGAAAGCATCCGCGTCCGCGTAGCCCGTGCCGTTGTCGCCATGGATGCGCTCGAGCAGTGCGGCGATCTCCGGGTCGGTCGCAACACGCTTCGCAAACAGGGCCAGTACCCTCTCCCTCAGCGCCTCAGCCGTATCTGCCATTTTGCAATCCTCAGCTTTCCGCCTCGATACCGGTCATCGTGCGCAGATTGCTCTTGCCAAAGTAACCGGGCACAGCCCGGTTGATTTTGGCAGCGCCGTCGCCGATCATCCCCAGCATGGCGGCGTCCGGCTCAAACACCGGTTCCCACCTCGGCCGGGTAAGGTACAGCTGCTCGCGGCGGTAGGCGAAGTTATCACGCAGGCAGGCGGCCAAAAAACCGGCGTTCAAAAAGCCGCTGCCAAAGGTGCGCTGCGCCTTGCGGGCCGCCAGGCGCAGATTTTCATGCGTGGCCTTGATTGCATCAGCGCTGGAGGGGTTTTCGGTGGCAAAGCCCAGGTCGTCAAGTGTTAGCCCCGTCTCGCCGGCAAACAGTGAGGCTATGGTGCGCAGCTGCTCGGTGAAAGGGCTCATGCTTTGCTGGGTGAACTGTCCGAGCTTGGGCTCCTCGCCGTCATCGCCCTTAGTGAAGGACAAAAAACTGCTGATCGCCGCACGGAAGCCCTCGAATTCGGCGTCGTTGGCCAAGCCGGTCACATATTTTTGCGGGAATGAATAGAACTCAGCACTCACCTCGCTGCGCAGCAGCGTGCGAAGTGCCTGCTGCTGCAGTGTCATGCAGGCGCGCGAGATGCGGCTGTGCCCGAACGGCCGGCGCGAGTCCGGCCGGTGAATGATGGGCACCAAAAGCGGGTATGGCGCGATGTTGGTCCGCACGACCGGTTTCTGCCGGCCTCTCTCGTAGTAGACGGTCGAGCCGGGCAAAAAGTGCGCCTCCAGCTCGGGATGGTTCATATCGTCACGGCGCAAAACCGCATACCCTTCTGTCAACATCCCGGTGATGGGGTCCAGCTTACCGGTGGCATTGCCGCCGTCGATGACCTGCAGCCGCGGAAAGCCATCCTCATCCGGCGAGATGTAGATAAAGCAGCAGGAGCTGATGGCCGCCGAGAGCACCGCGTTGTCAAACAGGATGTCGCGGTTGTTCATGTTGTAGATGCCCACCAGGTCGAAGTTGTCGTCCTCGAAAGTGTGGAAGACCAGCCGATCCGCCAGGGCATCGGCTGCCTTGGCGCTCCAGCCCAGCACTGCCTTGTAGACCAGCAGCTCCCGCGGGATGACCGGTCCCAGGTAGTTCAAGGAGTTTTTTGCCTCATAGTAGCTATACCGCAGGTCCACCCGGGGCCGTTTATCATTGAGCCGCCTGCGCATATACTCAATGCCAAGAGGTTGCGCCATCGCCCTCTCCCTTCCCTCAATTTCGTGAGAAAATATTCACAGTGACGGCGTGAAGTCCGCAAAGCTGCCCGGGGCGGGGGTATTTCCCCCCTACTTCGGACGATATGAACTCCAATCCATCGACTGTGGCAAAACTCGATTTGATATCATTGGTTCAAGGTCATTGTCCTTGTTTTTTGCGTAGAGCTTGTCCGACTTTTGCCGGTTGCAGGCCCAGTGCGCCAGCTGCAGGTTGCTTGGGTCGCTCGGGTGGCCGCCCTTTGCCACGGGGATGATATGATCAATACACGCCGACAGTGGGTGCGGATATTTCAGCGAGAAATCCACCGGCTTACCGCAGATGCCGCAGCAGGTCTGCGTGGCATATATCTTTTTCTTAGCCCGTTCAAAGGCCAGACGGTGTGTACCGTCGCGATCAGGCCGTGCCACCTTGGGCATAGACTTGCTCCTTTGCTCCTTAGGGCCCGGTCCCCACACCGGCGCTCCGCCGGGCTTTGTGCAATAAAAAAGCCAGACGGCAATCGTCTGGCTGCGTGTCCACGTTGGACACAATGTGCCCCGCTGGGTTTTGGAATGGACGGGGCAAATACCCATCTCCCGCCGAATTTACACTGCATCGGAGGTTTCACATGGGCGCGGTTCCCGTTCCCGCGTATCCATACTACCATTATACGCACATAAAAGGTGACATTCAATGACATCTTTTCATCGTCGGGCGTCTTCATTCAACCTGATTTCCACTTGGGCAATCGCTTCACGGTGGAGCCGCAGGGCATGGCGTTCCCCATATCCGCACTCGTCGGCTACGCGGTGCCAGCTGTATCCGTTCAGGTATCTCATGCGCAGCACTGTGCGATGGCGTTCATCGGGCAGCAGCGCGATGGCCGCCTCGACCTCGGCCCGCCGGGCCGCGACGTTCAGCTTTGCGGCGTCGGCCTTGGCGAGCACTTCGCTGACGCCCTCGACGGCCGCCTCGACCTTGCTGCGGCCGGACTGGCCCGCCGGGATGCCGTCAAAGGTGCTCGTGACCCGGGCTCCCAGTGCCCGCAGACGGTCAGCTTCTTCGCACAGGCGCCGCCACTCCGACAGCGCGCGTTGATACCCCTGCAGATACTCAACTGTGTTCACCGCCACCAGCCCCCTTTGGTGTTACTGTTTGCCGTTTTCCCGGTCCTGCTGCACCTTAATTTTAAAACCGGCCCGCCTTATATCTCGTTCGATATCCTCCGGGTATGTGCAGCGCGGGTCGGTACACTGCACCATGACCCGGCCATCCGGCGAAAGCACCTGATAGAGATACATCACGGCGCCCCCTTTCCGGCCTTGGCTTCCTCACCGTCCAGCAGCAGCTCGGCCGCCTCGTGCAGGGCCTTGCGGACGGGCTCTTCCTGCCAGTCCCAAAACGTATTCATCCAGCCCTCGCTGTCCTCGTCCTCGCCGTCCATCGGGACGATCGATCCAGCCACATTGACGCGCAGATACATGCGGTCTTTTTCGTCGTTCACTTTGCTGTCGGGGTTTATCATTATCAGGTGCTGCTCGCCAGGCAGGTCGAGGATGTAACTGCTGATGTGCAGGACGGCATCGTGGCGCATCAGCGTCCACATGCCGGGCAGCTCGCCTGTCAGCAGTTCATCTGCAATTTCCTCGAGCCGATCCTCTCGCGTGCCCGATTCGGACACATCGCTTTCGGCGCTGGCATCGGCCCCGCCGGGCGTCTGCTGCACTGGTGCAGCGTTTTGCTGCGCCTCTGCAGCGCGCCGGGCCTCGATCTCGGCCCGCTGTTCCGGCGTCAGCCGCTTCTCGCGGATTCGGCTGTACTGCCGCCAGTCGAACAGGTACGCATAGCCGACCGCATCATCGGGATCGGTCTCGCTCAACAGGTAGGCATAGCTCTTGCTGATCTTGACCCTGCCGATGCTCATTTCCGCGGTGACGTTCAATTTGTCGATCGCGTTGTTAAACTGGGTACTGTATGATGTGTCGATCGTCCAGTCGACGCCCTCAAAATCCGCGTTGTCGGCGATCCAGTCCCAGACGGCCTCTCTCTGTTCCGCGCTCATAGAGGGCACCGGCGACGCATACCCATGCAGGCAGAAGCCCTCTTGCTGGCACTTCCACAGCTTGCTGGCGTCATAGGCTTTTGTCAGCGTTGTCTTGCCGGCGCGCAGCAGCATCTTGACCGCGTCGCCGCAGTGCTCCGATATGGCATTGAGCCGCCCCAGCGTGCCGGCGCCGAGGCCAAGAGCCTCGCTCATGGCATCACGCACCCGGCCGTGCAGCTCGCCGGCGGCCTTTTTCCGCTCGAAAATCCGCTTGACGGCCTCATACTGCGCCAGGCGCTCGCCGTCGGTCAGCTCGCGGGCCGTCGAATTGGCGGTAATGAGGGCCAGCAGATCATCGTCGGCGCCGCGGCTCTGCCGCACGATGCAGGGAACGCGGCCAAAGCGCGCCCGGTTTGCGGCGTCTTCCTCGAGCAGCTGCCCGATGGCCGTCCAGCGGCGCTCGCCGCCGAGCAGCGTGTACTTGTCGCCGCCCGCCGGGATGACCTCGAGCGGCTGGCGCAGGCCGTTGGCCGCGATATCAGCCTTGAGGCCGGACACGTCGCCCACGATGTATATGCGCGTGTTTTCGGGGTTGGGCTGGATGTTCTCGTGGGCAATGAGCGCAACGTCCATGTGCTCGCCGGCCGGTGCCTGGCTGACCCCGTTCAAAATCGTGTTGATGTTAAAGGCTGCCATCTGTTTTTTCCTCCTTCATTTCCTCGGCCTGGGTCTGGTTTTGTTTCAAGAGCCGCCGGGCCTGCTCGGCTTTTGCCTGATCCTCAGTCAGCCAGAGGTCGGGCCCGCCGATACGGTCATAACAGATAAAATCGTATGTCGCCGAGATTCTGCCGTCGGGCTCTATCAAAAAGCCCTTGATGGGGTCGGACCGCTCGACCTTGGGCAGGTCGTTGTCGTCGCCGTCGTCATAACACCACCACAGACGGTCACCAAAGTTGCACGGCAAGACCACTGTGCGGATTGGGTCCATATTGCCGATAGCTTGCGCGGCCCGATTGAGATCTGCAATCGCCTCCCGGCAGTAGGAGCTCGAGAGCGCAATCTCATTGCTGATGGTTTCAGGCGTCCATCGCATCACGCCCGGCCCCCTTTCCTGACCTGCAGGCCCGTCTTTTGCATGACTTCATCAGCCAGCGCGTCATAGTCCTGCGCGGCCGTGCACTTGGGGTCATACTGGGCCAGCGGCTTGTGCGCGGCAATGCTCTCTTTGACCTTGACGGTCTGCCGGATGGCCGTATTGAGCAGCGGCACGTCCCGCCGGGCGATCTCGGCGGCCACGCGGGCGCCGTAGTTGGTGCGCTGGTACTTGGTGATCAGCGCCCCGAGCAGCCCCAGCGAGGGGTTGAACCCGTCGCGCACGGCGGCGATCTGCTCGAGCATCACGTCGAGGCCGTCGGCGGCCCATTCGTCGCAGTCCACCGGGATGATGACCCAGTCGGCCGCGCACAGGGCGTTGATGCTGCCCATATCGAGATCCGGCGGACAGTCCAGCAGCACCGCATCGTAGAGCTGCGCCACCGGGGCCAGCGCGGCCCGCAGGCGATTCTGCTGCGGATGGACCATATCGAGCAGCACTTCGCGGTTGGCGGCGAGCAGCGTCATGTTGGCCGGCATCACGTCGACGACCGCCGGGCCGTCGGGCGCTTTGATCGGCGCCGGCCTGATAACATCCAGGGCGCCGGCCGTGCCTTTCAGGATCTCGCTCATGCTGTTGCGGTCGTAGTCGAGCAGGCCGAAAAACTTGGTAGTGTTGGCCTGTTTGTCGAGATCCCCGACCAGCACCCCGAGCCCGCGGGCCGTCAGCCGCTCTGCCAGGTTGACGGTCGTCACGCTCTTGCCGACGCCGCCTTTGAGATTGATGATGGCGATGGTGATCATTTGCAAAGCCTCCATTTTTGCAGTTTTTCCGACGATTTTTGAAAGTACGGTTTGTATATCAGCGCGGCAGGTGCCGCTCTATACGTTGGGATCGTTTTCCCATTCCGACCGGGGCCGTCCCTGGTTGAGCATGCACCGCTCGGGATTGACGCTGCGCTCGCGGCCGCAGCACTCGGGGTCATAACGCTGCCACAGGCTGTCCGTGAAGTGCATCGCAGGCGCCCGGCCGCAGCAGCTGCAGCAGTAGAGCCCCCTGCAGGGGTTGAAACAAGGCTCAAAGTGCCTCGGCGCTTTACAGGATGTTGGTTTGTCTGCCATGCTGTCAGTCCTCGTAATAGGCGCCGCCATATCCGCCGGTGTCCATCGGGCCGTAGCCCATGCGGCCGGTGTCGGGCTGCCAGTCATGGTACTGCGGCTGCCACCGCATCGGGAAGCGCCCCGTCTCGCCGTCGCGGTTTTTGGCGACGCGCACGTCTACCTCGCGGTAGGCATCATCACCGTGCAGCGGCTCCTGTTTACCGTCGACGGCGCTCTCGATGAAGAGCACGGCGTTGGCGTCCTCTTCATAGCTGCCGCTGCCCTTGAGATCGGCCAGGGCGGCCGCGGTGCTGCCGCCGCGCCGGTCGGTCGTGCGGTTGAGCTGCACCAGCTCCACGACCACGATGCCGAGCTCCTTTGCCATCTGTTTGAGCATATTCGTGGCCGCCGTGATGGTGTCGACGCGCTTGGCCCGCGGATCGTCGGCGGCGATCAGGCCACAGTGGTCGATAAAGCACACATCCGGCCGGTAGCGCAGCACCTTGGCCCTGATCTGCCCGACCGTCAGGCCGCTGCCCTCGTCGATCACCATGTTATGGTGCCGCTTGAGGGCTTCGCCGGCGTTGCGCAGCGTCTGCTGTTCTTCCGGCGTGAGCGAGCGGTCGCGGATGCGGCCGTGGTCGATGCGGCAGGTCTTTGACAAGATGCGATACATCAGCCTCACCCGGGTCTCTTCCATCGTCAGGTAAAACACGCGGTATTGCTTTGACAGCCGGGCCGCCAGCGTCAGCGCAAAATCGGTTTTGCCGCCGCCGGGCCTGCCGGCGATCACGGCCACATTCTCGCGCTGGAAGATGCCGTACCTGTCCACGGTGTTCCACCCGGTTTTGAGATTCGTGTCCGGGCTCGCCAGCGCGCCGAGAGCTTCCTCGACCACGTCGGCCCATTCCCGGGCGCTGCTGTCGGCCAGCGCGTTGCAGATCGCATTCTGCTGGGCGAGCTCGCTCTGCAGCCGGCCGCAGGTCTTGTCGCTGCTCTCGTCCTCGCTGTGCAGCGATATGTCGAGGCAGAGCTCTTTGAGGCGCCGGCGCCGGTAATTCTCGATGATATCCTGCTCGTATTCCTCGGCATGGCTGACGCTGGGCACCGTCTCGGCGCAGTAGATCACAAATGCCTGCCCATCGGCGCCGACTTCCTGCGCGGCTGTGACCTGGTCGATGCCGCGGCCAGCCGCTATCATGCCGTACAGAGCCGTGAACAGCCGCCGGGGCTCGCCCTCGTCGAACATGGCCGGCGTCAGCCGCTGGAACGCATCGCGGCAGGTATCCGGCGCCACCAGAGCCGCCCCGAGGAATGACAGCTGCACGCGCTGCTGGGGCGTGTATTTCTCTTGCATGGGCTGCTCCTTCCTAGAACAGCGCCGATATATCGGCGTCGGCGCCTATCATTCGGGGCTTGTCTGCGCTGTCCTGCTGCCGCTTTGGCGCCGGCGGCGTCGGCCGGTATTCCTTGAGGGCAAAGACGCCGCTCCAACTGTTGACGACGCTTTCCTCGAGCGCCTGCACCATGTAGTCGACCGGGTCGCGGGCCTCGGCCTCGGCCGCCAGTCGGCGCAGCTTTTTGCACAGCAGCTCTGCCGCCCATGGCGTGAGGGGCTTCTTTTTGGCGGCCCGGCTGCTGGCAAACTCGCCCAGCGCATCATCCAGGCGTTGGTCGAGATTGTACTGGGCGCAGAACTCGGCAAAGATCTCGCCGACTGTCCTCGAGGGCGATGCCGCCGGCTCCGAACTCGCGCGCGCGCCCGTATTATTATTATTTTTTTGTTCTTGAGAGGTAGGCCCGGACATTTTTGCCCGCCCCTCCCGGACATTTTTGCCCGCCCCCCGGACATTTTTGCCCGCCTCATCAGCAGCGGCGTCGACCTCGGCCCCGCGCACGGTGCGTCCGGCCAGCCAGATCCGCCGCGGATGCGGTGCTTCGCCGCCGGCGGCTGGCTCGACCTCAATGTACCCGGCCGTCTGCAGATGCCCGAGCCAGCGACGCACGGTGCGCTCATCCACCCCATACAGATCGCTGAAATAGGCGTTGGCCGCGTAGCAGTAGCCCTCGGCCTCGGTCAACGCGGTGATTTCGGCAAAAAAGATTTTTTCCGACGCGCTCAGCCGCGCATCGTAGCGGACCGCCGCCGGCAGCACCGCAAAAAAAGACGGATTTTCCATGGTATTGCCCCCTTAAAAATGGCCGACTTTAACAAAGGGGCCGCTCCTTCCGCTTTTTTGCACAAAAAGCGGCCCCGGTTTCCATCTATCTTTGATCGAGGACTAGAAGGGCAGATCCCCCTCGTCCTCGAGCAAAACAAAGCCATCTTCGTCCTCGACCGGCGTGGGCTGCGCTGCAGGCTGCGGCGCAGGCGCTGCGCCCCGATCATAAGACCCGGCCGGCTTGGCTGCGGGATCGCTCTGTCCGCCGGGCGAGGCGGCTGTGCGCTTGCTCTCGCAGAAGTGCACATTGTTTGCCACGATCTCGACCGCTTGACGGTTGACGCCGTTGCGGTCTTGATACTGCCGGCTCTGCAGCCGGCCGTCGATGGCGATCAGGCTGCCCTTTTGGAAATACCGGCCGACAAACTCGGCCGTGTGCTCCCACGCGACCACGTCGAGGAAGTCCGCCACGCTCTGACCGTCCGGGCCCTTGCGGCCGCGGTCACAGGCGATGCGGAAGCTGGTCACGCTGCGGCCGGTCGTGGTCTGGCGCATCTGCGGGTCGGCCACGAGCCGCCCCATGATGGCGACGACGTTCATCATATCGTGACCACCACCAGCCCATCCTCGATCTCAGCGTCGAGGGCATCAGCCAGCCAGTTACGGATGCGGCGCTTCGCTTCCAGCTTCCAGGCGCCGCCATCGGCCTCGAAAAGACCGACCTTGCCGTCAGCGCTCACGCGCAGCAGAAATTCGCTCTCCGGCTGGTCGACCTCCAAAAAAGTGCGGTAAGGCTGCAGGCAGACGTAAGGCTCCACGTCCACGGCAGTCTTGAGCGAGACGCCGCTGTGGGTCATCACCCTCTGGGTGACACCGTTGTCCATTGTGGACACGCTGTCATCCATGCTGACCGAGCTCAGCAGATCCAGCAGTTTTTTTCGGCCCTCGGTGTCGGCACACTGTGCGCGCAGCCGGATGATCAATTCTTCCAGCGGTCGGAACCCTGTCGAAAAAAGTGGTACGTCCGACTCCGCCCGGTAATAGTGCCGCCGCAGGAATGCGGTGTTAAGCCCCAGGATGTGAGAGCTGTCAACCTCTACCAGATCAGGCCCGCGCACGACCACAAAGAGAGGGCTTTTCTTATCCGAGAGCTCCACACCCTCGCGCATGATGAGATCCGCAAGCCCCTCCAGCGTGTTCACGGTGTACGGCTCTGGCTTATCTTCCGGCGGTCTCACCAGCTCCAGATGCTTGCTGGACCAAATCTCGCCGCCGATCTCGCGGATCGTCGGCGCCGCCATCTCGGCGATCTTCTCGATGGCGTTTTTCAGCAGGTTGTCACTCATTATTTCATCTCCTTATTTGATTGCTTTATGTAGCTGCGAATTGCAAGCACAGTCATCACGCAATACTCTACCGAGCATGCCGCTGCTGCACCTATTACAAAACCTATCCAGAAAATCATACGATACGCCTCCTTTAGCGGCCGATCCTGGCAAAGGCCGGCGCCGGCGCCTCATTGCCGTCCAAATCGATCTGGCCCGGAACCTGCGGCAGCAGCCCGGCGAGCAGTAGCTCGCCCTGGCGGCCGGTGGTGATGCACATGGCCGTGCTCACGTCGACCATCGGCGCCAGCGTGCTCTTGCATTGCACCTTCATGTCGACGCGGCCGCGGTTTTCTTCCGGCATCAGGTCGATGCGCAGCGTGATGCTGCGCTTCTTCTTCGCGGGCGTGTTGGGGTCGAGGATGTTTTTGATCACCCGATCCATCTCTACGTCCACGCGCTCCATGATGGCCCCGCGGGCCATTTCCAAAATGTTTTTGCGCTCAGGCAACAGCGCCATCTCTCAACACTCCTTTACAGGTGATTCTCGCCGAACTGCTGGACGAACTCGGCCCGGCTGTGCTCGCGCTCAAAAGCGAGCTGGCCCTGCTGTTTGAGCCATTCGGCCAGCACGGCATCGTAGTGCACGCCATACGGCGACATGTTGTGATGCCGCTGGCACAGCCACACCTTGAGCCCGTTCCGCTCGCTCAGCTCCCGCCCCGGGTTGCCTGGGAAAATGTGATGCACCTCCAACCCATAGGGCGTTCTGACATTGTAGATCCTGCGGCAGACATAGCACTCCTGCTGTGTCTGCAAAATACTTTTAGCCATTCGCGGCCCTCCAGTTGCGGTATTCGTCAGTTACCTCGGCATCGTCGACGCCCATCTCGGCCAGCCGGTCAAAAAGGCTCTCGATGAAGTCGTGCATCTCGGCCTTGTCGAATTGACTGGAACCCTCGACGCACTTCACCGTCGCCTTGTTGCCCGGCAACAGCTCCACGATCTTGACAACGCGCCACGCCTGTTTGAGCAGCGGGATGGCCCGCAGCGGCACGGCGAAGTAGTCAACACGGGCTCCTGCCTGCTCCAGCATCTCGATGTAGCAGTCCTCGGCCGTTGTCTTGCCGGCGCGGCCGTCGGTCTCTTGGGCCATCACGCGCAGCAGCTGCCACATCAGCCGGTTTTGGTCGAGCGACCGGCGCTTGCTCTCGGGCTTTATCTCGACCACCAGCCGGGCAGGGCCGTCGCGGCTCAGCGCCGCGCAGCGCTCATACAGCCGCGATGCCTCCCACTTATAGGCCGGGTCGACCGTGAACTCGCCGCCGATGAACTGCACCGGCAGCCTGGCGATCAGCTTTCCGGCCATACGATCTTTGCCCCCGCGGCCGTAGCCAGTTGAACATGCGTTATGCGCCCGGCATCGTCGCGGCCAAAGCACTCCACATGCAGCGGCTGCGCGAGGCGGTAGCTCTCGACCGTCTTGCCGTCGGCGCTCAGCACCGGCACCACGCCGACGCTCTCGGTCTTGAGCCGCAGAGGCGGCAGGCCGCGCAGATCGGCGCAGATCCCCCACATGCCGGCGGCCCGCCAAAAGCTGGTGTTGGCCGCGGCGACCGCCGGGTCGGTGACGCTGCGCCCCACCGGCGCCGCCGGGGCGTCTTTATACTCAAATTGCCGGGTCACGGGATGCAGCAGCCCGAGGGCCGTATACAGCACCCCGCCGCAGCTGTAGCGCCGGCAGCTCCACCCGAGCGGCGTGAACCATTCGTCCAGCAGACGGCAGAGCCTGTCGGGATGGATGCCGAGCTGCAGCGTGACGGTCTCGCCGTCGACCTGCGCCAGCCGCACGTTGACGGCATCAGCCGGCGTCTGCGCCGGTATTGTGACCTTGGGGCCGGGCAGCGTTTGTGCGGTGAGCAGAACGTCCACCGGGCCCTGCAGCGTCACCGCCATCGGGCCCTTGTTTGCCGCCGGTCTGGCGGCCGTGCTTTTTGTTGCCATCGTTACCATCTTCCTTTTCGCGTCTTGAAATCTCGGTTTTTAGCTTTGCCAGGGCGATCACCGCCCGGTGCTGCTCAGGGGTCTCGGCGAGCTGGATCAGGTGCCGGTTGCGCACCGCGTTCTCGGCCCGGGACAGCAGCACAAGGTTTTCCGGCGCGCAGTTTGCCTTGTCGCCGTCGCGGAACGCCACGACGTGGCCCGCCGGGACTGGCCCGAAATGCTGCTCCCATACCATACGGTGGACAAACTGCCATCTGTTGGGGTCTGCCACCTTGCGCTTGCGGTATCCGCCGCTGTCAATGACCTCGGTGCCGACCGGGACATACGTCTGCGGATGGTTGCCCTTTTTGAAGGTCGTCGCCCGGCACCGGGCCTGCGAGGCCGGCGGCATATACTCGGCCCACGTCCGGCCCTTGTTTTCAGCCGTCCGGCCGGGCTCAAAGCGGCCCGTGCGGCCGCTGTGCAGGTCGTGCCGCTGCAGGTAGTTGCTGATCGCGTCCCCGCTGATCTCGGCGCCGTACTGCTCCTGCAGCATTGCGGACAGCTCCCGGGCCGTATACTCCCGGTAGTTGGCGCGCAGAAATTCCTCAAACGGCGCCCAGTTGATACGGATGCCTTTAGGCATCGGCGTGACCCTCGCCGAGCAGCGGCGCGATCGGGCCGCCGCCGGGCACGATGGGGCTGCTGCACTCGCTCTGCACCCGCACGGCATCCAGTATCAGCTTGCCGTTTGAGATGATTTTCTCGGCCACGCCCGCCATGGCCTTTGCGCGGTGGATCTCGCTCTCGAGATCTTCGCCGGTGAGATCGGCATTGGAGAGCGCGTCCAGCTCCCCGAACAGGTATTCATTGAGATCCTGCAGGCTTGTCCTTGTCTGCGCCATCGGGCGCCTCCTTCCCGGCTGCTTTCACCCACAGCCACACCGTGTTATATTGGACATGCTCAGCCGCCGCGGCCGCCTTGATCGTGGTCTCACCGTCGAGGATCGAGCGCACGATCTCGGCCCGCCGGGCCGGCGCCCGCCGGGCGCTCTACCGGCTCACAAGACTGTTTACCCCCATTTGCATCGGTGCCCTCATACAGCGCGCTGACCGCCGCCTCCATGCGGTGTTCGACCTCGCCCGGCTGGATGTGCTCGGCCTGGCAGAACGCGCCATAGTTGCCCTCTTCCGGCATCTTTGTCTGCAGAAATTCCAACTCGGTATAGCGGCCGGAACAGTTCAGCAGCCCCGGCGTCTTATCCGGGTACAGCGCCCGGAAGGTCTGATCGCAGGCGCGGCCGCCCTCGCCGGCGATCTTGACCCAGCCGCCCTCGTAGGGATGGCCGCTGCCCTTGCCGAAAGTGTAATAGACGATCGTCATGCCTGCACTCCTTTCTGTCTGGCATCATTTTCGTGGCCCCGCGAAAAAGCCCTTGACCTCGGCCCGGAACTGCCGGTCGAGGCTGTACCGCATCACCTTCGCCATCGTGGGGCCGTCGAGGCCGTCCTCGAGGCGAACCTCATGCCGGCGCCGGCGGCCGGTCTGCTGCTCGACAAAATACCAGCAGCCGTCCGGCGCATCCCAGTGCAGCCGGCGCCATTCGCGCTCGCCGGGCATGTGGATCTCGACGCGGATCGCGTTGTCGCGGTAGTTGATATTCCGGGCCCGGACCAGCGGGAAGGCCGCCTGGTAGTGCACAAGCTCTTCCACGTCGACCTCACCGTGCGCATCCGGCATCCGCGGGCAGCGGCCCTCTCTGCAGGTGAGCTCCCGCCGGGCACGGTCGGCACCGTGCGCCGCCGGGCATGTCCTGGCCCTCTCGCATTTGTCGCAGTCCACCGGCCCGTGCAGCGGTGGGAAATAGTGCTCAGTCATGGCCGGCCTGCTTTCTGAGCTCTTTCAGGTCGATCAGGACGCTGTCGCTCCTTTTGATCTCTGCCGCCTTGAGCAGAGCTGCCTCGACGCCCATGAACGGCATCGGCTTGTCGACCGGCATCCCGATCTTGTCGAGGAACGCCACCGAGCCGAGCGCCCAGGCAGTAAACAGATCATCGTCGGCGCCGCGGCCGCGCACATGTACATTTGCGCCCTGCTCCGGCTCCACGATAAATTCGAGCGAGATCAGCTTGGCATTGCTGCCCATTTCATCAGCTCCCATCTTTCAATACCGGCCGGCGCCCATGTTCCGACGCACGTCCAGCACGGCCTGCACCTGCCGGTCAACGTCGGCGCCCCAGTGCAGGCAGGCCGCCGCGCCGGCAAGGTCACACGCTGCCTCGAGCAGCTGCAGGGCCATCACCCGGCCGTAGGCCAGCCCAAGCAGCACCACCGCCGCCGCGCACAGCCCGGCCACCGCGGCCATCAGCCGCCACGGCCGTGCCGGTACTGCCGGCACGGCTTTCAGCAGGCTGCAGGGCGTATATTGCGGGTTGCTGCCTCTGCCGGTACTGCCGGACGGCCATTGAACCCATGCGCCGTAGCGCTCAGCGGCCACGACCTTGCCCACCGTGCCGGGCTCGGGGTAGTACAGCGGTATACTCCGATGCTCGCTCGCGCCCGTGAACTGAACATGCCCGCCGGGCACGATTTCCACCGTTTTCGCAGAGCGTCCCATCAGGCCCTCCTTTTGCACAGCATCCGGGCGATATCGGGTGCGGTCATTCCGCTGGTAAAGCCGCGATTGTAGACGGTCTTGCGGCAGCAGCCGAGGATCTTGGCGATCTCGGGCGCACTGTAGGCCACCTTGCCCGGGAAAAGCCTGCCGGCCTCGGCCCGCACCGTCTCGAGCATGTCGCGGTAGTTCTCTGATTCGCGCATGATGGGCCTCCTTCTGACTTGTTTGCTCTCTCCGCCCGTGGTATATTCGGCGCAGAAAGGATGTGTTTTTTTATGGATTGGTCTCTCGTTATTTCCATCGTTGCGCTTGCCTCCTCCTCCATATCACCGTTCGCATCGGCCTGGCTGAGCGGTCACTATCGCATAAAGGAAAAGCAGATAGATTTGCAGGCCGCCACGCTCGAGAACCAGCGCGAGACAAACGAGCTACTGGCCGAGCAGAACCGTCTTTTGCAGAACATCTCGGATGCCCTGCAGGCAATCCGTGATGACTGTGATGCAGTCCCCGAGCTGGCCGGTGCCATCGACGACCTCCTGCAGGATGCCCCGGATGGCGTCGATACTGCTTTGGAGTGCCAAGACTCGGAAACCCAAAACGGTGACGCAGAGCCAGAGGAGCCCGCAAACAGCGAGCAGTAACAGCACCCCGCGCTCCAGCCTTTCAAGACGCTCGCCGGGCGGTTGCTCCAGGGTAGCGTGGTCAGGTCTTTTCATGGGCGGTATTTCCTCCTTTAGCTGGCTCGCGCGGGCGCTGCCGCCCCTCTATCGACATACTTCTTGATTTTAGCGTCAAAATTTGCTATAACAGCAGCGTGCCGAAAGGCAAGAAAGAGAGGTGTTCGTGATGAAAATCATGAAAAAACTTTTGCTCTTGCCGTTCCTCTTTTAAGCTGCTGTTGCTGTGGCACCATCGCGGGAGCTTTACCGCGTAAGTTCAGCAGACGCGCTCAAGAAGTATGCCGATAGAGGGCGTATGGGGCTGGTCAGGTACATGGAGTAATGGCCTGCCCCGCTTCTGCAGGCACGCAAGGGGTAACAATGAAGCGAAGGCCGTCCGTTCTCTATCAGCGGGCGGTTTTTCATTTGCCCGGCCTGCGTGCAACTGGTTAGCTGGCCTTAGGACCTTCGGCGAGCAGGCTGTCAGCTACCGCATCCAGCGCGCCGAGCTTGAGGCCAAGAAAGCTGCTCACCTTCAACATTTCGTCTGCGGTAAGATTTCTTTTGCCCATGAACGACTTCGACAAAGCGTCGACCGGTATTCCGGTAGCGCTGGAAATCGCCACGTACTTAACGCCGCGGCGCGCGACTTCACCAGATAAAAATTCTGCTGCATTCATTATTGCAAGCACCTCCTTTCTGCCGGGCCATGCCCGGCTTGTTGTTTTTCTCTCCCCAGCCGTGATATAATCGGCGTGAAGGGAGGTATCTTAATGACCATTCAAAGCGCCGCAGTCCTGATCGGACTAAAGAAGCTGGCAAAAAACACTGGGGAAAATATCGCTTATCTCTACAATTCGACCTGCTTTTGCCTTGTATCGGACACTTCAAAAACCTGCAACTATGCCCGCGTGAAAAACGAGATCGAGAGCATTGTCTCCGCGTTGGTGTCAGACGGCTACTTGATGTACCCCGACCCTGACAGTCAGGCTATATTTTGTCTTACGCAGAAGTCCATGCATTTTTGCCAGAGCACACTGTATAACTGGCTTGGATTCGTTACGCCTGTCGCGTCAATCGTGGCCGCCATTTTTTCAATTCTCGCCTATTTCAAGTAGGTGCAGATGCTGGCGGCGAGGGCGGCCAGAATGGCCAGCAGATGTGCCGCCGGGAGCAGCCCGGCGCGCTTGCCGCGGAAGGCAAAAACAAGAGCTTCTGCGATGACCATACCGGTGGCCACGACCACTGCCGCAATGGCCGTGTATACGATGATGTCGAGCACGAACACTGCCCCCCCCTTAGCCCGCTTGCGCGGGCGTGTCGCCGTCGGTCTCAAAAAGGTACTCAAAAGAAACGTGGAACAGGTGCAGCAGCTTTCGGATTTCCGCGAAGGTAAAATTGCCGCGGATTTTCTTGGCGTTGTAGGTCGTGCGGGTAATGCCCAGAACCTCGGCAACATCGGCATCCGTCAGTGCATTTCTGTGCTGCTCCGCTTCAAGATTGCGAAACATAGAATTTGCCTCCCGTGATTACGCGTATCGCGTAGTTTTGGATATATGATACTCTCGTAATGCGTAGTTGTCAAGCAGTTTGCCAAAAAAACTTTGCGTTTTGCAAAATATATCCTTGACTACTCTCATTTCGTGTGTTATCCTTTTGCCATCAGGAGGTGTCAACGTTGGAGTTCGGAGAACGTCTGCGCCAAGCGCGTAAAGAAAAGGGCCTTACCCAAAAAGAAATGGCTGAACGCCTGGGCGTTGCCGGTAGTACCTATGCAGGCTACGAAACCGGCTTCCGTGAACCTGGCCTTTTCAAACTGAAAGAAATCATCAAAGAACTTGGCGTCGATTCTTCTTGGCTCCTTGGCGTTGATGATCTGGAAGGTCTTACGGCCGATGAATACCGACACATAAAAAAATACCGCGCTCTAGATGAGCGCGGCCGCGAAACGGTCGATACCGTTCTGGAACAGCAATATCAAGCCATGCTGCGCAAAAAAGCCGAGGCTGATCCTCTTCCCCGGCAGGCATGACCCCTGACCCCGCCGGGCGGCGCGTGTCCACCGTGGACACATCCCCGCCGGGCATGAAGGCACAAAACAAATATAAAAATATTTGCAAATACCCATTGACAAATATATTTATATGTGTTATAGTATAGATGTCAGGAGGCACACCGATGAAAAGTTACTCATCCAGGGAGGTCCTGCAGGTACTCTTGGCAGACGGTTGGTACGAGGTCGGGTGTGTAGGCGATCACCACCAATTCAAGCATCCGGTAAAGCCCGGCAAGGTAACGCTGCCGCATCCCGTCAAAACCATCCCGATCCGCCTCCTCAAGAGCATCGAACGGCAGGCGGGCATCAAATTTAAATGATGCCCGCCCCCGCTCCCCGGTCACCAGGAAAGGAGCTTATGTATGGCACGCAACGACTATTATGCATACCCCGCGATTTTCTATTATGACGACGACGGCATTTCCATTGAGTTTCCGGATCTGCCCGGCTGCCTGTCCTGCGCTGCGACCACCGAGGAGGCCTTTCGCCATGCGCGCGAAGCGCTGGGGCTGCATCTGTTCGGTATGGAGCAGGATAACGACCCTATCCCGGCGCCTACGCCGGCGCAGGCGCTGCACCCGGAGGATGGCGGCACAGTGACCTTGGTCGATGTCTATATGCCTTCTATCCGCATGGCCGGCGTCAACCGCTCGGTCAACCGCACCGTCACCCTTCCCGCTTGGCTGAATGCCGCCGCACAGGAACGCGGCATCAACTTCTCGCAGGTGCTGCAGGATGCCCTCAAGCAGCAGTTGCACCTGCCCGGCACACCGGCCTGAGGGGCTACCCTATGGATGAATATATCTACCCAGCCGTCTTTCATCCCAACGATGACGGCACCTATACCGTCCTGTTCCCGAATCTGCCCGGCTGCATCAGCGAGGGCAAGAGCTTGGGCAATGCCATGGCCATGGCGCAGGATGCTCTGGCCCAGTGGGTCGAGTATCTGCACTACGTTGTGCTGCAGGTCACCCTCAAGGAAAAGTTCCTTGGCACTGGCTCAGGCAACCTGACCGAGCTCGAGGACGTGATCAACAAACAGGCCGACAAGGGATACCGCCTGCATACCATCACCACCGCCAACGGTGGCAGCAAGGGCTTGGGCGGCGGCGACCGTATTCAAGCGACCATGGTGTTCGAGAAAATCGTCTGACTCTTTCCGCGTGTCCACTGTGGACACGCAATAAAAAATCCCGCCGGGCGCCTTGTCAAGTGCTATCCGCCTGTCTAAGAAAGGAGCACCCCATGCCTGAACTGTGCCGGTTTTACAACATCATCATCCGAATGCTGTACGATGACAACAGCCAACACCACCGCCCGCACTTCCATGTCCAGTACGCAGAATACGAGGCCTCTGTCGGCATCGACGGCGAGCTGTTGGCCGGGCACCTGCCCATCAAGCAGCTGCGCATGGTGCAGGCTTGGGCCGCCATCCATGAGGATGAACTGTACAAAGCGTGGAATAACGCCGTCCGCAACATCCCCTTTGATAAAATCGACCCGCTGCACTAAGGAGGTATCCCCATGATCATCCGCAATGGCATCGCCTATGCCGACGACGAGCGCCCGCTGCTTAAGGTCAGCGGCGTGCGGCCTCTGGATGGCCACCGCCTTTGGGTGCGTTTCTCAACAGGTGAAGCCAAAGTCTGTGATTTCACGCCGCTGCTCTCCAGCCCGGCCTTTTTCCCGCTGCGGGATGCAGCCCGCTTCGCCGCCGTCTATATCGACTATGGCGTCCCGACATGGGAGGACGGCAGCATCGATATCGCGCCGGAGTACCTGTATCAGAACGGCATACCAGCCTGATAAAAACAAAAAATCCCGCCGGGCGCGGCAACGCCCAGCGGGAGAAAGAACAGCTTACCCACAGAGGATAATCCGTCCCAGCAAATGGATTATACCACTTTCCGGGTAGGCTTGGCAAGTGCACCCGGGAGGTATTTTTATGGTAAAGCGCAAAATCACAGACGGCCTCGAACTGCGGCCGGATGGTCTGTATCGTCGTTCAGAGACGATCGGCGGCCGGCGGCGATTCTTCGCTTCCAAAGATCCCGCCGAGGTATGGGCCAAGATCGACCGCGCCAAACTGGCTTGGGCCGAGCAGGAACGCGAGAAATGCGCTCAGCGCGAGCTTGGGCCACTCTTCAGCGAGGTTGCGGACGAGTACGAGAAAAGCATCGAATCCAGAAAGAGTGGCTTAAAACGCTCCTATTGGCCCGCTATCAGGAGGGCCCGCGAGGCCTTCGGCGAATACCGCATGCGAGAGATTGAGCCGTACATGATCGCCGAGTTCCTGCGCGGCCGCATGGCGGGCTATGCAGCCACGACCGTCTCAAACCAGAAGACGGTCATCAACAACATCTTCCAGCTGTGGATCGACAGTCCGGCCTGGCGCGGCGACTATAACCCGTCAAAGCAGACTTTCCTGCCGCGCGGCCTCAAAAAGGGCAAGCGCCTGCCGCCCACCGATGAGCAGGTCAGGATCGTGCTCGAGCACCACCTTGACCCCGATGCCCTGACGCCGGTCGCGTACCTCTGCACCGGCGAGCGCAAGGGCGAGCTGTGCGCGATTACCTTGGGCGACATTGATTTCAAGAAAAAAACCATCCGCATCGCAAAGCAGGTGGAGCACATAAATAACTACCCTTACCTGCGCGACTACACAAAGACCGATGCCGGCATCCGCACCGTCCCGCTGCTCGCCATGCTGGAGGAGGCCCTGCAGCCCATCAGGCACATGCCTAAAGGCACGTACATCGTCGGGCTCAAAACGGAGCCCGTGACCGCCTGCGAGTACCGCCGGCTGTGGGAGCGCTTTTGGCGCAAGTACGGCCAGGCCGTGCAGATCACTCGCACAAAAAAGCGCGGCGGCAAAACGGTCAAGTATACTGACTGGAAGATCCCCGTATGCGGGCACCAGTTCCGGCATGAATACGTCTGCATGCTGGCGATGGCCGAGGTACCGGAAGAGATCGCCATCCAGATCGTCGGCCATGCAAACGCGAAAATGATCCACGAGGTCTATATGGCCTTAAAACCGAAAATGGTCGAGGATACCAGGAACCGGCTCAACAGCTTTTTGGCCTCGATCGAATAAGACGGTGTATTTTCTGTGCAGTTTTGCTAAAATTATCGGTGCGTCAACGTTTAAAAAGTGTTCGACTCTCGCCACTCGGACCAGACGCAGGGGCAAATGCGTCGGCAAAAAGTCCATCCTGAAAGTAACGTCAGGATGGACTTTTTTGTGTGCGCAGCGTGTTACGGCTGCGGCAGGGCGGCAACGATGGGCGCAAGGCCGTCGCGGTCCTGTTCGGTAAAATAGCCGGGGACGACGCTGTCCATATCCAGCACGCCCCACACGGTCCCGTCGGCGCGGCGCAGGGGCAGCACCAGCTCGGCGTGGGTGTTGCAGTCACAGGCGATGTGGCCGGCAAAGCAGGCGACCTCCTCGACCACCTGGGCCTGGTTCTGCGCCCAGGCTGTGCCGCACACGCCCTTGCCGTACCCGATGCGGCTCACGGCCGGCTTGCCCTGGAACGGGCCCAACACCAGCTCCCCGCCCCGCACCAGATAAAACCCGACCCAGTTGGCGTGGGCATACGCCGCCTTGAGCACCGCGCCGAAGTTGGCCAGCACGGCTACGGCGTCGGTCTCGCCGGCGGTATAAAGCTTCACCTGCTCGGCCAGCAGCTCGTAAAATGCCGCCTTGTCGGTTGGGTACGTCACTTCGATGTAGCTCATGGGGCTCTCCTTGTGTGCTTTTATGCAGGCCCGGCGCGGCCGTCGTCCTTGCATTTATAGGCCACGATCGTGACCTTTCCCTTGCCAGGATATCGCTTCATTTCATACCGGTCCGGAAACGCTGCTATCAGATCCGGCAATTTTACATATCCGTATGTTCTGGCATCAAAATCCGGCTTTGCCCGCTTGATAAATTGCCCGGCCGAGCTTACATTGACATATCCTTCATCATCCTGATACTTATTGGATGCGATCTCCAGCAGGTTGTGTATCGCGTCTATGCTTTCGGTTTTCTCCTCTTCCTTTGCGGCAGCGCCGCTCGCAGCCTTATTGTCTGCATGATTTTGGCCTTGTTCCGTTGAAGCTGCCTGTGCTTCGCCCCCGATGTTTTCCAAAAAAACAAACTCGTCGCAGCTGTTTTTAAAGGATTCCGGCGTTTTCTTTTCCCCGACGCCTATCACATATACGCCCGATTCGTG
Source organism: uncultured Gemmiger sp. (assembly GCA_947631565.1). GTDB lineage: Bacteria > Bacillota > Clostridia > Oscillospirales > Ruminococcaceae > Gemmiger. Next base: position 1,925 of record CANRLV010000028.1, on the reverse strand, counting down.
CAGATTGATCGCAAGAGGCGTATAGTCACTGTCGCTCGCCACGATCACAAAAGCGTCATAAAGCCCTCTGTGCAGCAGATTCATGGCATCGATCACCAAGGCCATATCCGTGGCATTCTTACCGGAAACATAATCGAACTGCTGTTCCGCCTTGATCGCCAACCGCTTCAATACATCTTCCCAGTTCTTTAATGCATCCTTTCTCCAGTTGCCGTAAGCTCTTTTTACCACGATGCGTCCGTGCGTGGACACCTCCTGGATAACGCTTTCCATTTTTGATAACTGCGTATTGTCTGCATCGATCAGCAGCGCGATATTTTTCAGTTCCACTGGGATCTCCCCTCTATTTCAAGAGCAGAATGCACGCTTGTACTACTCAAACTCAAGGGCTGACAGATTCTTCTCTGTCTTTTCCCGTCACATTTATTATAAGAAGGCCGCTTGCTTTCCGCCGCGTCCATCTGTTCTAAAAGACTCCATAACATTATAAGCCCAAATTAAGCCCAACACAAGGCCACAGCGGCCTTTTTTTGTTGGGCTTATTCTATGTGCTGACCGTCCGGGAAATCAAAGGTGACGCGCACCTTGGCACCTATGGCGTTCCCGATGGCCGCCCATTCCTCGACGGTGAACTTCCCCGTGTTGATGCGGTTGGAGAGCGTCTGCGGGGACCAGCCGAGCCTTGCGGCCAGTTCGGCCTTGCTTATGCCGGCATACCCCAGCGCCATATCAATCAGTTGCTTGGTCGTCATGCTACCACCTCGTCAGCCTAATTATAAATGATAGCATTTATACAGTCAAGAATTTTTTTAATTTTTCAAAAGATATTTTCAAAAATCTCTTGTAATTATAAATGAAATCGTGTATAATATCAAATGTAAGAGGTCAGTAAAAGACCGAGACAGGAGGACATGACAATGAAGTTCGCAGAGATCAACGCCATCTATACCAAGACCGTTTCCGAGTGGTTGAGCAAGGGCTACACAATCAACACCGCCACGATGAGCGGCAGCCAGGGCGAGATCACCAAAATCGACCTGACCGATGGCAAAGAGATCATCCGCATCATGCTCGGCTATTTCAATGAAGGTTTCTACGCGCAGGGCGTTGAGATTTTGGTTGGCCGCTCCCATGAGGAAGGCGTCAAGCCGAACAGCAGCAACACATGGGGCACGATTTGGTTCAGAAGCCTTGAGGTCATCAGAAGCGAGCGGTTCTACCAGGTGGGCGAGAGCCGCAACGGTGAGAAGGTTTATGGCACGCAGGCCGAGGCCGAAGCCGCCCTCAATATTCACATGGCCCGCCGCAACGCCCGCGAATGCAATCCCAGCGCCGCGCTTGAGTCCCCCAAGGCCAAAGAGATTGCCCGCCGCTATGTAGCCCGCAAGACCGGCCGCGTTCGCATCCAACTCGACGGCATCCGCATCAACAAAGACCGCGGCATCTACCGCATCTCTTACCGCAACGATACTTACCGCCTGCACTAAGCAAAAGCAAATCCCGCCCCGGAGGTACGAAGGCAGAAAGGAGTTCACAATGGAAAAGGCAAAAATGACCGTCGAGGAGTTCCTCAAGCAAGATATCGACATTGATGTCTGCGACGATGTGGAGGACGAGTTCTGTATAGCGTTTGTTGGTCCGGTGGAACTGACCGACGCCGGCCGTGAACGCTTCGCCCCCGTGCTGGGGTTGGAGGTCAGCGTTCAGCAGGAAGAAGACACGGCCACCGTCATGGTTGACGGCGAAGACTGGAAGAAGCGGCTCGCCAAGGTCAGAAGGCTGTTCAATGCTGCTGCCGGGTATTGCTCGGCCGAAGACTACGATAATTGGTTCAAAGAGTGAGAATCGCGGCTGTCCTACCGGCCACACGGGGAGAAAGGAAAGAAAATGCGTGAGATCCTTTTTCGGGGCAAATGCATCGAGAA
>CANRLV010000027.1 GCA_947631565.1 uncultured Gemmiger sp. | reverse complement strand
TTGAACCCTGGCGGCGGCATGACCGCCCTAGCGGATTTCGAATCCGCCCCCTTCGACCTCTTGGGTAATGCTCCAAATCTTCAATTTTCGCAGGCGGATTTTCCCGCATTTCAGCGATCAAAAAAACACGTTTGATAGAATTTTGATAGAAATCGTCTGCCCGATTCGTACCGAACGAACAGAAAACCGACGAACCAGCGAAGAAACAAGCGGCAACTTACCAACGGCCTACAACATTTCGAGTGCTTCCTCTTATGACCTCTTGAGTACTGCTCCATATTCAGTTTTGTTCTCTATCTCCAGCACCAAGTCCTGCCGGCAAACCGCAAAACCGCGAAACAAATGCAAGATATCGATGCACGATAAGGCGAAAAAATGGGGATTCGGACCCGAATTTTCAGCGAATTACCGCTAGAAAGCGCATACAAGACGGCCCCATGCCGCTTCGATTTCGAGTGCTTCCTCTTATGACCTCTTGAGTACTGCTCCATCGTTTTGGCGCGGCCGGCGGGGCCGCAAGGCTTATTATAGCAAATGCGGTGTGCGGCGTCAAATGCTTTTTGTGCACGCCGGTAGCGCACGCCGGTACCGCCGGTACCACTCGTCACCGCGTTGGCGCCGGCGGGGCCGCGCCGCACAAAATCAAAAGCGGCAGCGGAGCCGCAGCCCCCGCTGCCCGGTCCGCTAAAACAGCTTCTGCTTTTGCAGGGGGCCGGGGTCAAAGGGCGTGTCCTCCTGATGGCGGCGGATGTAGACGGCGCGGGTCTTTTCCGCCGTGTGGCCGTTGGGGCGGGCCACCGTGGTAAAGGTGCGGCTGATGTTGTAATACCCGCGCAGGTGCTGCACCAGGTGCTGGGCCACGGCGGGCAGGCAGTCGGTGTCCTCGATGTCCTCATAGTTATAGTCGGCGTACAAAAACACCGTCGGCTCGCCGTCCACCAGCAGCGTGATGCCTTGGGCGTCCAGCTGCACCTCGTCGATGACCGACTGCTTGAGCTCCGCCATGCCGCCGCCCGCCGCCAGCCTGGCGGCGCGCTCGCGCTGGTCCAGCGGCACCGACTGCGGGTCCAGCCGTTCGTTGCCCCGCTGGCCGATCTCCAGCAGGATGTCCCGCATCATGCGGCTCTCCAGCAGGGGACGGATCTTCTCCTGTGCACGCGGATTTTTATACAGCTTATTCCACAGTCCCATTGGGGTCTCCTTCCGGTCGGTCTGTCTCTATTGTACCACAAAACCGCCGCCGCGCAAGCCTTGCGGCGCGAATTTCCCGCCGGATGGTCCGCCGACGGCCTGCAGGCGAATAAAAATGCAAAAAATCTCAAAAAATACCGGTTTTGCTCTTGCGCTGCCGCCGCGTTGTGGTGTACACTGGTAACGTTCGCGGGCGCCGCTTTTGTGGTTTAAAGCGGCGAGGGAACAGCGGACGGTTGTCCGCTGACCGCGCACAGAGAGGTTTTGGGAGGTATAGTACATGAAAAAACTGTTATCTGCCGCGCTGGCGCTGGCCCTGTGCCTGAGCCTGGCCGCCTGCGGCGGCAATGCGGCTGCCGACAGCGACCTGGCCGCCATCACCGCGGCCGGCAAGATGGTCATCGGCTACACCGTGTATGAGCCGATGAACTACACCGACGACAACGGCACCTTCACCGGCTTTGACACCGAGCTGGCGCAGGCCGTCTGCGCCATCCTCGGCGTGGAGCCGAAATTTGTCGAGATCAACTGGGACACCAAGTTCATCGACCTGGAGGCCGGCAACATCGACGCGGTGTGGAACGGCATGACCCTGAACGATGACATCAAGGCCAACCAGGCCTGCAGCAAGCCCTATGCGATGAATGCGCAGGTCGTGGTGATGAAGGCCGACGCCGATTACACCGACACTGCGTCCCTGATCGGCAAATCCATTGCGCTCGAGCAGGGCTCTGCCGGCGCCGACACCGTGGCCGCCGACGAAAACCTGTCTCAGGCCGAGGCGGTGGGCAAGGCCGTGCAGACCGAGTGTCTGATGGAGGTCGCCGCCGGCACCTGCGACGCCGCCGTGCTGGACCTGACCCTGGCCCGTGCCATGACCGGCGAGGGCACCGACTACGCCGACCTTACCATCGTCGACGAGCTCAACGAGGAGGAGTACGGCGTTGCGTTCCGCAGCGGCAGCGACGTGGCCGCCGCGGTGGATGCCGCCTTTGACCAGCTGGCCGCGGACGGTACGCTGGAGGCGCTGTCGGAGAAATACGACGTGGCGCTGGCCGAGGGCCTGCTGGGCTGACCGGCCGCCCCGTCACGGACAAAAACACGGTGCGCCCTGCCGCCCGGCGGCAGGGCGCGCTCGCCATCAAAAGGGTGATACGCTTATGACACAGACAATGGCCATCCTGGGCCGCCTGTGCGAGGGATTCTGGCTCAACTGCCAGATCTTCGGCTATACGCTGCTGCTCGCCATCCCGCTGGGGCTGGTGGTGTGCCTGGGCTCGATGAGCCGTCTGGCGCCGCTGCGCGGGCTGGTCAAGACCTTTGTCTGGGTCATCCGCGGAACGCCGCTGATGCTGCAGGTCATCGTCTTGTACATGGGCCCCGGCCTGATGGGCTTCAAAACGCCGTGGCCGTCCGGTGTGCGCGGGCGGCTGGTGGCCGCGGTGGCGGCGTTCGTGATCAACTACGCCTGCTATTTCTCCGAGATCTACCGCGGCGGCATCCAGGCGGTGCCGCGCGGCCAGACCGAGGCCGGGCAGGTGCTGGGCATGACCCGCGCGCAGATCTTTTTCAAGGTGACGCTGCTGCAGGTCGTCAAGCGCATCCTGCCGCCGATGGGCAACGAGGTCATTACCTTAATAAAGGACACCTCGCTCGCCAACACCATCGCCAACGTCGAGATCATCATGGCCGCGCGGGAATATTCCTCCCGCGGGCTGATCTGGCCGCTGTTCTCCACCGCCGTGTTTTTCCTGGTGTTTGTCGGCATCGTGACGGTGCTGCTCGGCAAGCTCGAGAAACGGCTGGACTATTTCCGCTGCTGAGGGGGGCAAACACATGGCTTTGTTGGAAGTGAACGGTATCAGCAAACGCTTTGACGATACCGATGTGCTCCGGGATATCTCCTTCACGGTGGAAAAGGGGCAGGCGCTGGCCATCATCGGCAGCTCCGGCTCCGGCAAAACGACGCTGCTGCGCTGCCTGAACTTCTTGGAGACCGCCGACACCGGCACCATCACGGTGAACGGCGAGACGCTGTGGAGCGCCGCCGATCCCAGCACCCGGCGCGAGAGCGAGATCCGCAAAAAACGGCTGCATTTCGGGCTGGTGTTCCAGAGCTTCAACCTGTTCCCGCAGTACACCGCGCTGCAAAACGTCATGCTGGCCGGGGAGCTGCTGGCGAAGGACCGCCCGGATTACCGCGCCCGCCGCAAAACGATCCATGCCGGGCTGGAGCAAAAGGCCCGCGCCCTGCTGGACGAGATGGGCCTGGCCGACCGCGCCGGGCATTACCCGCACCAGCTTTCGGGCGGGCAGCAGCAGCGGGTGGCCATCGCCCGCGCGCTGGCGCTGGAGCCCGACGTGCTCTGCTTTGACGAGCCGACCAGCGCCCTTGACCCCGAGCTGACCGGCGAGGTGCTGCGCGTGCTGCGCCAGCTGGCCGCCAACAAAACGACGATGATCATCGTCACCCACGAGATGGCCTTTGCCCGTGAGGTCGCGGACGAGGTGCTGTTCATGGACGGCGGCGTGGTCGTGGAGCGTGGCCCCGCCCACGTGGTCATCGACCACCCGCAGGAGGAACGCACCCGCCAGTTCCTGGCCCATTACCAGACTTGACAAGGCGGCCGGGCGGCCCCTATAATGACAGTGCCGCCCTGCGGCGGCATTTCCCCGAAAAACCGAACGATATCCTGCCAACGGGAACAGACATTTTGCAGAGAAGCCGGGTGAGAATCCCGCGCGGTCCCGCCACCGTGATGCGCCCCCAACGGTAAAGCCGGGCGCTGAGCCGGATCGCTGCGTCTTTGTTCCGTACGGCTCCACGAGCGATGGAATCGTGCCTGCGTTGCGCCGCCCCGGCCCCCCTGCCGCGGCCGGCTTGTCTTATGCAAAACAGCACCCTTCCGCGCCCGCCTGGGGCCGGAGGGGTGTTTTGCAAGGCCGAACGGCGGCCAAAAGGGGCTTTGTATGAGAACATATCAAAAACGGTTCGCCCTGCTCGGCGCCGCCGCGCTGGCGGCGCTGGTGCTGGGCGTCGGCGTGGGCAGCGTGGCGGTGGCCCCGGCGGACATTTTGGCCATCGCGGCGCACCGGCTGGCCGGCACGCCGCTGCCCGCCGCCCTGCCCCCCGCCTATGAGGCGATGGTGCTGGATATGCGCCTGCCGCGCGTGTTGCTCTCGTTTGTGACCGGGGCGGCACTGGCGGTGTGCGGCGCCGTGCTGCAATCGGTGCTGCAAAACCCGCTGGCCTCACCGTTCGGGCTGGGCGTGTCGTCCGGCGCCGGGTTCGGCGCGGCGGCGGTCATCGTGCTGGGGCTGGCGGCCGGCGGACTTGGCACCGTGCTGCTGCCGGCCGCCAGCCTGGTCTGCGCGCTGGCCACGGTGACGCTGGCGCTGGGTCTCGCGGCCAGACTGGACCGCGGCTTCTCCAACACCACCATCATCCTCATCGGTATGGTGCTGTCCTTGTTTTTCAACGCCGTGATGAGCCTTTTGGCCGCCACCAGCCCCGCCAACGCGCAGCGCATCCAGCTGTGGCAGCTGGGCAGCTTCAGCATGAAGGAATGGCCCGCCGTCTGGGTGGTGGGGGCAGCCGCGCTGCTGGGCACGCTGCTGTTCTGCGCGCTGGCGCGGGAGCTGGACGTGATGGCCTTTGGTGAGGAGCAGGCCCGGACCCTGGGTGTGGACCTGGGGCGCATCAAGCGCCTGCTGCTGGCGGCGGCCGCCGCGCTCACCGGCACGGCGGTGGCCTTTGTCGGCATCGTCGGCTTTGTCGACCTCATCGCCCCTCATGTGGTGCGCCGCCTGTTCGGGGCCGCGCACAAACAGGTGCTGCCGGCCTGCGCGCTGTTCGGCGGCACGTTCTTGACCCTGTGCGACCTGGCCGCCCGCACGCTGGTGCCGGGGCGCGAGATCCCCATCGGCTCCATCACGGCGCTGCTCGGCGTGCCGTTTTTCCTCTACATCTATTTTGCCAAACAGGAGGGGGCGCGCCCATGCTGAATGTGCGGGACCTGACCTGCGGCTACGGCGGCGCGCCGGTGCTGCAAAACGTCAGCTTTACGGTGCCGGAAAACGGCCGCCTGTGCATCCTGGGCCCCAACGGCTGCGGCAAAACGACGCTGCTGCGCGCTGTCTGCGGGCTGCTGCCGCACAGCGGCAGCGTCACGCTGGACGGGCAGGACCTGACCGCCCTGCCGCCGCGCGCGCGGGCCAAACAGGTGGCGCTGCTCAGCCAGGCAGCGCCGGCGGCCTTCGGGTATACGGTCGGGCAGACGGTGGCGATGGGCCGCTACGCCCACATCCGCGGCCCCCTGCAGGGTCCCGGCCCGGCGGACCGGGCGGCGGTGCGCGAAAGCCTGGAGCGCACCGGCCTGTGGGAATTGCGCGCGCGGCCGGTGACCGAGCTTTCGGGCGGGCAACTGCAGCGGGTGTTTTTGGCCCGCGCGCTGGCGCAGGCGCCGCGCGTGCTGCTGCTGGACGAGCCCACCAACCACCTTGACCTGCGCTACCAGGCGGCGCTCGCCGACACCGTGCGGGACTGGGCCGCCGCGCCGGGCCGGTGCGCGGTGGCCGTGCTGCACGACATCGACCTCGCGCTCTCCTTCGCCGACCGCGTGCTGCTGCTGGACGGCGGCGCCGTCAAGGCCTGTGCCCCGGCGGCGCAGTTCGATCTGGCACTGCTCAACGAGGCTTACGGCATGGACGTGCGGGCCTACAAGCTGCGCACCCTGCGCCGCTGGGAAGACTGACGGGAAACAGCCAAAACACAGGGGGCCGCCCGGCCGGGCGGCCCCCTGTGATGTCCGCAGCAATGGAAGTGTGTCAGGAACCGATTTGGGACTTGCGCTCCGTATAATTTGCGTCGATCCATGCCTTGTCCAGTGAGATATCGCACTCCGACAGGACCGCTGCGCTGTCCGGCAGGGTGTTGCGGTAATCGCCGAGCTCCAAACCCTCATAGGGCAGTGCATCCGCCCCATAGACGGTGATGTGGCTGGCAATGCTATCCAGCGCCGTGATGCCGGCGCTGTCCAGAAATTCCTGCTCGACCGAAAAACCGCCGTAGCCGAGACTCTGGGGTGCAGCAACAAGGCCTACAGATCTCTCGCTCTCATCAGTAAGTGCTGTACCGGCTACAGAATTGTCTTGATGCACATAAAGCCACTGCTCCGTCTTGTTCAAGTAGCAATAGTCTATAGCATAATAGTCCAGCACGATTCCGTTGGGGAAAGTATCAATATAGTGGCTGACATGCTCCGGATAAACCGCGAATGCATCATCTTCATACACAGCGGGACCACAAAGCTTTTCCGGATCCGTCTTGGGAACGGGCGCGGCGTCGGTGGCGGAGGTCTTGATCGGGGTGAGGTCGGTCAACAGGTAGATCAGTGGCGAGCTTATGATCTCTCCGGCGTCCCCGATGACGGACTCGCCGGTGTCGAAAGCAAAGCATGCCGCCCACTGTATCGGTGCGTCGGGGTTGAGACTGTTGGTATACAGCACGAAGTCGCGGCTCTCGCCGGGTTCCACATCCATTTCCCCCATATAGTCGGCGGTGGTGCTGCCTGCTTCCGCAGCAGGGTATACCGAGAACGATGTCGTGCTGCCGTTGTAGATCCCCAGCATGGAATATTCCGGATGCAGCGTCTGGTCGGTATCGTTTTCCAGTGTAAAGGCCATATGATATGTATTGTGCGTATCATCGTCTTCAGGAAGACCCACGGGCGCATGGTATCCCAGACCGGTCGCCGTCACCTTGACCCCGGCCTCATCCACGAGAACCTGCTCCTCCATCGTGACCGAAGCAGGGTCTGGCAGCTTGGCGGAGACAGCGGCGGCAGACGCACCGCCCGATGTCGTACCGGCGGGGCTGCTGCCGCCCTGCCCGCCGCATCCGGTCATGGCCAGCAGGAGCGAGGCGGCAAGTGCCAGAGAGATCAACTTTTTCATACACGACACTTTCTTTCTGGATTGAGATAGCATGAGGACCCGGGCGGAGCCCGGAACGATATCTGTTATTGTAACATACTTTGCGTCTCCGCGCAAGCGCGTATCCAGGGCCGCATGGCCTGCATGGCCTGGGCACACCCGGTTTTATCTTGTCAGCGGCCGGGTCTTTTCCCGCAGCCAGTCCTGCTCGGGGGCGGTCAGGCGGGGGCTGAGCGTCTCGTACACCGTGGCGTGGTAGGCGTTGAGCCAATCCAGCTGCTCGCGGTCCAGCTCGTCGACGAGCACCGGCGCGGTGTCGATGGGCACCAGCGTCAGCGGGCGGAAGCCCAGCCAGGTGCCGTACTGGTCGTCCGCCAAATGCACGCACTCCAGCTCGTTCTCGATGCGGATGCCGACGAGGTCGGTCTCGTACACGCCGGGCTCGTCGGTGACGGTCATGCCCGGCCGGAACACGGTCTGGCTGCGCCCGTTCAGACTCTGCGGGCCCTCGTGCACGCCGGAGATGAAGCCCACGCCGTGGCCGGTGCCGCAGCGGTAGTTGATGCGGTGCCGCCACAGCGGCCCGCGGGCAAAGCTGTCCAGCATGGCGCCGGTGCAGGGGCTGAGGAAGACCGCCTTGGCCATGTCGATGTGGCATTGCAGCGTCCAGGTATAAAACCGGCGCTCGTCGTCTGTCAGCGGGCCGACCGGGTAGGTGCGGGTGATGTCGGTGGTGCCGCAGTCGTACTGGCCGCCGCAGTCCACCAGCAGAAAGCCGCGGCGCTCGATGGCGGCGTCGGCGCCCGGCTCGGCATGGTAGTGCATCATGGCGGCATTGGGGCCGTACGCGGCGATGGTGCCGAAGCTGTCCTCAAAATAGCCGGGCTGTTCGGCGCGGCGGGCCTGCAGCATCCCCTCGATGTCGGTCTCGCGCAGGGGCCTGCCGGCGGCGAGCGCCGCCTCAAGGTCCATCGCAAAGCGCACCATGGCCACGCCGTCCCGGATGTGGCATTCGCGGATGTTCTTGAGCTCGACCTCATTCTTGACCCCCTTGCGGGCGGTGATGGGGTCGGGCCCTTCTTTTACGGTCAGGTGCGGGTTCTCCTCCAGCGCCGTCAGCAGGTCCCAGTTGAGCACAGCCGGGTCGGCCAGCACGGTCTCGGCCTTGTCATGGGCTTGCAGGACCGGCAGTAGATCGTCGTACCTGCGCAAGGCAACGCCGTCGGCCGCCAGCGCCGCGGCGTCGGCGGCCGTCAGGCGGCCGGGGGCCAGAAACAGCGTGCAGGCGTCCAGCGTGACAAAGGCGTAGGCGACGGCCAGCGGCGTGCAGGGCATATCGTGGGCGCGTATGTTGAACAGCCAGCCCACGCAGTCCAGCTCCGGCACGATGAGCGCCGTGGCCCCGGCGTCGCGCAGGTCGGCGCGGACCTGGTCGAGCTTTTCGGCCACGGTAAAGCCGGTCTGCGCTTTGGTCAGCCGCCAGCAGGGGGTGTCGGGCAGGGGCGGGCGCCCGGCCCACAGCGGGCCGACGACATCGGCGCTGCGCAGCCGCGCGCCGTTTTTGGCCAGCGCGGCCTGCCAGCGGCGGGCGCGGGACGCCGGCACGCAGCTGCCGTCCACCAGCAGTGTCTGCCCGGCGGCAAAATGTGCCTGCAGATACTGCTCGAGCGACGCCACGCCGGGCGCGCCGTCGTGCATACAGGTGATGCCGGAGCCGGCCAGCTGCTTGTCGCCCTGCACATAAAAGCGCCCGTCACACCACAGGGCGCTGTCCTCCGGGGCGACCACGAGCGTGGAGTTCTCGCCCGTAAAGCCGGAAAAGTACGGCAGGCTGTTGTAATGGTCGGGCAGGTATTCGCTGGAATGCGGGTCGCTCGTGAGCAGCAGCACGCCGTCGGCGCCGTTCGCCCGGGCGGCGGCGCGCAGGGCGGCGATCTTTTCAGGGACAGTCATGGGCAAGGGCCTCCTTTTTTCTAGTGCCTATTGTAGCACGCAAAGGCCCCCCGCGCAAGCACGCCGCCGCGGTCACGCCACCGTCTGCACCGTGCCGATGAACAGCGGCAGGTCCCATTCGGTGTCCAGCAGCAGGCAGACGAACGGCCGGTCCAGCGTGACCTCGTGCACATCCTCCGGCATGACGCCGCCGGCGTCCACCGCCACCGCCGTGGCCGCCCCGGCCCTGGTACCGCGCGCGTCCACCGTGATGGCCGTCTCATGCAATACCTCGCCGATGTAAAGTCCCGTGTCGCCGTAGTGCCCCATTGCGGAAAAATCGGCCTCGGGCGTGAACGCCCCCGGCATCCCCATGGCGGCCAGCGCGTCGTTGAGGGTATAATGCCCGGCGCTCTCAAACTTGGGCAGGGCGGCAAGGACCGTGCCCGCCTGCGCGCCTTCCAGCACGGCGGTCAGGCGGTCCCCGGTCAGCCCGGCCAGGTAATCGTCCGCCGTCGTGCCCGCGGCCGGCAGCAGCGCCGCAAAGGCATAGCGGCCCCCGGCGTAAGATTTTAAAAAGCCGGTCGCCGCGTCGCCGTCCTGCAAGAACGTGCCCTCGGTGCTGTACATCATCGGGACCGTCTGTTCGGTGCCGTCGGCGGCGGTGAAAATGCCGTCGCCGATCTGGTCTTCGCGGTAGACCGTCTCCCACGCGGCGTCAAAGCCCAGCGCGTTGACCAGCACGAGCATGGTCTCGGCGCGCAGCTCGCCGAGGATCTTCTCCACCTGGCCGTCGGTGTTCTGTTTCACAAAGGCATTGATGTCGTCGACGGTGCCGCCGTCAAAGGGCGCTGCTTGGACCGCGGCATCGTAGAAATCGGCATTTTTCTGCAAGAAATCCGGCTCCACGGTCAAATCGCCGGTGTCGCGCAGCCAGATGCCGTTGGCGGCGTGCAGGCAGCCGTCGTCCGGCAGGCTGGCCGCATAGTCGTGCAGGTACGCGCCGAGCGCCTCCGGCGGCAGGCCGAGGGCGGCGGTCATCTCGGCGAGCGTATCGCCGGCGGCGCCGTTTGCCGCCATGCCCAGCGCGCAGAGCACCGACCACGGTGAGACGAGCGCGTTCTCGCCCGGCGTGGCGGTATTTTGCAGCAGCCGCACGGCGAAATCCGCCGCGGCGGCGGCGGCCGCGGCGCGGGTGTACAGCATTGCGCCGCCGCTCCGGTCCTGCGGGGCCACATCCTTTGTCAGGTCACGCCCGGAACCTTCGGTCGGCGCCGCGCAGGCGGCGAGCAGCGACACGGCCAGCAGCAAAGCCAACAAACGTTTTTTCATACGGGGGTCCCTCCTTTGCCGATAAGGACGGCAGCCCTCGGGAAATGTTACAAATTTTCCGCAACTTTTTTGGCAAAACCACCTGCAAAGGCCTTGACTTGTTTGCTATAATATGAATAGTGGTAAAAAACGCCAATTTTTATGAATAAGAGGGAGCCACATGAACAAGACAAAGATCGACATCATCTCCGGGTTTCTGGGCGCCGGCAAAACGACGCTGATCAAAAAGCTCATCAAGGAGGCCTTCGCCGGGCAGCAGATCGTGCTCATCGAGAACGAGTTCGGCGAGATCGGCATCGACGGCGGCTTCATGCGCGAGGCCGGCATCCGGGTCAATGAGCTCAACTCCGGCTGCATCTGCTGCAGCCTCGTCGGCGATTTCCGCGAGGCGCTCGGGCAGGTGGTCGAGCAGTACCACCCCGACCGTATCCTCATCGAGCCGTCCGGCGTCGGCAAGCTGTCCGACGTGACCCGCGCCGTCGAGGCCGTGGCCGCGCACCTGCCGGTGGAGCTCAACAGCTTTGTGACCGTGGCCGACGTCAACAAGGTCAAGCTGTATATGAAGAATTTCGGCGAGTTCTATGACGACCAGGTCAGCCACGCCTCCTGCATCATCCTCAGCCGCACCGCCGGCGCCGGTGAGGACAAGCTCAACACCGCCGTCACGCTGCTGAAAGAAAAGAACCCGCAGGCCACCATCGTCACCGGCGACTGGGACGCTTTGACCGGTGCGCAGATCGCCAGCGTGATGGGCGGCAAGCGCGACCTGGTGGCCGAGCTGCTGGCCGAGGCGCAGGCCGCCAACGCCGCCCACGCCGATGACGGCGAGGACGAGCACGAGCATCATCATCACCATCACCACCACCATGATGAGGACGGCGGGCACGAGTGCTGCCACCACCATCATGACGACGATGATGACGATGACGAGGAGGACGAGTGCTGCCATCACCACCATCACGATGATGACGACGATGACGAGGATGAGCACGAGCATCATCACCACCACGATGATGACGACGAGCATGAACACCACCATCACGAGCACCACTATGACGAGAACGGCGTTTGCAGCTGCGGGCACCATCACCACCATCACCACGACCACGACGCCGACGAGATCTTCACGAGCTGGGGCACCGAGACGGCCCGCCGCTACACCCGCGCAGCGCTGGAGCAGGCGCTCGAAACGCTGGACAGCGGCACCTGCGGCGCCGTGCTGCGCGCCAAGGGCATCGTGGACGGCGGCGACAGCTGGTATGAGTTCGACATGGTCCCCGGCGAGCATGAGCTGCGCCCCTGCGCGCCGGATGTGACCGGCAAGCTGTGCGTCATCGGCAGCGAGCTCAAGGAGCACGACATCGCCGCCCTGTTCGGCCTGTAAAACGTATTTGGGGAGGAAGCCATGCCCAAGCAGATCCCGGTCTACCTGTTCGTCGGCCAGCTGGAGAGCGGCAAGACCCGATTCATCCAGGAAACGATGGAGGACCCGCAGTTCGACTCCGGCGACAAGACGCTGCTCCTCGTCTGCGAGGAGGGCGAGGAGGAGTATGCCCCCGAAAAATTCGGCTTTGGCGGCGTCAGCGTCGAGTACCTGACCGACAAGGCCGACCTGACGCTGGAAAACCTGCAGCGGCTTGAAAAAAAGTCCGGCTGCGGGCGCGTCGTTGTCGAGTACAACGGGATGTGGCTCATCCAGGACCTGGCAAACGCCCTGCCCAACCACTGGGTCATCTACCAGTGCCTGGCCACCGCCGACGGCACCACCGTCAAGACCTATGCCAATGACAACGCCATGCGCGCGCTGCTGCTCGACAAGCTGCGCGTCAGCGAGCTGCTGGTCGTCAACCGCGCCGAGGCCGTGAACGACGACGCCAGCCGCCAGCTCATCCACAAGCTGGTGCGGCAGGCCAGCCGCCGCTGCGACATCGCCTATGAGTTCCAAAACGGCGACGTCGCCTACGACGACATCCCCGACCCGCTGCCCTTTGACATCGGCGCCCCCGTCATCGACATCCCGGAGGACTGCTTCGGCATCTGGTATATGGACTGCCTCGACGACCCGCAGAAATACGACGGCAAAACGGTCAAATTTTTAGCCCAGGTATGCCAGACCAACAAGGCCGGCAAGTCAAGCTTCGTGCCTGGCCGCTTCGCCATGACCTGCTGCGTGCAGGACATCCAGTTCGTCGGCTTCCCCTGCCGGTATGACGGGTACAAGGCCCTCCGGCAGCGGGACTGGATCACCGTCACGGCCAGGGTGGCCAACAAGTACCACCCCATCTACCAGGGCCAGACGCCGGACGCCGCCGGCCCGGTGCTGACGGCGCTCAAGGTCGAGCCGGCGCAGAAACCGGCTCAAGACGTTGTCATGTTCAGCTAAACGCTTCGCATTTTAAGGGGGAGGCTCGGCTTCGTTGGCTCGCTATGCTCGCCAAGTCGCCTGTGCCTCCCCCTTAGATTCCCCACCGTCGCAAAAATGCCTAGCGCATGCCCTGCGGGCGACTTGCCGCGGCATTTTTGCTCTAGCGGTATCGGCATTGCCCGCGCATGTCGGTCAATGCCGATAGATTTTAAATTTCAGATGAGGAGCGCTGTCTATGAAAGTCCCCGCCAAAGGCTTCACCCACGCCGGCAAGTTCCATGCCGACGATGTGTTCTCGGCGGCGCTGCTGCAAATTTTGCGCCCGGACATTGAGATCTCCCGCGGGTTCGAGGTGCCGGACGATTTTTCCGGCATCGTGTTCGACATCGGCGGCGGTATGTTCGACCACCACACCGAGCCGCGCGCTGCCCGCGCCAACGGCGTGCCCTACGCGGCCCTCGGGCTGCTGTGGCAGGTGTTCGGCCCGCAGCTGGTGGGGGCGCACCAGGCGCGCCTGCTGGACGAGAACTTCATCCAGCCGCTTGACCTCAATGACAACAACGGCGACGGCAACGCCCTGGCCGACGCCATCGGCAGCTTCAACCCTGTGTGGGACCAAAAGCAGGACCCCGACGAATGCTTCCGGCGCGCCGTGGCGGTGGCCAAACAAATTTTGGAGAACGAGCTCGAGCAGGCCAACGCCGTCAACCGCGCCGACGAGACGGTGCGCCGCGCCTACGCCCGTGCCAGGGACGGCATCGTGATCCTGCCCGCCTATATGCCGTGGAAGAACGGTCTGTATAAGACCGACGCACTGTTCGTCGTCTATCCCAGCCAGCGCGGCGGCGTCAGCGCCCAGTGCGTGCAGGACTACCGCACCCGCCGCAGCAAGGTGCCTTTCCCGCCCGCCTGGGCCGGCAAGCCGGAGGCAGCGCTGCGCGAGATCTCCGGCCTGCCGCTGCGCTTTTGCCACCCCAGCCGCTTTTTGGTCACGGCCGACGACGAGGCCGCGGCCGTCGAGGCCTGCCGCCGTGCCCTGCGCGCGGCCGGCCGCCCGGTCAGCGGGCCGGACAACACATGAGCGCCCCCGTGCTTGCCCCCGCCCCGTCGGCCTGGGCCTACATGGTGCGTTGTGCGGACGGCAGCCTCTACGCCGGCTGGACCAATGACCTGGCCCGCCGCCTGCGCGCCCACAAAACGGGCCGCGGCGCGCGCTACACGCGTATGCGCGGGGCCGGCGGCCGCGTGGCGCTGGCCTACGCCGAGCCCTGCCCCGACAAGAGCGCCGCCCTCCGGCGCGAGGCGGCGCTCAAAAAGCTGTCCAAGCCGGAAAAGGAAGCCCTCGCCGCCGCCTGGGCCGCCGCCAACGCCTGCACCGTGCGCCCGGCCGCGGCCCCCGATGTGCCCGCCGTGACCGCGCTCTATAACTGGTACATCGAACATTCCGATGCGATTTTTCAGTCGGCGCCCGAGAGCGAGGCGGCCATCGCCGCCGCTATGGCCAGGGGGCCGTGTCTCGCGGCCGTGAACGCCGCCGGCGACCTGCTTGGCTTCGCCTGGGCCCACCCCTGGGCCGAAAAGGACGGCTTCGCCTGGGATGCCGAGACCACCATCTATCTGGCCCCGCACTGCGTGGGGCAGGGCATCGGCGGGCAGCTCTACACCGCCCTGCTCGACGCCCTGCGCGCGGCCGGTTATTACAACGTCTACGCCCGCATCACCCACCCCAACCCGGGCAGCGAGGCCTTCCACAAACGCTTCGGCTTTGTGCGCTACGCGCTGGAGCCGCACACGGCGTACAAGGCCGGGCGGTGGCTGGACCTTGGCTACTGGCGGCTCGAGCTGCGCCGGGCGGCAGGGGAGCCGGGCCCCCGCCCGCAGACAGGCATCCCCTTGTCACCTTGCCCAAAAAATGGTTGAAAATTTCGGCACCGCGCGGGCGCGGTGCCGATTTTGCGCCCCAAACGGAAAAACCGCTTGACCTTTGGCATAGCATGGAGTACAATGCACTTAACAAAACAAAGGCAAAGGCGCCTGTCACTTCTGTGGCGGGCGCCTTATACTTTTGTTTGTTAACCCACACGCCAAATATCAGCAAGCGGGCGTGCGGGAACGGTAGAGGGAGGGTTTCTCAATGTCCGAAGAAATTCTGTCGGCGGTCAACGGTGAGGTGTTCGCGGTCTGGTTCCTCATCGGCGCGGCGCTGGTGTTCTGGATGCAGGCCGGCTTTGCGATGGTGGAGGCCGGCTTCACCCGCGCCAAAAACACCGGCAACATTTTGATGAAGAACCTGATGGACTTCTGCATCGGCACGCCGATGTTCATCATCATCGGCTTTGGCCTGCTGCTGGGCGAGGATATCGCCGGCTTCATCGGCAAGCCCGGGCTGGACATCTTCACCGCCTACGGCAGCTTTGACTGGTCCAACTTCGTCTTCAACCTTGTGTTCTGCGCCACCACGGCCACCATCGTCTCCGGCGCCATGGCCGAGCGCACCAAATTCCTGAGCTACTGCATCTACTCGGCCGTCATCTCGGCGGTCATCTACCCCATCGAGGCGCACTGGATCTGGGGCGGCGGCTGGCTGGCGCAGCTGGGCTTCCATGATTTCGCCGGCTCCTGCGCCATCCACATGGTCGGCGGCATCTGCGCCTTCATCGGCGCCTGGATGCTGGGCCCCCGCATCGGCAAATACTCCAAAAAGCCGGACGGCAGCCTTAAGGTCAACGCTTTCCCGGGGCATAACCTGCCCATCGGCTGCCTGGGCGTGTTCATTTTGTGGCTGGGCTGGTACGGCTTCAACGGCGCCGCCTGCACGAGTGTCGACCAGCTGGCCTCGGTGTTCCTGACCACCACCGTCGCGCCCAGCGTGGCCACCGTCGTCTGCATGGTGTTCACCTGGATCAAGTACGGCAAGCCCGATGTCTCGATGTGCCTGAACGCCTCGCTGGCGGGGCTCGTCGCCATCACCGCCCCCTGCGATACCACCGACTGCCTCGGCGCCATCATCATCGGTGCGGTGTCCGGCGTGCTGGTCGTGTTCGGCGTCTGGCTGCTCGATTACAAGCTCAAGATCGACGACCCCGTCGGCGCCTGCGCCGTGCATATGTGCAACGGCATCTGGGGCACCATCGCGGTCGGCCTGTTCAGCACCACCTCGGCCCCCGGCAATGACAGCGTGGTCGGGCTCTTCTACGGCGGCGGCTTCAAACAGCTGGGCATCCAGCTGCTGGGCTTTGTCACCGTCGCGGCGTGGGCGGCCGTCACCATCTTCATCGCGTTCACCGTCATCCGCCTCTGCGTGGGCCTGCGCGCCGGCGAGAAGGAGGAGATCGAGGGCCTTGACATCCACGAGCACGGCCTGCCCAGCGCCTACGCCGGCTTTGCCATCATGGACATCTCCAACACCATGACGATGGATGCCAACGAGAACACCGACCTCGGCGAGTCCGATATCGCCAAGGCCAGCCCCGCCAAGGTGGCGGCGGCCGTGCCCACCGTCGTGGCGCCGGAGCTCGACACCGGTATGCACAAGGTCGTCATCGTGGCGCGGCTTGCCCGGTTTGACGCGCTCAAGAAGGCGATGAACGACATCGGCGTCACCGGCATGACGGTCACCCAGGTCATGGGCTGCGGCATCCAGAAGGGCAGCGGCGAGCGCTACCGCGGCACCGAGGTGGACGCCACCCTGCTGCCCAAGATCAAGGTGGAGGTCGTGGTCAGCAAGATCCCCGTCGATAAGGTCATCGACGCCGCCACCAAGGCGCTCTACACCGGCCACATCGGCGACGGCAAGATCTTCGTCTACAGCGTCGGCAAGGTGGTCAAGGTCCGCACCGGCGAGACCGACTACGCCGCATTGCAGGACGTGGAATAAGAGCACAGTTACTATTGACCCATCGCCCTCGGCGGACATGTGCCGCCGAGGGCGATACCTCTAGAGCAAAAATGCCGCAGCAAGTCGCCCGCAGGGCATGCGCAAGGCGTTTTTGCGATGGTGGGGAATCTAAGGGGGAGGCACAGGCGACTTGGCGAGCAAAGCGAGCCAACCAAGCCGCGCCTCCCTCTTACAGCGTGTCACCAAAGGCGACACGCTGAGGGGCGCCGCACTTTTTTGCCCCCGGCCCTTGACCGCGGGGCGCGCTTTGGGTACAATAAAAGGCAGCAACAGGCGGAAAAGGGGGCCTTGGCCGTGCACATCGGGTTTTGGGAGCTGGTCGTCGTGTTCGTCGTCGCCCTGCTCGTCATCGGGCCGGACAAGCTGCCCTACTACGCCAAAAAGCTCGGCGAAGCGCTGCAGAGCTTCCGCGATGTCTCGCATGAGCTGACCGACGACCTGCAAAAGGGCGTCGTCGAGCCCCTGCAGGAAGCACAAAAGCCCCTGCGGGACGCCGTGCAGCCGCTGACCGACCTCACCGACGGGATCAACGCCGACCTCAAGGGGTTGGAGCAGAGCGTGCGCGCGCTGGGCAAGCCGGCCGCGGCCGCAAAACCGGATGCGGCGCCCGCCGCACAGCCGGACCCGGCCCCGGAGCAGGCGCCCGCCGAAGCGCCGGCCCCCGACATGAACTACGCCGACGGAATATAACAAAAAGAGGAGGGACTCCGATGAAATTTGGTCCTGCCGAGCTGGTCCTGATTTTGGCCGTTGTGGTCATTTTGTTCGGACCGACCCAGATCCCCAAGCTGACCAAAATGTTCGGTCAGAGCATCAAGAGCTTCCGCGAGGGCATGGGTGCCGATAAGGCCGAAAACAAAGCCGACGCCAAGACCGAGTCCGCGGCCGAAGCCAGGGACGACGCCGCGGCCAGGCCCGCCGACGAAACCGGCGATGGCAAGCAGTAAAAGCCGCGCCAAGACGCCGGACGGCGCCATGCCGCTGACCGGCCACCTCAAGGAGCTGCGCGACCGCATCCTCGTGTGTGCGGCGGTGCTGGCGGTCGGCTTCGGCGTCTGCCTGGCGCTGGCGCCGCGGCTCATCACCCACTTTACCGACATGGGCCGCGCACTCGGCTACCGCTTCGTCTACATCGCCCCGCAGGAGCTGCTGATGGTCTATTTCTCGGCGGCGACGGTGGGGGCGGTGGCGGCGGCGGCGCCGGTCATCGCCTGGCAGGTGTACGCCTTCTGCCGGCCGGGGCTCAAAAAAGGCGAGCGCGCCGGTATGCTGGCCTCGCTCGGCGCCGGGGCGGTCTGCTTTTGCGCCGGCGTGGCCTTTGCCTACTTCGTCAGCCTGCCCTTCATGCTGCGTTTCCTCATCGCCTTCTCGGCCGGCGTGCACATCACCGCCGCCATCAGCATCGCCGAGTATGTGCACTTCCTGCTCACCGTCTTCGTCATCTTCGGGCTCGTGTTCGAGCTGCCGGTCCTGTCGGTGCTGCTCACGGCGCTGGGCCTGCTCCAGCCGCGCTGGCTGCAAAAGGGCCGCCGGCCGATGGTCGTGCTCATCTTTGTCATCGCCGCCGTCATCACCCCGCCCGACGTCGTCAGCCAGGTGATGGTCGCGGTGCCGATGCTCGCGCTGTACGAGCTCAGCATCCTGCTCAGCCGTCTCTGCCTGCGCCTAAAGCGCAAACGGAAAACGGAATAGACAATGGCGCCGCCGCGAGGGGGTATGGCGCATGAACCTTATAACAGAAAGACAAATGGCCCCGTTCCGGCGAACACCGTAAGGTGTACGAAGGACAGGGTCATTTGTCTTTCGTCAGGTTTAAAGCCATACCCCCGACCAAAGGCGGCATTTGAGGGCCTTGCGTTATTTTGCGGCCTCGAATTCTTGTTCGACCGCCATGTCCGGCGCCGGCGTGGCCAGCGAGACGAGCACGATGACCGCGCACCCGACCAGAAAGGCCGGCAGCAGCTCGTACAGGTCCCACGCGCCGCCCAGTGGCCGCACCAAAAATTTCCAGACAAACACCATGGCGCCGCCGGCGGCCATGCCGGCGAGGGCCCCCTGTTTGGTGCTGCGCTTCCAGAACAGCGCCATCAGCATCACGGGGCCGAAGGCGCCGCCGAAGCCCGCCCAGGCAAAGCTGACGACCTGGAACACCGAGGAGTTGGGGTCCCACGCCAGCACCACGCCGATGAGCGCCACCGCCACGACGGTGCCGCGGGCCAGCAGCATCGAAGTCTTTTTGCTCAATTTGACGCCGAAAAAGTTCTCGACCAGATCCTGCGATACGCTCGAGGCCGCCGTCAGCAGCTGACTGTCGGCCGTGGACATCGTGCAGGCCAGGATGCCCGCCAGCACCACGCCGGCGATGAGCGCCGGCAGGATGCCGAAGCGGCTCAGGTAGTTGGCGAGCTGCACCACCACCGTCTCGGAGTCGGCGCTGGTCAGCAGCAGGGGGATCTTGCCGGTCAGCGAGACGCTGTAGCCGATGAAGCCGATGCACATCGCCACCGCCATCGAGATGACCACCCACACCGAAGCGATGCGGCGGGACAATTTGAGCTGCCCCTCCTCCTTGATGGCCATGAAGCGCAGCAAAATGTGCGGCATACCGAAGTATCCCAGCCCCCACGCCAGCGTCGAGACGATGCTCAAAAACCCGTAGGTGCCGGTCTCACCGGTGGCGATGTTGTAGCCCTTGGTCAGGTCGAGATACCCCGGCAGGGCGGCGGCGTTCTCGAGCACGGCGCCGAGGCCCCCCGCCTGCACGATGCCGAACACCACGATGACCGCCAGCGCCGCCGTCATCACGATGCTCTGGATGAGGTCGGTGGTCGAGACGGCCAAAAATCCGCCCAGCACCGTGTAGCCGATGATGACCGCCGCGCCGATGAGCATGGCGGCGTGATAGTCGGCGCCCAGCAGGCTGTTGAACAGCGTGCCCACGGCCTTGAAGCCGGAGGCCGTGTAGGGGATGAAGAAGATCAGGATGATGATGGCCGCGAGACACGAAAGCAGATGCTTTTCGTCATGCCAGCGGCGGGAAAAGAAATCCGGCACCGTGAAGGCGCCCAGGTCGGCCGAGTAGCGGCGCAGCCGCCGCGCCACGATGAGCCAGTTGAGATAGGTGCCCACGGCCAGGCCGATGATGGTCCAGCCGACCTCGGCCGCGCCGGTCAGGTAGGCAAGGCCGGGCAGGCCCATCAAAAGGTAGCTGCTCATGTCGCTGGCCTCGGCGCTCATCGCCGTGACGATGGGCCCCAGCCGCCGCCCGCCCAGATAAAATTCCTGCGCCGAGCCGCCGCCGGAACGGCTGAAATGCGCCCCGACCGCGATCATGCCGACCAGATAGACGACGATGGCCGCCAGGATGCAGATTTGTGCACTGCTCACAAAAACCCCTCCAATTTTTACAGCAAAACGCCGGGCGCTTTTCGCCCGCCCCGCCATCATAGCACAGACCGACACCAGAACGCAACACAGAACGACGTATAGACGGCAGTCTATACGTCGTTCCCGAAAAAGCAAAATATTTGTCAGTAAAACAACAAAAACCAAAAAGAAAAATACAGAACGTTTTTCACGCCGTAAAGCCACTCAAAAAGGCCGGCAGATTTTTTTCGGCGTATTCGCGCAGCGAGTACTCGCCCCCGCACAGGCACCAGTCATACAGCAGCGCGCGCTCACACAGCGCGTACAGCTTGACCAGCTCGCCGGCACTGCGGGCGGCGGTCAGCTCGCCGGCGGACTGCCCCTCGGCCACCAGCCGGCGCAGCAGGCGGTAGTAGGTGCGCCGCCGGTCCAGCAGGTGCTTCTCGCCGCTGGTGACGAGCTGGGTCGAGAGCAGCCGTGCTAAAAGCTCCATCGATACGTTGTTTTCAATGTAGCCGAAGAGCTCCCGGTTCAAAAACAGCAGCCGATCCATGGCGGTGGCAAGCTCCGGCAGCCGGGGCTCCAGCGCCTCATACTGGGCGTCGAACAGGTCGCTCAGCGTGGCCAGCAGGGCGTCCTTGCCGTCAAAGTAATGGTAGAAGGACCCCTTGGAGGTGTGGGACACTTCAATGATTTCCTCGACGGTGGTGTTTTCGTACCCCTGCACATAGAACAGCTGCCACGCGGCGCTGACGATGCGCCCGCGTGTGT
The DNA here is from genome assembly GCA_947631565.1 of uncultured Gemmiger sp. Classification (GTDB taxonomy): domain Bacteria; phylum Bacillota; class Clostridia; order Oscillospirales; family Ruminococcaceae; genus Gemmiger. Next base: position 8,655 of record CANRLV010000027.1, on the reverse strand, counting down.
TGCGCGGGTCCTTTTGGGCCATGGCGCGCGCCCCCTTTCCTTAACGCTTAAAACCAGCATACACCAAAACGCCGGCAAAGAAAAGGGGGGCGCGCCCGCCGCGGCGGTGCCTGCCGCGGAAAATTTTGCCGCGGCAGGCACCGCCCCTTGCGGGGGCAGGGCCTTTATGTTAAAATAATGGCAAATCTGCGGGCCGCGGCCACGGGCCGCCCCGCGTGCAGGAGGATGAGAGAAGCTATGTCTGCCCCCGAGATTTCCCGCCGTGACTTTTTGAAGGGCCTCGTCGCCGTCGCCGGCACCGGCCTGACCGTGGGCGCCGTCAGCGCCGGCGTGTCCCACAACCGCGCCGTGTATGGCCCGGAGGCCAAGGCCACCGCGGCGGCCGCCGCCAACCAGCAGGCGCTGGCCGGGGCCGCCGCCTCCGGCCTGACCTTTACCCCCGGCACCTACAGTGCCAGCGCGCGCGGCATCAACGGCGACGTCACCGTCACCATGACCTTTGACGAGACGATGATCACCGACGTCAAGATCGACGCCTCCGGCGAGACGCCGGACATCGGCGGCAAGGCCGCGCCCGAGATGGAAAAGGCCATCCTCGCCGCGCAGGGCGCCAACGTCGACGCCGTCTCCGGCGCCACCGTCACCTGTGACGCCATCAAAAAGGCCGCCGCCGACTGCATCAGCCAGGCCTCCGGCCAGGAATATGTGCTGGGCGGCACGGATGCCGACGCCCCCGCCGGCGACTGGCTGGGCACCGCGCCCGACATCGCCGAGGGCGACATCACCGAGACGCTGGACACCGAGGTCCTCGTCGTCGGCTGCGGCACCGGCGGCTGGATCGCCGCTATGACCGCCGCCGAGGAGGGCGCCAGGGTGCTGGTGCTGGAAAAGCACGAGACCCCCACCACCATCCGCGAGGACATCGGCTCCATTGATTCCCGCCTGCAAAAAGAGGCGTACGGGGGCGAATGGCCCCAGTTCAAGATCGACAAGATGGAGGCCCTGCAGGACATCGTGCGCTACGGCGCCGGCTATGTCGACAGCGACCTCATCAAGGTGTGGGAGAACGAGTCCGGCGAGCTGGTGGACTGGCTGACCGACCTGCTGGAATCGACCGGCAACTGGACCATGAGCCTGGAGGGCGGCATCGGCAACGAGGATGACCCCGGGCGCGACAAGGCCTACGCCACCGGCCACAGCCCGCACAAAAAGGAGGGTGTGGGCGAGGAGGTCACCCTCAACTCCACCTTCCAGGCACACTGCGATGATTTGGGCGTGCAGTGGAAGCTGAATACCGCGCTCGTCAAGCTGGAGCAGGACGGGAACGGCAAGGTGACCGGCGTCATCGCGCAGGACAGCACCGACGGCCACTATGTGCGCGTCAACGCATCCAAGGGCGTCATCATGTGCGCCGGCGGCTACGCCACCAACACCGAGATGCTCAAGGCCCTGCAGCCGCAGACGCTGGCCATGAAGATCAACTACAGCCTGGGCTCCACCTGCGACGGCTCCGGCATCAAGGCGATGCTGTGGGCGGGCGCCGCCATGGACCCCATCCACACCAGCATGATGTTCAACCGCTGCTGCTGCCTGCCCACCGAGACCGCCGGCTACCGGACCAACGGCAAATGGTTCTGGTTCGGCGAGCAGCCGTTCCTCAAGGTCAACCTCAACGGCAAACGCTTCTGCAACGAATCCGGCCCCTATGAGTTCATGCTGCACAGCATGTATATGCAGCCCGACCACACCTACTGCGACATCTTTGACGCCAACAACGAGAAATATGCCGAGCAGTTCGACGAGGTCGGCTGCTGCCGCCTGTTCAAGTTCCCCAACGGCGCCGAATCCAATATGCCGTACAGCTTTGTGTGGGGCCGTAATGAGCAGCTCATTGAGGAGGGCTACCTCCAGGTCGCGGATACGCTCGAGGAGCTGGCCCAAAAGCTGGACATCCCGGCCGAGAACCTGGTCGCGACCGTCAAGCGCTACAACGAGCTGTGCGCCAAGGGCGTGGACGAGGACTACGGCAAGGAGAAGCACCGTATGACCCCGGTCGACACCGCGCCCTTCTACGGCATCCGCACCGGCGCCTGGCACCTGACCACCATCGACGGCTGCCGCATCAACACCGATATGCAGGTCATCCGCGAGGACGGCTCGGTCATCGAGGGGCTGTGGGCGGCCGGCGACTGCTCGGGCGGCTTCTTCGCCAACACCTACCCGAACCTGTTCACCGGTCTGGCCTGCGGGCGCACGATGACCTTTGCCCGCCGCGCCGCCAAACAGGTGGCGCACCTGTAAAAAAATACTGCGCTTTGCCCCCGGCGGCCACGCTGCCGCCGGGGGCCTTGTCATCCCGGCGCTTTTGTGCTACAATAGCTCCGCTTTACAACAGGAAAGGAGCCCCCTATGGATGCACCGACCCAAGCCGTGATAAAAGACCTTGCCGGGCGCGATTTTTTGACCCTGCTGGACTATGCCCCGACTGAGATAACGGCCCTGCTGGCGCTGGCGGCGGACCTCAAGGCCAAAAAGAAGGCCCGCGTCCCGCACGATGTGCTGCGCGGGCGCAACGTCGCCCTGATCTTTGAAAAGACCTCCACCCGCACCCGCTGCTCGTTCGAGGTGGCGGCGCACGACCTGGGCATGGGCACCACCTACCTGGACCCCGCGGGCAGCCAGATCGGCAAAAAGGAATCCATCGCCGACACCGCCCGCGTGCTTTCCGGTATGTTCGACGGCATCGAGTACCGCGGCTTCGGGCAGACCATCGTGCAGGAGCTGGCCGACGGCGCCGACGTGCCGGTGTGGAACGGCCTGACCAATGAGTTCCACCCCACCCAGATCCTGGCCGATATGTTGACCCTGCAGGAGCATTTCGGGCGCCTTGCGGGGCTGAGATTCGTCTATATGGGCGACGCGCGCTACAACATGGGCAACAGCCTGATGATCGGCTGCGCCAAGCTGGGCCTGCACTTCACGGCCTGCGCGCCCAAGGCCTACTGGCCGGACCCGGCGCTGGTTAAGACCTGCCGGGCGCTGGCCGCAGAAAGCGGCGGCAGCGTTGCCTTAAGCGAGGACACCGCCGCCGTACAGGGCGCCGACGCCGTCTACACCGATGTTTGGGTCAGCATGGGCGAGCCGGAGCAGGTCTGGGCCGAGCGCATCGCCGCGCTGGCGCCCTACCAGGTCAACGCCGGCATCATGGCCGCCGCCGGCCCGCAGGCCGTGTTCCTGCACTGCCTGCCCGCCTTCCATGACCACAAGACGGCCATCGGCAAACAGATGGGCGAAAAGTTCGGCCGCGACGCGATGGAGGTCACCGACGAGGTGTTTAACGGCCCGCAGAGCCTCGTCTTCACCGAGGCCGAGAACCGTATGCACACCATCAAGGCGGTCATGGCCGCCACCCTGGGCGCCGAGCTTTAAGGGCTGCGCCCTGCCCCCGCAAAAGCAAAGCCCGCCGCCCTGCCAACAGGCAGGGCGGCGGACATTGTTTGCGGCAAAAAGCTCAGGCGGCCGGGGCCAGCACGGCGACGGAATACGGCGGCAGGGTCAGGGCGCCGTCCGCCCACAGCACGTCCTCGGGCGTGGTCACCAGCACGCCGGCCAGCGTCCAAACGGCGGGGTCGGTATCCTGGGGCAGGGGCACGTCCTGCGCCGTCTCGCCCAGGTTGAAGGCCAGCAGCAGCTCCTGCCCGTTCCAGGTCTTGTGCAGCACGCAGGTATCGCCGCCGACCACGGTGCTGTCCACCGTGCCGTGGCGGATGGCATCGAACGCCCCGCGCAGGCGCATCGCCTGCACCACAAAGTTGAAGATGGAATCGCCATCGTCTTTCTGTGTCTCGTAGCTGCCGTAGAGCATTTTGGGCGGCTCCATATCGGCGGGGCCCCTGCACATGCCTGCGGCGGCATCGTCGCTCCAGTACATGGGCGCGCGCTTGTTCTCATCCTTGCCGGCGCCCTTCATGCCCAGCTCCTCGCCGTAATACAAAAAGCTGTTGCCGGTCATCAGCAGGTTCATCGCCTGCGCCATCTTGATCTGGTTGACCGCATAGTCGCCCGCGTAGTAGCCGGCGCTGCGGCCCAGGTCGTGGTTGGTGTAGAACGGCGCGTCGATGACGGTGCCGCCGTAGGGCGCGACGGCATCCTGGAACGCCAGGATGTTGTTCGCATAGTTGCCGGCGTCGGCGTCGTACATCTTTTTCAGCGTGTTGGCGATGACGCCGCCCTGGTCGGCAAAGGCAAAGTTGAACACGCTGTCGATGCCGCTGGCATAGTACTGCGTGTAGGTCTGCATCGTGTCCCACACCTCGGCCACCAGGTAAGCGTCGGGCTTTTTCGCCTTGCACAGATCGTTGAACCAGCGCAAAATTTCGACGTTGGTCTGCACGTCGCCGGAGACATACTCCTTGGCGGCGTCCAGGCGGAAGCCGTCCACGCCCTTGTCGAACCAGAACTGCACGATGTCGTCGATCTCGGCCCGCACGGCCTCGTTTTCCAAATCCAGGTCCGGCATCTCGCTCCAGAACGGGGCCTCATAGTACCACTCGCTCTCGCCCAGCCGGTAGCGGCTGCCGCCCGGCTCGCGGCTGAAATGGTAGTACTGCACATAGGGGCAGGCGGCGGGGTCGGGCTCGGCGCCCGGGGCCAGACCTTGCAGGTACTCGGCGGCGGCTTTAAACCACGGATGCTGTGACGAGGTGTGGTTGAGCACGAGGTCCAAAATGACATGGATGCCGCGCGCGTGGCATTCCGCCAGCAGCGCGTCAAAGTCCTCCATCGTGCCGTACTCGGGGTCGATGGCCGTATAGTCGGTCACGTCATACTTGTGGTAGGTCGTCGAGGGGTTGACGGGCATCAGCCAGATGCCGGTCGCGCTCAGGTCGGTATCGGTGGCGGGGTCGCCGTCGTTGATGTAGTCCAGCTTTTCGCGCACGCCGTTCAAATCGCCGATGCCGTCGCCGTCGCTGTCATAAAAGCTGTAGACGAAAATCTCATAGAAACTGCGCCAGTTGTCGTCCGGCTCGGTGGGCAGGGCGGTGTTGTGCAGGCGCATGATGTCCAGCGCCGTGGGGTCCTCGGGCAGCTTGGCGGCGGCGCTCCCGCCCCCGCAGCCGGCCAGCAGCAGCGCCGCCAGCACACAGCAAAGCAGTTTTTTCATGATTTTGCCCCCGCTTTCTCCTCAAACACCAGCCGCAGGGCCAGCGCGCCCAGGCTGTTGCCCAAAATCACCGTCGGCAGGTAGTAGACGGGCGGCAGGATGCCCGTATACACGAAGTAGAACAGGTCCGCGATGCAGTGGTCGAACTTGCACAAAATGAACACCGCCACCGGGAAGATGATGAGCACGACGTTTTTGGTGCGCTTGTAGCCCTCAACGGCCAGGTACATCATCATGCCGCAGCCCACGGCCAGCAGCAGCGCCTTGAGGGGCGGCTGCCCGGCCTTGCCCAAGGCCAGCGCCGAAGCGTCGGCGGTATAAAAGTACCGTGCAGCCAGCCCGGCCAGCGCCGAGCCGGCAAAGTTGAGCGCCAGCATCACGGCGTAGCGCAAAACCGCCGCGCCCAGCCCCTGCCGCTGCAGCGGGAAATACCCGATGCGCCCGGTGTAGAGCTGCGCGCCCAGGATGACCACCCCGATGAGCCCGATGGAAAAACAGAACGGGGCCCAGATCTCCGGCATGGTGTTCAGGTACACCATGCCCCCGACGCCGATGAGCACCCCGGCGAACAGCTGTTTCAAGTAGTCCATAGGTTTTTCCTTTCCCGGCAAAAGATCTCTGCTGCCATTGTACCACACCGCGCCCGGGATTGCACGCAAAATCTGCACAGGCGGATATTGGTATAAATATCTATAGCAACATTGACATAAACATAAGTATATGGTACAATGTTGGCACAAGGAGGGCAAAACGATGAACCAAATGGCCGCAGTGATGAAAAACCTTGTCTCGGTCTCGGCGTTCAACCAGGGCAAGGCGGGCGAGATCTTTTCCGCCGTCAAAAGGACCGGGCAGCCCAAGCTGGTGCTGCGCCGCAACGCGCCGGAATGCGTGCTGGTCCCGCCGGAGGAATACGCCGCGATGGTCGAGGAGCTCGAGGACCTGCGCGATTACAAGCTGGCCGTCGAGCGCCTGGCCAACGGTACGGCAAAGAAAAGCGCGGACTGGGCCGCCCTGCTGCGCGCAGCCGGCGTGACGCAAAAGGACCTGGACGCGATGGAGGATGTGGAGCTTGCCTGAATGGACGGTAAAAGCCCTGCCGGAGGCGGAAAAAGACATTCTGGCGCTGGACGGCTCGCTGCGCCGGCAGGTGCTCAAGGCCATCGACAATGTGCGGCAGAACCCGCTGCCGATGAATGAGGGCGGGTATGGCAAACCGCTGGGCAACAAAGGCGGGACGGATTTGACCGGCCTGCTCAAGATCAAGCTCAAGGCCTCCGGCATCCGTGTCGTGTACCAGCTCATCCGCACCGAAACAACGATGACCCTGATCATCGTGGGCGCCCGCGCCGATGACGAGGTCTACCTCGCCGCCGAGCAGCGCCGCCGAAAGCATGGACTGTAAAGACTGTAAAAAGGAAAAGACCGCCACATTCGGTGTGACGGTCTTTATTTATCGGGAACGTATTCGGCAATGTCCTGTAATTGGCAATCCAGTATCTCGCACAGGCGGTCAAGCCGGCATATCTGCCTGCAGGCGCTGCACCGTGGCGTGACTGATGTTGTATTTGACGCGCAGGGTGTAGGTGGTCGTGCCCTTGGCGGCCATCGTTTTCCAAAGAGGTCTGTACCGAATCACGTCACCGCCCCTTTATTATTATAATAGTAATCACGGCGGGCAAAAAGGGCCCGCCGCAAGTCGCTTTCCAATGCATTTATGGTTCCAAATTGCTTTCCGTGAACAGCGGCGATTGGAAAAATTCCGTCAACGTTATGCCGATGCCTTGGCACAGCTCGTGCAAAACGCGCAGTTTTACGGAGTCATAGGCACAATTCATAATATTGCTGATGGTGGATTTGGGAACGCCGCTGCGGATATAAAGTTGATATTGGGTCATTTTGTGTTGGCGCAGCAGTTCTGTCAGGCGTAGACTTACGGCTTGATTTAAAAGCATAAGAACCACCGCCTGTCACGATACTTTGTACCCAAAGTATAGGAAAAAAGCAGCGGCAAATAGTTCCTGTAGCTGTACTAAACACCGATTTTGTGCTATACTGTATGGGATATATCGCACAAAGGAGGAAACCGTATATGGAACCAAACACCTGCCTGATTTTTGGCAGCTATACCGGCGAGCCGGGCGCCGTTGAGCGGCTCAATCGCACCGTACGGATTTTGGTGGAGGAGCAGGGCCTGCGGCATTTCATCGCCGGGCCCGACGATGATTTTGACTGGTTGGCGGCGCAGTCGGTCGTGCGCCTGAAGCTGTGGTATAAAGACCTTGTCATTACCCGCCTGCACCCGGCGGCCTGCTGGGACACGCCCCTGCCGCGGTATTTTGACGGCGAGCTGTTCCCGGATATGCGCCCGCAGCGCGGGCGGCCGCACAACCGCGCCAAGGCGGTGCGCACTGTTCTGCCGCAGGTCGGGCACATTGTTTTGTATGAGCCATTTCCGCACGGCTGGATATACGATGCGGTCGTGGACATTCGCCGCCGGGCGGAAAAAGGCAAGCTGACCCTGTGGGATATCTCTTTCCCGGCCTGACCCTCTTGCCCTTGCCGTCAGTTTGCGCTATAATACCCTCGGCGGCGGCTTTGCCGCCGACTATGCGCTGTACTCCACATAAGGGGGAGACGGCAGCAGGAGGAACTGAATATGCAAACCACCCGTCAGCCGGCCATCCGCCGCTTGACCCAGCTCGCGCTGCTCACCGCCGTGCAGCTGGTCATGACCTTCACCCCGCTGGGCCTTGTGCCGCTGGGGCCCATCAACGCCAGCCTGCTTTCCATCCCGGTCGCCATCGGGGCGATGCTGCTCGGCCCCGCCGCCGGGGCGTGGCTGGGCTTCGTCTTCGGCTTTTTCAGCTTTCTGGACGCGCTGCAGGGCAAAAGCGCCATGGGCGCGGCGCTCTTCGCCGTCAGCCCGCTGCGCTACTTTTTGATGGCCGTCGGCGCCCGCGTGCTCATGGGCGTGTGCGCGGCGCTCATCTACCGCGCCGTGCTGCGCGCGCTGCCCGGGCACGAGAAGACCGCCGCCGCCGTCGGCGGCTTCGCGGCGCCGTTTTTAAACACCGTGTTCTACATGGGCGCGATGGTGGCGCTGTTCTATGGCTGTGACTATGTACAGTCGCTCGTCGCTTCCAAGGGCGTGACCAACGCCTTCGCTTTCGTCGTATCCATGGTCAGCGTGCAGGCGGCGGTGGAATGGGCCGTCGGCTGCTTTGTGTCGGCCGCGGTCACGGTGCCACTCAAAAAAGTCGTCAAATAAGCCCTCGTGCCCCTGCATTTTCGCCCCCCTGTATAGGGAGCCTATTATAAATCTATCGGCCCTGACGGACATGAGTGGGCAGTTTATTGCGCACATTTTTTGACTATCAAGGTTTCAAAACATAAATTAAGAACCCCCCCAACAAGGGCGCACTTACTCACCACCGGCTGAAGCCGGCGGCGGTAAGTGCGCCCGCTGCGGCGGGGAGGTTTTTCGGGCC
>CANRLV010000026.1 GCA_947631565.1 uncultured Gemmiger sp. | reverse complement strand
GTGCTCGAGCAGGGCCGCATCATCGAGCGCGGCACCCACGACGAGCTCATCGCCCAGAAGGGCAAGTACTACAGCCTCTACACCGGCAATTTTGCGGAAAATTCATGACGCACACAACTGGCGGGGCCGCTGCCAAAGGCAGCGGCCCCGCCGGTTGTGTAAAAGTCATTCACCCATCCGCTTGCGGCGGACGAAGTCGCCGATGAAATCGCCGGTCACGGCCAGCGCGCCGTAGAAAAACACAAAGGCCAGCGCCCGGATGCCGTAGAACATGAACAGCGCCGGCATCATCAAAAACATCGCGCCGAGGAAAAACACAGCCCAAAACCCGCAGCGCAGGCCGTGCAGCACCGCGCACGCCACCGTGCCGATGGGCTGCACGAAGAGCAGCAGCACCATCATGGCGATGGCCGCGCCCTCGGCCGGGACCAGCATCACGGCCAGGAACAGCAGCCCGTAATACAGCGCCATCAAAATGCCCCAGTAGCGCAGAGCATCATGGAATTTTTCCCGCATCGCGCACCTCCCGCACAGCCGTTCTGACGCCAGTATACCACCGCCGGCCGCGGCCGGTCAAGCGCGCTTTAACACAACTGTAACCTTTGCGCGCCTTGACGAAACACGGCAAACGCGCTATACTGTCAATGTCACGAAAAAGCGTGGCAAAAATTGTGCAGATTCGACAAGAAACAGGTTTAGGAGGAACGAAATATGCCAGCCAGAAAGAAAGTGGCCCAGACCCTTATCACCGAGGATAAATTCTACACCATCACCGCCGCCAACGGCCGTGTGGTCGAGGTCGCCGACTACAACCTTGACAACGGCGCCCGCGTGCAGCTGTGGGACAATGTCGACGCCGAGTGGCAGCAGTGGAGCTTTGTGCCCGCGGGCGAGAGCGTCTACCGCGTCAAAAACCGCTTCACCGGCAAATACTTGGACCTCGACTGCGGCGGTGTGACCGACGGTACCCGCCTGCACCAGTGGGAGGACGCCAACGCCAGCAGCCAGCTGTGGGTCATCGAGCCCACCAACGACGGCCGTGTCAAGGTCAAGAGCAACCGCAGCGGCAAGTGCCTGGACGTCGTTGACATGAACACCGAGAACGGTGCCGGGCTGCAGATCTGGAGCGATGTGAACGGCGATAACCAGTTCTGGACCATCGACGCCGTCACCCGCAAGCCGCGGCCGCGTGTCAAGGCCACCGCCGCCAAGGCCAAAGCAGCCGCCAAAGCCGCCGCCAAGGACCTGCCTGCCGCCGCCGAAAAGGCAGCCGAAAAGACGGTCGAGAAGGCTGAAAAGGCTGCCAGGACCGTGAAGAGGACCACCAGGACCGCCGGCAAGGCGGCCAAAACGGCGGCCGAAAAGACCGTGAAGACCACCAAGGCGGCCGCCGAGAAGACCGCCAAGACGGCCAAGAGCACTGTCAAGACGGCCAAGAGCACTGTCAAGACGGCCAAGGCTGCGGCCGAAAAGACCGCCAAGGCGACCAGGAGCGCGGCCAAGACCACCAAGGCTGTCGCCGATAAGGCCGTGAAGAGCGCCAAGGCCACCGCCGCCAAGGCGGCCGCCAAAAAGCCTGCCAGGAAGGCGTAAGCACGGCATCGACAAGCCAACAAAGGGGTCCGGCGCCCGCCATTCGGCGGGCGCCGGGCATTTGCGTATCCGTCTTACAAAACGCCCAACCCCTGCAGTAAAATTTTGACCCCAATCAAAATCAGCACGGCGCCGCCCACACGCTCGGCGGCGGCGCGCCAGCGGGCACCGAAGGCCGCCCCCACCCGCACCCCGGCGGCCGAGAGCACAAAGGTGGTGCAGCCGATCAGCGTCACCGCCGGCAGCAGCGCCACCTGCACGGCGGCAAAGCTCACGCCCACGGCCAGCGCGTCGATGCTGGTGGCCACGGCCAGCGGCAGCATCGCCCCGGCGGAAAAATCGTCGTCGACGGCGTCGGCGTCGCCAAAGCTCTCGCGCAGCATATTGGCCCCGATGAGCGCCAGCAGCCCGAAGGCCACCCACCCGCCGACGCGGGTCAACAGCTCGCTGAAGCGGCTGCCGAGGAAATACCCCAGCGCCGGCATCAGCGCCTGAAACGCGCCGAACCACGCCCCGCACAGCAGCAGGTGCCGGATGTGCGCCTGCCGCACGCTCAGCCCCTTGCAGATGCTGACGGCAAAGGCGTCCATCGAAAGCCCGACGCCGATAAAAAACAAGTCCAAGAAGGTCAAGGCTGCGTCCCCCCTATTAAAAGCATGATACACCGCCGGCGCGCCGCTGTCAACCGCCCGGCCGCCGCACGGCCCGGAACGGTTGCAAAGCGGGCTGGTTTGCGCTACAATAGGGGCAGTACACAACAGGGGGGCGCCGCTTTGGAACTGATCGTATTTGACCTGGAATGGAACATCGGCTACAAGCCGTGGAGCTTCCGCTACCACGGGGCGGAGCTGACCCTGCGCGGCGAGATCATCCAGATCGGCGCCGTCAAGATCAACGAGCGCGCCGAGGTGCAGGATACTTTCTTTTTGCAGCTCAAGCCGCGCATCTTCCGCAAGCTGCAGCACCACATCGCCAAGGTGACGGGGCTGTCGCAGGGGGACCTGGAGGCCGGCGTGCCCATCAAGGAGGGGCTGCGCCGCTTTATGGACTGGGCCGGCCCGGATGCCGCCTTTGCCGAGTGGGGCATGGACGATATGCCGGTGCTCAAGCAGAACCTCTACCTGTGCGGGCTGGACGAGAACGCGCCCGGCCGCTGGTATGACCTGCAGCGCCTGTTCTTGCAGACCTATCCCCGCAAGGAGGGCGAGGGCCTGACGCTGGAGAGTGTGGTCGAGCGTCTGGGCATCCCGGTCGAGGCGGACCGCGCCTTCCACAACGCGCTGGACGACGCACTGTACACGGCCAAGGTCTGCGCGCGCCTGCCGCTGGCCGAGGGGCTGGCCGCCTGGCCGGACGAGAAGGCACAGCTGCTGGAGGCGCTTTGTGCCGGGCTGGAGGGGCCCCTGTACGATACCAAAGTGTGGTTTGGCCGCCTTGACCATGACGACTACAAGACCGACCCGGCGCTGTACACTGCCGCCTGCCCCGACTGCGGCGCGCCGCTTACGCTGGACGCCGACGGCGTCTGGCTCAAGCGCGGCAACACCGGGTACTATACGCTGGCGCAGTGCAGTGCGGACGCGGCCCACGGGCCGTGGCTCCTGCGCTTCAAGCTGGCCCGGCGGGACGGGCTGCACTGGGCCTTTGCCCGGGGCACCGAGCGCGCGGGGGAGGAGGGCCTGGCCCGCTGGCACAAGCAGAAAAAGGCGCAGCTCGCCCGTCTGCGCCGCCTGAAAGAGAAAGCGGAAGAATAAAGCCGGGCCAGCGCTTGGTTTGCAAAAAGATATCCGCCGCCCCGCGCATATGCGCGGGGCGGCGGAATGTTTGTGTATACCGATTTACTGTACCGTCGCGCCCTCGGGCGGTTCGTCGTCCGCATCGCCGGGGCGGGTCAGGGCGTCCAGCAGCGTGGCGTATACCTCGCCGCCGCGGGCGATGAAGCGGTTTTTGACCAGCTCGGCGGTGGCGGCGTCCGGTACGGTCAGGCGCAGGTGCAGCATCTCGCCGCCGGCGTCGCCGATGGCGCACACCACCTGCCAGCCGTCCGGCCCCTGCTCCACCGCCGCCCGGTTGGAGGCCTGCTTGACTTTCCAGCGCTGGATGCGCAGCACGGCGCGCGTGGCACTCTCGCGCACACTGCGGGGCACGTCGGGGCCCAGCTCGTCGGCCACCGTGGCGCCCTTTTCGGTCACGGTGTAGCCCTCCGGCCCGGCCGTGACCAGGCCGTTTTTTTCCACCTCGGCCAGGGCGTCGCCGAGCTCGAACCAGTTGACGAGCTCCTCCTGCAAAAGGGCGCCCTCCAGCGTTTTGCGGTCCAGCGGCCCCGCACTTTTGACAAGGCAGCACAGCAAAATGCGGATCTGGGTGCTGTCGTTCAGCCCCCCCATCCTGACCCCGGCGGTAAAAGCGTTCGGCATCGGCGGTACCTCCTGTATAAAACCATTATACCACCGTTCGGCGCCCGGTTCAACGCCTTTAAAACACCGTTTCGATTTGTTTGCGGCTCTGCGGGGTCGAGTAGGTCCAGCGCCGCAGCCGGCCCTTGGTCACAAAATAGCGCGGCTCAAAGCGCAGCGGCTGGCCGAGATTCTTGTTGACCACCACAAGCTTTATTTTCATCTTGTCGGGCAGGATGTTCTTGATGTACACGCTCACGGCCTGCCCCGGGCGCAGGCTCGGGTCGGCCTCGGCAAGGCCCGCCAGATTGGGCGCTATCTCGATGAATACGCCGTATTCCTCGACGCTGCGCACGATGCCCACAACCGTCTCGCCGGCGGCAAAGCAGGCGGCGTTCTCGCTCCAGGTGCCCAGCAGCTCGCGCAGCGTCAGCACGATGCGGCCCTGGGCGTCGCGGCTTTTGACCGCGCACAGCAGCTGCTGGCCCACCGATACCCGGTCGGCGGGCGAGGCGATGCGCGACACCGACAAACAGTCGATGGGCAGCAGCGCCGAGATGCCGCACCCCACGTCACAAAAGGCGCCGAAGTTCTCGATGTGGGTCACGGTGCAGGGGATGACGGTACCGTATTCGAGTGGCTCCAGGTAGTGTACGCGGCAGGCCCGCTGCGCCGCCGCGCGCGAGAGCAGGTACGCCTCGGCGCCGGTCTCGTCCCGCGTCAGGCCGGTGATGACAAAGCAGGTGGGCCGCCCCACGCGGGTGAGCACGGCGATGTCCTTGATGGCCTCGCCGGGGGCGGTCTCGACGCATTCCTCATAGGGCATATAGGCGCGGGTGCCGCACAGCGTAAAGCGCAGGCGGCGGGCGGTGTCAAAGGCGAGGGCGGTGCTCTGTAAGATCTCGCCGCTGGCGATGCAGCGGTCCAGCTCCTCGCGGCGCAGATGGTTGGCGCTGCGGCAAAGGCCCTCGGCGCGGTAGGCGAGGGCGGCGGTTTTGGGCGCGGCGGGCGCGGCTGACATGGTTGGCATTTGCAGGTCCTCTTTTCTTTCGGTTTCCGCGCGGTGGCGGTAGTTGATTTTATGTGCGGGGCGGCCGGGATATTTGCAAAATCCTGCGCGCGTGGTACAATAGAGACAACATTTCAAGGGAAAGGCGGTGCCGGGCATGGATGTGCGCGTGGGCGATGTGATCACGGTCAAAAAGCCCCACCCCTGCGGCGGCAGAGAATTCGACGTGCTGCGCGTGGGCATGGATTTCAAGATCCGCTGCCGCACCTGCGGGCACGAGATCATGCTGCCGCGCGTGCGCATCGAGAAGAACATCCGCAAGCTCGTGCGGCCGGACGCCGCACCGGATGCGCCGCGCGCAAAGGGGGACGGGGGCCATGTTTGAACGCCTGCATGAGGTCGAGCGCCGGTTTGAGGAGCTGGCCCACCGCATGGCCGCCCCCGACGCCGCCGCGGACCCCGCCGCCTACGGCCGGCTGACCAGGGAATACGCGCGGCTGGAGCCACTCATAACGGCCTGGCGCGGCTACAACGCCTTAAAGGCCGACATCGCTGCCGGCGAGGAGATGCTCAAAACCTCCGACGACGAAGCCTTTAACACCATGCTACAGCAGGAATTGCGCGAAAACTGGAAAAAATTGGAAATGGAAGAAGAAAATCTTCGCCTGCTGCTGCTCCCGAAGGACGAGAACGACGACAAGAGCGTGGTGCTGGAGATACGCGCCGGCGCCGGCGGCGAGGAGGCGGCCCTGTTCGCCCACAGCCTGTGGCGTATGTACAGTATGTACGCGGCGCGCCGGGGCTGGCGGTGCGAGACCGTGACCGCCAACGAGACCGAGCTTGGCGGCATTAAGGAGCTGGTGGTCAGCGTGGAAGGGCAGGGGGTGTACAGCCGCTTAAAGTTTGAAAGCGGCGTGCACCGCGTGCAGCGCGTGCCCGAGACCGAGACGCAAGGGCGCATCCACACCTCGACCGCCACCGTGGCCGTGATGCCTGAGGTCGAAACGCAGGAGATCGACATCGACCCCAGGGATCTGCGCATCGATACCTTTCGCTCCTCGGGCGCCGGCGGGCAGCATATCAACAAAACGTCCAGTGCCATCCGCGTCACCCACCTGCCCACCGGCATGGTGGTGGAGTGCCAGGACCAGCGCAGCCAGCTCGAAAACAAGAACCGTGCTTTGCAGGTGCTGGCCAGCCGCCTTTTGCAGCAAAAGCAGGCCGCCTATGACGCCGCCTACAACGCCCGCCGCCAAAGCCAGGTGGGCAGCGGCGACCGCAGCGAGAAGATACGCACCTACAACTTCCCGCAGGACCGCGTGACCGACCACCGCATCGGCCTGACCCTGCATGACCTGCAGGGCGTGCTGGACGGCGATCTGGACCGCCTCGTCGAGCCGCTGACCCTCGCCGACCGCGAGGAAAAGCTCCGCGCGCAGGAAAGCGAGACACCCTGACGATACGCCAAGGAGGAGACCCTATGTTTGACACCGCCAAGCTCGAATGGACGCGGCAGCCGCGGGCGTACACCGTCGGCGCTGACCGCATCGAGATCGTGACGGCGCCCCACACCGACCTGTGGCAGCGCACCTACTACCATTTCCGCAACGACAACGCCCCAGTGCTGCAGATGCGCACGCAGGAAAAGTATTTTTCCTTTGTGGTAAAAACCGAATTTGCCGGCGCGCAGCACCGCTTTGACCAGTGCGGCGTCGTGCTCTATCTTGACAGCGAGAACTGGCTCAAGGCCTCGGTCGAGTATGAGAACGCGGCCTGCCAGCACCTGGGCAGCGTCGTCACCAACCGCGGCTATTCCGACTGGGCGACCACCGTCATCCCGGCCGACGTCAAGACCATGTGGTACCGCCTCAGCCGCCGGGAGGACGATTTCCGCCTTGAATGCTCACCGGACGGGCGCACGTTTTCCCAGATGCGTGTCTGCCATCTGTGGGAGGGCGCCGGCGAGGTCGCCTTCGGCGTCTACGCCTGCAGCCCGGAGGATTCCTCTTTCCAGGCGGTGTTCACCCACATGGACCTGACCGATTGCCGGTGGCCCGCCCACGACGGCCAGCCGCCGGACGAGGACGGACTGTAAAAAGTGCCGCGGCAGGCTTACACAGCGCTGCCGCACCAACCCCAAAAAGGAGACATGCCTCTGTGCCCACCGAGTATAAGACCCAGGTCCTGCCCGCCGATGCCGCCGGCATCGCGCTGGCAGCCCAATACCTGCGGCAGGGCGTACCCTTCGCCCTGCCCACCGAGACGGTCTACGGCATCGCTGCCGACGCCGCCAACGCCGGCGCCGTGCGCGGGATCTTCGTCGCCAAGGGCCGCCCGCAGGACAATCCCCTCATCGTGCATATCGCCGACATGGGCCAGCTTTCGGGCCTTGTCGCCGCCGTGCCGGAGCGCGCCCAAAAGCTGGCGGCGGCCTTCTGGCCCGGCCCGCTGACCATGGTGCTGCCGCGCGGGGCGGGCGTCTGTGACGCCGCCACCGCCGGGCTGGACACCGTCGGCGTGCGTATGCCCAGCCATCCCGTCGTGCAGGCGGTTATCCGCGCCGCCGGCGGCATAGCCTTTGCGGCGCCCTCGGCCAACCTGTCCGGCCGGCCCAGCCCCACCACCGCCGCCGACACTTTGGCCGATATGGACGGCCGTCTGCCCTTGATTTTGGACGGCGGCCCCTGCACGGTGGGGGTCGAGTCCACGGTCGTCAGCCTGGCGGGGGAGAGGCCGCTGCTGCTGCGCCCTGGCGCCGTCACCAAGGAGCAGATGGAGCGCGTTTTGGGCGAGGAGGTGCCCCTCTCCGGTGCCATCCTCGATAAGCTCAAACCCGGGCAGACGGCGCGCTCCCCGGGCATGAAGTACAAGCACTACGCGCCCAAGGCCGAGCTGACGCTGGTCAAAGGCGACCTGGCGGCGTTCAAGGCCTGTCTGGCCGCGCAGGCGGAACAGGATGCGGGCGGCCTGTGGGCGCTCTGCTTTACCGGCGAGGGGCAGGGCCTGCCGGTGCCGGCGCTCGAGTACGGCGCCGAGAACGACCCCGCCGAACAGGCGCGCCGGCTGTTCAGCGCCCTGCGCGAGCTGGACGCCCGCGGCGCCCGTGCCGCGCTCGTGCGCTGCCCGGCGGCAAGGGGCGTGGGGCTTGCCGTCTACAACCGCCTGCTGCGCGCGGCGGCCTTCCGGGTGGTGGAACTGTGAACAAAACGATACGCATCATCGGCATCACGGGGCGCTCGGGCTGCGGCAAATCCGTCGTGACCGCGTATCTGGCCCAAAAGGGCTGCGCCTGCCTGGAGGCCGACGAAACGGCGCGGCAGGTGCTGGACCCTACCGCGCCGGAATGGCCGGACCTTGCGGCCCGCCTGCAAAATGCCTTCGGATATGATATCCTAAAGGGCGACGGCACGCTGCACCGCCAGCGCCTGGCCGACCGTGCCTTTGCGACGCCGGCCGGTGTGCAGACACTGGATGCCATCACCCATCCGGCCATCCTGGCCCGCGTGCTGGCCGCCGCCGCGGCGGCACAAAGCGCCGGGCATACGTTTTTCTTTCTTGACGGCGCGGCCATCGTGGGCACGATCTTTGAGCCGCACTGCGATACCCTGGTGCTCATCACGGCGCCGCCGGCGGCAAGCGTGGCCCGCATCATGGCCCGCGACGGTCTGACCGAGGAGCAGGCCCGCCGGCGCCTGGCCGCCCAGCCGCCGGAAAGCACGCTGCGCGCTGCCGCCGACTATGTGCTGGAGAACAGCGGCACGCTGGCCGACCTCTACCGCCAGACTGACGCGCTGCTGGCCCGGCTGACCGCCGCCGAGGCTGCCTGTCCTGACAAACATCCGACCCCCACACCCTGACAGGGAGGACCCGTGAACACAAAACCGATGCGGCCCGCGCCGCCTGTACGCCCCCGCAAAACCCAAATACGCCCCTCCATGCTGCTGTCGGCGGTGCTGCTCTGCCTGCTGGCGGCGGGGACGCTGCTCTTCACCCTTGTCGGCGAGCGTCTGCTGTACCTGCAATACCCGCGCAGGTACGAGGAATATGTGCAGTATTACGCCGACAAATACGAGATGGACCCGCTCATTCTCTACGCCTTTATCCGCACCGAGAGCAATTTTGACCCCGATGCCGAATCCGACGTGGGGGCGCGGGGCCTGATGCAGATCACCGAGCCCACCTTTGACTGGATCAAGGGCAACATTGCCCCCGACGAGCCGCTGACCTTTGACGACGCCTTTGACCCCGAGCTCAGCGTCCGCTTTGGCAGTTACTTCGTCAAATACTGTCTGGCCCGCTACCAGAACGATCTGGCCACCGCGGCGGCCGGCTACCACAGCGGCTGGGGAACGGTCGACGACCTGCTGGCAGACGACCGCTTTACCGACGACGGCCAGACGCTGACCGGCTTCCCCTACGAGCAGATGGGCCTGTACGTCAAAAAAATCACCGCCAGCTACCATTGGTACCAGCGGTTGTACGGGGACGAAACAGATTAGCGCCGCGGCCGCGGGGCAGGGGATGCCTGGCGGTCCCGGTGCGGTCGGCACGGCAAAAAAGGCGGCAGGCTCGGCGGCGGATTTTGCAAAAAACTCTGCAAAAACCTTGCAAAAACCGGCCCAAACCTCTTGACAGAGACCCGGCCTCTGCATTATAATAAACGACGTTGCAGCCCACGGCCCAACGCGGCGCGGCGCCTGTGGCCCGGTAGTTCAGTTGGTTAGAACGCTAGCCTGTCACGCTAGAGGTCGTCGGTTCGAGCCCGATCCGGGTCGCCATATGCTGTTATAGCTCAGTCGGTAGAGCGCATCCTTGGTAAGGATGAGGTCGGCAGTTCGAATCTGCCTAACAGCTCCATAGAAATTCCCTCGATACTTCGTTAAGTATTCGGGGGATTTCGCTTTTTTGTGGGCCGGTCTGAAAAGACCAAAAATCAAAAAGGATTGAGCAAAGGATTGAGATGGCCCAAAATTTGAGCATTTCGCCCCGGTTTGCTCGGCCTGCTGCGCCGCATTTTCCGCATCGGTTTGCCGGTCTATCCATGAGGGGGTAACATTCTGATACTTCCCCACAGACGGCCAGAAACGGCCCTAAAAGCGCCTATGCCCGCCGGGGTAAAACCGTACACACCCAAGGCGGCAGAATTGCGCACAGGGCCTTATTTTAGGGCTATGAGCATGAGAAAACCCCGCCTTGCTGTTATGCTCGGCGGGGCTTGTTATTAAGTGTTCAGTTTTTCACGAAAAGCCTTGATAAAATCTTCGACGCTGCTTTTATCTGGTATGACGTTGTGGTATTGCAAGCTCTCATTCAGCACGATAGCGGCGGCAAGGGCTGTTTCGGGTGCTGCTGCCGGGTTTGATAATATCCCGCGCATCGCGTCCATAATCAAGGCAACGTCTTTGTGTTCCTTTTCTATCTTTTCCGTTATGGCTCTCTTGCGTTCATCCATGCGGGCCTTGCGCTTTGCTTTTTCTTCAGGTGTCATGCGTCAACCTCCGGGCCGTTGATTTCTGCGCAAAGGGCCTCAATCCTTGCCGTGTCCGGGTGGGCCGTGCTGGACGTGCTGCCGGTATATGGAATCGCGGCGAATCTGGAAATACAGTGCGCCGCATCCTCCGGGCAGTAATCGTGTAGGCTGCTGCTGGTATCATTCAGCGCATTGTAAAAAGCCCTCTCCATCGTGTCAACGGTGGTTAAAACGCTCTCCACACTCGGCTGGCGTGGCCCTGCAAGATGAATATTGTGCTCTGCGGCCATCTGATCCAGCGCGGCCAGCGCAAAAGGCGAATCCTGCAAAAATGCCTCTGCCGCCGTGTAGGTAGCGCGGTCAGGGTTCGGCATCATCCTCAAAACCGTCAGCACGTTCACGGCCTCGGCGGTGGGCGCTACAAACGGGCGGTTTTTTACGGCGGTTCGCATATCGGCAAAAATATGCTGCATGGCGGCGACGGTGGAGCGGCGCTCGGCCTGTAAATCGGCATCCCGCTTTGCCTGGGCTTCTTTCAGGGCTTGTGCGTGGTATGCGCTGCCCTCAAAAGGCTTTGCGGCTGCTACGGCCTGTTCATACTCCCTCAAAACCTCGGCACGGCCCTGCTGGTATGCTTTTACACGGTCAAAAAATCGTTCGCTATTTCGATACATTTTTAATCCTCCTTTACTACGGCCCAACGCTCGGCAATGGTGTCAAGTTTGCCGGGAAAGTTGGGAATTGTACCTTTGAGAATAGCGCCATTGACGCGGGCAGACTGGCCCCAAGGCCGCGCTTCAATACAGGCGGCAAGTTCAGAGGCAGGGCCGCTATATGCGCACAGCTGATTAAAAAAGGTCATAATATCGCCCATATCGCGCTCGAAAGCCTCATATTTCGGCGCGGTTACACGGCCTCGGCTACGCGGCTCCAGCAGGCGCAAAATGGCAAAATCGGCTTCGGCTGCAAAGGCTTCAATCTCTGCGCTGGTAAGCTCTGCACCCCCGGCAATTAGAGCAGTCAAAGATTGCAGGGCGGCGGGGTTGCTGGTATTTGTCATGTACTTTCGGAAAGCTGCTTTCATTGCCTCAATTTCGGCGCTGGCCGCTTTCTTCATGTTTTCCGCCTCTTTTGTGATATTCTGCGCGGCCTCGGCGGTGCGGGTCGCTCTGCGCTGCTGCTGGACTTCGGCATTATACACGGTGTCGCCCGCTTCACCCTGCTGGTATGCCGGAATCATGCTGTTAATGCTGTTCACATAATCGGCGGAAATTTTCGCCAAACGGTCAAAATGGCATTTGTTCATAATTTTATACCCCTTTCGTTACTGTGTTTCGGCAAGGTTTGTCAGCAAGTCGGCAAGCATCCCATTTCGCCCGCCTGCGCTCTCTGCCTTTACGGCCTCGCCGGTTTTGAATAGATCTATCGCGTCCCCGACGCTGACGGTTCGGTTGCTGCCATCTGCAAAATATACGCGCATCGTTGGGCCGGTGCTATGGTCCAGGCGGCGCTCTAATGCTGCCAGACGGCTCAATAGGTTTCTCATAGGCTGTTCACCTCCGGGCCTATGTCAATGCGGTCAATACTCCGCAAAGCTCTGCATAATCGTCTCTTTCTGTGTCCACCTGCGCAACTTCGCCGCCCTGCCATAGTTCTATAGCTCCTACAGGGTCAGTGACGATTTGCCGCCCGTCTTTTAGGGTTACGGTAATTTTGGCGGGTAGACGTTGGTGCAATTTATCAACCTTGCGCTCTAATGCTGCCAGACGGTTATAAAGCCCCTTCATTGCTTTCCCTCCATTTCGTTTCCAGTTCCAAAACACGGCCCGAAAGATTATAAAGCTCTGTCAGGCGCTCGGCGTGTTCCAAAATTGCCTTGCAAGCGGCAACGCGGATGTGTCCGGGCTGTTCTTCATCTGTGGCCAGTTCGCGCAGAATGGTTAGCGCGGGGCTAATACTCTGCTGCCCTTGCCGGACGGCATCCGAAATAAGCTCATCCAGACGGCGCTTATATTCGGTTATAAATTCTTCATCTTGAAAATAGCGATAAATCGTTTTTGGGTCAACGCCTGCCCGCTCTGCGGCCTCTGCCCGCGTGTTGCTGGCTAAAAGGCATTGTAAAACCGCCTTTTGCTTTTGTGTCATTTGATACACCCCCTTTGCTGTCCGAATTTGCCCGAAAATGCCCTATAAATCAATATCCCAAAAGGGCCATAGCGGGCCGCTCTGCTGCTGGTATGCGCTCGATCTGTGCAACCGCCTGCGCCTGCTGCGTTTCTATGGCCTTGCGGAACGCTGGCCGCACAAAGGTATTTAGCTCTGAATCCTCGCGGTCAAAAAGTTCCGAAAGGTCAAGCGGTGAGCCTGCCCAACTCTGCACCGCCGGGGGTAGGGCCGCAAAAATATCTTGATTTCGTGCGTATAAATCCCGCGGTGTAAGACGGCCAGACGGCCCACAAAAACCACCTGTCTGCGCGTAATAGAGATTTTTAGATATTTCGCGGGCGGCTTTTCGTGCGGCATCCCATTGCTTTGCCTCTGACGGCAGGGCTTCGGCCCGCCTTGCCCTTAGCTGCTTGAAAATATCTCCGGCGCTCGGCGGGTAAGTGCAAACCTTTAGGCTCTCTGCTAAAGCGCTTTGTACCTCGCTGTATGGCTCATTGCTAAACAGAGCCGCCCAACTATCAAGCTGTAGTTTCATAGTATCGGTGCTGCGGCCTTTGTAAAAAGCCGGAAAGTTTGCGGCAATAACGCTCAAAATGGCCTTTGTTTCGTCTCTCGTCAAGTGTTTTCGCCCCTTTCATCATAAGTTGCGGTAAATTTCAAGCGGGCTTGCTTCGCTGTTCGCGCTTGGCCGCTGTGTGTATTGCCCCGCGCGGCGAATCCATGAACGCGCTGCCGCCTGCCAATCCTTAATAGGCCTTCCCCGGCCTTGGCCTTGTGTCCAGCCGTTTGCTGTGTAATAGTCATAAAATGACGCTGCTTCGCTATTTGTGCTGCCTTGTTCTGCAAAATAAGCTAATACGTCCGATTCTTCCGGGGCAATAAATCGCGGGCGGCGCGGCTTGTCCGTGCTATCCTCTCTCTTTATATTTGACTTTTCATTTTCATTTAACTTTACACTTTTATTTGATTTAGGCGGTTTTGCTGCGGCATTTTCAGCACTTGCCGAATTTGCCGCCCGTTTGCCGTTTGTGACGGCTGCGCCCATCTTACCGGCTATGCGGCGTTTTTCAACCGTTTGAGCGTACTTTTCTGCGTTTTCGTCCATGTAAGCCCGAATAAAGCTGAAAGCCATTTTCGGGGCAGGCGGTAGATCAGGTATCGCGCCGCTCTCTGCATAATCAAATAAGGCTTTAATGAGCAAACCGGCATCCTCATTTGAAAGCAGGCGGAATTGTTCGCCGGTCTTATTGAGCAAAATAAAACCGTTTGGCCGTGTCATAAGGAACGCGCCCCCACGCTGGCCGCGCTCTCGGCCTCCAGTTGCCGCAAAAGCAGGCTCATGCAAATTCTGTACTCTTTGCCTACGCGCAAGCAAGCGATTTTACCATCTCGGCATCCAGCGCGGAGATAGCCGGATGAAAGCCCGGTTAGACGTGCGGCGTTAGCGATACTTTGATAAGGCGCTTCACGGTCAAATACTCTCTTTGCCATGTGCCGCGCTCCCCCTTTCAAGCTCCGCAATGGCCGTCAAAATCTGCTGTTCCTTTTCTACGGGCAGGGGAAAGCGCAACCATCTAATAAGTGTGGGTTCGCTGATATTGATTGCGGCTGCTACTCTCCACAATGGAACACCGGCTTTTTTGGCGGCGTTTCGGATGATAAGATTCTCTGCCATTTTGTTAAACCCTCCCTTGACAGAAAGAATAAAATCTGCTATCATCATTAATGATGATGATTTAATTATACAGGTCTTTGCTTGGGCTGTCCAGTAGAGGGAAGTAAAATAAAATCATCGTAAACCAGAAAATAGTTGATTATAATAAGCAACCGATAATAACAGGGGGTTACACTATGACAAAGCAAGAGCAATCCTTTCTCATGGCTAAACGGCTAAAGGGATTAAGAAACGAAAAAGGGCTATCCTGTGCCGAATTAAGCGCCGCGCTGCTTGATAAGTACGGAATCAAAATCAGCCGTGATAGCCTTATGAGCTATGAGATACAGACGGAACACCATTCAAAAATAAAAGATGGAAAGTATCCTAATTTGAATATGGGTGTCGAATATCTCAACGCTTTTGCACAGTTCTACGGCGTGTCAACTGATTTCTTGCTGGGGCTTTCTGATAAGCCCACAATAGACCCAAAAGCGGCAGAGGTGGCAGAGTATACAGGGCTTTCATTGGCGGCAATAGCTGAATTGAGAAAGGCAAAGCTGGATATTCTCAAACAAACCTTTACAATGCCGGAATTGAATAAGCTGCTTTGTACGGATGAATTTTGGAAGATGGTACTTGATTTATCAACATTCCGGCAACATTGCCTTGTTACGGAAACGCGGCCTTTAATGATGGAACAGGCAGAGAAAAAAGGCGATACAGACGCAAAAAGGCGATATGCAAAGGATTATAATTTTGCTGTTCGTGATAAGGATGTTTTGCGCTACTCGATACACAAGCACATATTCCGCATTACCGAAAAGATAAAAAGGGAAACAAAACCGAATAGCGGCAAGTAAGCGTGTAAGGGGGTTTTACAATGGCAAGTACAAAGTTGATGGAAACGAAAGACGGGCGGCGATTCTTTCAGATCGCGGTAAGCCGGGGTTATGGCAAAGCGCCGTA
This sequence comes from uncultured Gemmiger sp., assembly GCA_947631565.1. Taxonomy (GTDB): domain Bacteria; phylum Bacillota; class Clostridia; order Oscillospirales; family Ruminococcaceae; genus Gemmiger. The sequence goes on along the minus strand of CANRLV010000026.1, from coordinate 14,610 downwards.
TAAAACAAGATGGTACTGGCCGGACGGCTGGAGCAAGCGGCAAGCTGAAAGGGAATTAAACAAGGTGGCAACCGCCTTTGAATTACGGTGCAAGGCGGGGCAAGTGCTGAACAGGGAACAGGCAAAGCAAAAGGCGGCGGCAGAGGCGGCAGAGGCGGCAAAGCTAAAGACGGTGCGGCAGTACGCATCCGCGGTTTATATGGCAAGCAAAGAGCAAACCTTTGCCGAAAACACGCGGGCATCTTATACCATGTTCCTTAACAATTACATTTTTCCGGTTATTGGTGATTGCCTTTTGGTGGATGTTACCCCGGCCATGTTGACAAAGCTGCTTGTGGATTTCCAAAAGACGGGCAAGAGCCACGCAAGCACGATTAAGCTATACAATGTATTGAACGGCGTTTTTGAAATGGCCTTTTTGGATGATTCTATACCCATGAATCCGTTGCTAAAGGTCAAACGGCCAGTGCCACGCGCGGACGAAACGCCCAAACCCGAAAGCGAAAAGGCTTATACGGCAAAGGAAATGAGCGATATTTTCTTTTATCTGCGGCAAGAGCCTTTGAAATGGCAAGCCTACGTTTCACTTGTGGCAGATTCGGGGGCGCGGCGCGGTGAGGCAACCGGCCTACAATGGCGGGATATTGATTTTGACGCGGGTACAATCACGATTAGGCATAATCTGCAATACACAAAGCAGGCGGGGGTCTACGATAAAGCCCCCAAAAACCGCAAAACCCGTGTTGTGGACGTTGGCCCCGATACGCTGACCCTGCTGCGGCAATTAAGGGCAGAGCAAGCGCAAACCTGTATTTCACAATGGGTATTTACCCAAGACGGCACAATAGAGCCTATGCACCCGCAAAGCCCTACGCGGTACTTCAAGAAATTCGGTGAGCGGTACGGGATTGAGGATTTCCACCCCCACAAGCTGCGGCATAGCTCGGCTTCAATCGCTCTCACAAACGGCGCGGATGTGGTTTCCGTAAGTGAAAGGCTTGGGCACAGTGATACGGCGGTGACGCTGCGGATGTATGCACACGCAAATCAAGAATCCATAAGGCGGGCCGGTCAGATCGTGCGAGACGCTTTGAAAGCTGAAAACAAATAACAAAGGCGGCGCGGGTACTCCCTGCGCCGTCAGCTTTAATATTAGGTTGGTGCAAAAAGGATTGAGCAAAGGATTGAGCAATAGACAAAAAGGATTGAGGTAAAGGCAAAACAAGCTATAACAAACTATAACAAGGGCAAAGCGATTTATATTGATACACCGCAAATAAACAACGGCAAACTATAACAAGGTACAGGGGGCTAAAACAGCATAATAAATAATTGGTAAGGATGAGGTCGGCAGTTCGAATCTGCCTAACAGCTCCATAGAAATCCTCGAAGTACGGTCGTATTTCGGGGATTTTTTGTTGCGCAAAAATCTCGGAAACTGATTTTTCCAACAAATCTTCCAACAAATCAAAACGCAAAAAAATAAATTTGTTGATCTGTATCAGGCTGTGTTATCTTTTCCCAAGGTCGCTATGATCAGTCTTGCAATATCCGGATTGGCTTGCAGCAGCTGCAGTGCAACGTGGGCATCATCGTTTTGTCCATGTTTTTGCGCGTCCTCTTTGCCGGAATGCTGGAAAAAGTCTTTCTCCATTTTCTGCGCCAGCATGCGGCGGTCCTCATTGAAAATGTGAGAATAAAGGTCCGTCACCATGCGGGCCTGCGCGTGGCCGGTATCGCCCTGCACCGCCTTGATGTTGCCGCCGCCGATCTGCAGCTTGAGCGAGGCGCTGCAGTGCCGCAGGCTGTGAAAGACCACGGGCGGCAGGTCATGGTCCTCGATGAGCTTTTGGAGCAGTGCGGCGATTTGCCTTTCTTCGTATGGCCGCCCATCCTCATGGGCCAAAACCAGGCCATAATCGTGATAGGCTTCACCGAGGAGCTCTTTGTGCTCTTTCTGCGCTTGAAGCGCATCCTGCAAGGCGGCCGCGACCGTGTGGGGAAGAAAGATCGTGCGGATACTGCTTTGGGTCTTGGGGGCGGTCAAAACCAGCGCGGTGGTGGAATGGGTCTGCTTTCGTTCAGGAAACGTAAAGACGACCTGCGAGCGGCCCCTCTTCTCCAAGGCCTCAAGGCTTGTCTTTTGGCACCGGCGCAGCTGTTTGTTTACCTGGACATGCGCCGTGCCTTTTTCCTGAGCTTCCTCGCTGCAGTCAACGCAGTCCCAGGTCAGGCCAAGGATCTCGCCGATGCGCATCGAGCAGCCCAGTGCAAGGAGAAGAGCAAGCTTCAGGATGGGATCGGTGCAGCACTCTATGGCGTTTCTTGCTTCGTCAGCATTCCAGACGGCGCGTGTAGCCGGCTTATACTGCGGCAGGGTGACGTGCTCGGCGGGGTTTATGCGGATATACTCCCACTTGACGGCCTGATTCAGCGCACCGCGCAGAAGGGTATGCGTCTTTTCTATCACGGAAGGCGAAACGGTCGCATCGGTCTTTTTATGCCCCTTGAGAATAACAGCCGGCTTGTCCTGCAGAGAATGGTAGAACACATCCAGATCATGGGTGGTCAGGTCGCGGACGGCGATATTGCCAATGTATGGCTTGATATAATGCTCAATGCGATGGCAGTTGTATGAAAGGAAGCTGTCGCCCCAATGGCTTAGACCGTAGACTTGAACATATTCATCCAAGAGCTCGCCGACAGTGATAAATCGCTTGCGAGGGGTTTCCTGATCCGGTCCGATTTCGGTGGGTTTCGGCGGCACAAACGTACCCAATCCCTTTTCGTAGTCGATCTGTGCCGCGCGGCGCTTTGCCTCCTGATAAGTAGGATAGCGTTCAAAAAAGGGCTTTTCATAACCGGCACAGCGATAGGATATCTCGTACATCTGGCCTTTCTTGCGTGGGTTCATTGTTACTCCTTTGCAGTCTTGTAAAAGGCTCCTTTCCGCTGCATAGTAAGGGGTTCCATTCATACAGCGAAGTATAGCATGGGCAGCCGGTGAATTCAACTGCCAAAAAGTGAATTATTTCTGCTGGGTACGGTTCAGATACTCGATCAATACTTTCTTGGGTATCCGAAGCTGACGCCCTACTCGTATGGTACGGATCTCTCCGCTTCTGACAAGGGAATAAGCCGTATTCCTGCCGATGTTGAGGATCGGCATCAGGTCTTCGACCTTCAGGGTCAACGGCAGATCATCATAAGAGCGGTATACGGGTCCTGAAGAATGACTTTCCTTTCTGGCAAGCTCTGCATTGTCAGTCTGTGCGCGACCTTTGCGAGCGGTTTCTTTCATGGGCTGTTGTCCTCCTGATACAACAAAAGCCCGGCGTATGATCAGGCCGGGGGTGGCGGAAAGCACAGAAGGACGGTACCCGAAAGGGCCGTCCTCCTGCGCTTGGCATACTATTGAACAATAGCATTATACCATGGCCTGACTGATATGTAAAGTACACAGCTGCGAAAATTCTTTGCAAATTTTGTGCAAGTTTTTACGGGGTTTTTACGGAAATCATGAAGAAATTTTGCTTATATTGTGCCGGACGACTGCGGGAATGCTTCCCCGGCTATAATGCCATAACTCAGTCGGCCAGAACCGTTAACCCGTGGATAAGGTAAGTGGGGCAAGCACAAAACAAGGTATTGGGCGTGACGCCAGGATGCGACCACAGCCAGAGCATGTGCCTGGAAGTGGGCGATGACAAATTCAGCGATTTGGCATATCGCCTACTGCTCACATAAACAAATAGAAAATCCCTCACAGCAGATTCCCAAATCGGCGTGAGGGACTTTTGCTTTATCCCTTTTGCTCTCTATTTTGTGACTCAACAAGATAAATCAATTCACTTGCCTGTAGATCCAGCGCCTGCGCAATTTTGCATAGCGTCTCTATTGATGGGTGCATGGAGCCGTTTTCTATCATCGCAAGGTGTGACCTGGCGATCCCTGCAAGGCCACTTAATACCTCCTGAGACAGGCCCTTATACCGACGAATATCTTTTATCGTCTGGCCCAATAAATCGTAATCGAAAAGCAAAGCCACACCTCCCCTCTGCACTGTAAATTGTAAAAGGGTAGGGCGCTTGTATTGTCTATTAAGCTAGACATTTTGGCCGGAATATGCTACACTCCAAGATGGTAATGTATATCCTTGACGAAAACACAGTCTTTGGGTGCGGTGTCAGCCTTGTGGAAAACAAATGATGCAGTGAAGGGGAAGACCTTGGATGGGGAACAGGCAAGAACAATTTTTAGAGTGGTTGTCCAATCAGGTCTCGCCTACAAGGTTATCGGATTACGGTTTGGTTCTGGTCGAATTGGAGACGTTTGCCAAAACCAAAAAAATCATTTCCGGGTCGATTTTTGATGTCAACGACCCTGCTACGACCGGTAAGATCGTCAATGCCCTTACTATGGACCGTTTTTACCGCTTTATGCACAAGAAGGACCTCCGCTGGATCACAGAGCTGGCACAATATCTGCATCGCTACGCCAAAGAAAACGCTGAAACAGGGAGCAAGTTGACAGAACCGGCTGACCCCATTTCGTCTGTGCCGAATCAGACGTATGCTGATGCGGTCGCTGCACCGCAGCCGGCCGAGAAAGCGGTAGTGCCAGAGGGAGCAACAGAGGCAGAGCAAACTGTAGATTTTACAAGGCCGGCAGACTACACGTTTTCAAAACCTGTTTCCGTATCCTATTTTGGGGACGTATACCCCATATCCTCATGGCGAGTCCTGTATGCAAAAGTTTGCCGGATCCTGCTGGAGGACTACCCACAAGTTTTCGAGGCACTAAGAAGCGGCACTTTATCCAGTAATTATAACTATTTGATTTATGATGAAGTCGGTTCAAAAAAACTGCTTGCACCCATTGAAATCGAAAGCGGTTTCTATGTCGAAGTCAATCGCAGTGCAGCCGACTTGATACGGAATATAAGAAAGCTCTTGGACGCATGCAATGTTGATTATGAAAATCTTGTAATAACGTATATAAGGAAAAATACCGCGACTGTACGGCCGGCCAAGGCGGCACCTTTGGCCACTGCGGCCATCCCTGTTGGCACCGGGCGCGACAGCGCAGTACAGGCTGCCGGGGAACGCGGCAACGACGAAGAAAACACGAAACCTGCTCCACGGTATAAATTGGAGACCGCATCGACCCAATATTACGGCACCGTCCCTGCCGAGGCTTTTGCCCGCTTTTGTGAGCATGTTGCCTATGAGCATCCGCTGGCATTCCGCTCACTGCTGGATGTCAAATACAACGGTACATGGTCCGTCGTACTTTCAAGAACAGCCCCCTCCGGCGATGCTGTTCCGATGCATGATCCGTCCGCCTATATCAGCCGGGATCTCACCGAGCAGGCAGTGATAGCTTACAGCAAATGGATCTGCTCGGTTTGCGGGGAAGCGGATATCCCGCTGAGGATTACGGAATTGTCCGCTGCGCCGGCGGCCGATACAGCGAGCCCAAGCCGTCCGGCCGCCGGTCCGGGAACAGCACTAAACAACGGCGCGGCCGTACAGCCGGTGCCGCTTCGGGACGATATCATAAATCATGATGCGGCCCGGGCGGAAAAAATCGTTTTGCCGGCAGATCTTGCCGGGATGACGATTGAACAGCTCAGCTTGGAACTGCGAACCTCGATCGTTTCTGCCAGAAAGGCTGTTGCGGCCTCGCCGCGCCTTGTGCAGCTGGGCGATAAGATCGTTCACCAGGATGCGTTCGTTGATTGGGAAGACGGCGCTGACCGGCTTGAAAAAATACTGGACAAGCTCCTTGACCGGAATGACGGTTATGTTTCAGCAGCGCAGCTCTATGATTTTGCGCATGCGGAAATGCAGATGTTTCTCAATGATAACGATATGGACGATGCCCGCCTTGTCTACGATATGGCACGGCATTTATTTGAAAAGGCCGGTTATCACGGCAAACGTTTGGTATTCCAGTCCAACGCCCATATATCCTGCCCGGATAAGGCCGTCACAAATTTGATGGATTTGATGCGCAGCTACGCACTTTCACAGGGCGGCATTTTCCGAGAAGCCGACCTTGTGCAATATCTACGACACGTTGGCGTAAACAGCGGAAATCTGACAACTGGAAATCTTCATGTAATTATGAAGTTTTATACGGATCCGATTTTTATGCTGTATGACAGCGGTCAGCTCATTCTGGGCGAGAGCATGAACATCGATGCAACTTGGTTTGCAGATGTGCAAAACGCGTTACAGAAGTTGTTTGCCGATATGGGAGACCACGTGGTCATGCGGGATATCCAGCCATGGTGGTTCTCACTGCTGCCGGTGTTGCCAACGGGCCGGCCTTGGACCTTGTTGTTGCTGCAAAGCATCCTTTTTCATTACAGCAAACAGCTTGGCGGTGCGCATACCATCGGTGCACTGCATAGCCAAAGCCTTGATACGATTCATGCCATGCTGGTGAGTGGGGACAGTGAGGTCCAGTCGTTTGCAGATGCGGTCATCGCCTTTCTGGTGGATGACGGCGTAGACCAAAGGGATTTTGAGGCGGAAGAATTGCGCCTGCGCCTGGTTCATCGCGGTATGGTTGCCGGCAATGAACTGATTTGGAATATGCCCAAGGCCCTTGCGAACGATGCGCGCTTTGTATGGTCGGCAGACGGACAGCGTGTTTTGGTAAAAGTGTAACAACAGCGGCAAAGAACATAAGCGCAAGGAAGTTTTATAAAGCGGGTGTTGCCTTCCATGTATGGGTACGAATGGACAGAGGAATATGGGATATTTCGCCTGACCGTCAACGCCAAGGTCCAGAAGGAGATCCGCCCGGTATTTCATGAGGAACTGGATTTCTTCGGGATGGACCAGTATTGGGACTATCCCAAAGACACCGATGCCCCGATCTTGTGGGCCGAAGGTGTGCGCCGGTATGTTCTCAACGGTACCTGCATCGCCGAGGCGCAGGGCGGGGGATTTTATACTAAACCGGTCATCGTTCGCACAACAGATGAAAGGCTAAAGCTTAGGGCAATCGATATAGAGCGGTTATATGAGATAAATCGGGACTTGATGATCAGCCTTGAACATAAATCCATCTATTTTATCCAGGAGCAATATGCCAAATATTCGGCCAAAGGGTTTTCGTTTATATGTGCTTTTTCGGGTGGAAAGGATTCTCTGCTGCTGCTGGATTTGATGTCCAAAGCGTTGGCCCCCTCTGATTTCTATGTTGTCTTCAGCAATACCGGCATGGAACTCAGCGATACCGTAAAAGCAGTTGAAAAGGCCAAAAAGCATTGGTCAAAATTACGCTTTATGGAAGCAAAATGCCATATGGAGCCGGAAGAATCCTGGAACGAATTTGGCCCCCCTGCAAGCCGGCTACGCTGGTGTTGCTCCGTACATAAATCTGTGCCGACTGTTCTTCTTATACAAAGCCTTGTTGGGGAAAAGAGCAAAGTCGTCGTTTTTGATGGCGTGCGTGGCGAAGAAAGCTTGCGAAGGTCAAAGTACGAGGAAGTCGGCGAGGGTGTCAAGAACTCCCTTCAGGTAAATTGCCACGCGATATTAAAGTGGTCCTCTTCCGAGGTTTTTCTCTACCTGCTGAAAAACAAAATATTCCTGAACGACGCTTACAGATGCGGCATTTATCGGGTGGGATGCAAGGTCTGTCCCATGTCGGCAAAATGGCAGGATGCCTTAATTGCCGCGCACTATCCAGGTGAAATCGCTGAGTCATTGCATCAACTGGAAGAAATCACCCTTTTTGCCAAAGGCAGACTGGATAAAAAATATGTTGAAGAAGGCGGCTGGCAGTCAAGGGCAGGCGGAAAGATCCTTAAGCAGGGAGAAAATCGGGTTTTTGAACAAGTCAGCGACAATGAAATAACATTTTCACTTGTTCATGCAAAACAAAACTGGCTTGATGTCCTCCCTATATTTGGAAATATCGTTGAGAGTGTCGGGAATCAATATACGGTCCAGTCAAAGCATGGTATTTTTACCATGTCGTTTGATGCTGACGATGAAAAGCAAACGATTACACTTTCCCCCTGCTCCAAACTGGACCGATATGCGTTATCCGCATTGCGTGCGATTGCCAACAAAACGGCCTATTGCGTAGGTTGTAAATCGTGCATTCCCCAATGTCCGGCCGGCGCATTCCAAATTATTGACGGCCGAATACAGATCCGGCAATCTTCGTGCATTCATTGTTACAACTGTTGTACCGCTTTTGAGCGCGGCTGCATGGTTGCCAAAAGTCTTTTTGTAAGAGGTGATAGCGTGGTAAATCCTGATAAATACAGAAACTTTGGTTTCCGGCAAAGTTTCTATGACCATTTTTGTGAAAACGGTGCACAATGTTTCGGCATGGAGGTCTTGGGAAAAGACCAATATAAATCGCTGAAACAGTGGCTGGCAGAGTCGGGTATTCTGCAAAGGGTTCAAAAAGGTACAAAAGAATCTGTTACGACCGACATTACAGCCTTGGGCACAAAAATCATGAGTTACGGCCCGTACAATCCTTTTGCTTGGTCCATCATGTGGGCAAATCTTGCCTATAACTCCATTGTGGCACGCTGCTTCTGCCTCAATGTAGATGTTGGTGCCACATTTGACAATGCATATCTTGTAAACTGCCTTGACCATGATATTGACGAAAAATACCGTCGTCAGGCAGTAAATTCGCTGCTTTCTACTTTCCGTGATTCTCCCATCGGGAGCGCTTTGAGTCAAGGAATCAGCATTGATAAAGCTCTATATTTGCGTGCCGGCTGGGATTATCCCCATGCTGTGGCCTTGCTCTATACTCTGTATCTTTATGCCGAGCATACCGGGAGCAAGAAATTCACGTTCACGGACCTGATGAACGCCAAAAACAACAAGGATTCCCTGGGCATTTCGCCTTCCGATATTTATGCGATCGACGTCAACAGTTTCCGTGATGCCGTGCAGGGTCTGGCGTTGCAGTTCCCCAAGTACATACGAGTCTCCTTTATTGCGAACCTGGACAACATCATCCTGGAAGACTATACCTCGCTGGAAGTTCTTGATTTGGCGGAAGAATAAACCGGAAGGAGCAAAACGGCATGGCCACCAAAAAATACAGCAATTATCTGGAGATCAATCCCTCGTTTGAATCGGTCGTTGACATCGATGCCGACAAGCGTAATACCAACTTATGGCGTGAATATATCGTCGGCGAGGATATGGATGCCCTTGTTAACCATCTGTGCGAATCGCTGGGAAATGAAGCCCCCGATCTGCGCCGCTCTTTCTGGATCCATGGCTCCTACGGAACCGGCAAGAGCTATGCCGCCCTGTTGGTCAAGCACCTGATTGAAGAGCCGCCGGAAGTCATCGATGCCTATCTGGCCGGGTCCGGGCGTCTGTCAAAATACCGCAACCGCTTTGCAAAGTGCCGCAAAAACGGCGATTATCTGGTGGTTTGGAAAACAGGCTGTACCGGCATCCGCTCCGGCGATATGATGCTGTTGGAGGCGGAAAAGGCCATCCGCGATGCACTGGTCGAAAAATACGGGGACAATGCCTATCTGGGCAGCAGCTCGCTGGTCAACGCCGTAAAGGAAAAACTGGCCGACCCTTCCATCAACTGGGAGTATATCCGGCAATCGACGGTCCTCAGCGATGACTATACTTCGGTCGACGAGCTCCGCAGCGCTGTTGATGACGGCGATTTGACAGCGCTGCAGAATACCGCCATGGTCATCCGGCAAAAAGGCTATGGCCTTGTCAACAACCTCGAAACCTTCAAGAGCTGGATCGGCGATATCATCGACGGGAATGGCCTTTCCAAAAGCGGCATTTTCTTTATCTGGGACGAGTTCACAGAATATGTTGCGCACAGCGATGACCATACGGTCATGCAGCAGATCTCGGAATTCTGCAAGGAAAAGCCGCTTTTCATGCTGTATGTGGTGCACCGCTCACAGGAAATGGTCGACAGCATGGGGAAGGATCGCTACCAGCTGATCACCAACCGTTTCCATCAGGTAGAGTTCCATGTCAGCCCGGATGCTGCCTTTGACCTCATCGCCAGCTCCATCAATACGCACACCGGCATGGCGATCTACTGGGCCGAGGATAAAAAGGCTGTTATCAAATGCATCCAACCCTTTTTGCCGGATATGGTCGGTCTGGACGACAAAGTCAGCGAAATGATCGACCTGCTCTGTCCCATGCACCCGATGACCATCCGCCTGCTGTCGCGTGTGGCCGAAAGCTTTGCCGCGGCGCAGCGAACGATGTTCCGCTTTATGAAGGACCAGTCCGACAGTGAGCTTGGTTTCGTGGGCTATATCAACAAGTACGGTCCGGACGACCAGGCTTGCTGGCTTACCCCGGATTGGCTTTGGGACTATTTCTTTACGCGCGAAAGTGATTTCAGCGATAAAGATACCAAAGCCGCTGAGTACATTCACCACTACGAGGAAAGCCGCCATCTGGTCGAAAACGACGAGAACGCCCATCGCGTTTTCAAAATCGCCATGCTGCTGCTGGCCGTGATGTCGACCACAAAGGGCGTCTATGGCGGTACAAAGGCACACGGCGGTATCTCGGCCACCGAGGAATGTCTTGCCACCTGCCTTGCCGGCGTGATGACGAAAACGCAGGTCAAGGATCTGCTCAGCACGCTGGAGGATTGTAAAATCTTGCTGCGCGATGAGGCAGCCAACGGCACCGTCCGCCTGCAAATGCCGTTCCGCGGCGGCAGTGACGACGAGTTCTCGACCCGCTATGCGGCCAACGAGCGCAAGTATACCCGCTACCAGATGTTCACACATGACGGCATTCTGGCGCAGGAGCTGGAGAAAAAAGCCTGGGATGAAAACGATGTTGCTTATAAACGGTTGAAGATCTGTGCCAGTTGTGCCGAAACGAGTTCCATCAAAGTCCGCCTTGACGAGATACAGAAAGAGCTGGACAAGTACCCCTATAAGCTTGGGCTGCTGCTTGTGACGGTCCGGGATGATGCCCAGTACATTGCGATACAGAGCGATTTGGAAAAGTACGCTTCCCATTCTGGTGAACCGCGCCTGACCATTGCACTGATAAAGATCCCCTTTACCGACGAGATGCGCTCCAAATGGCTGACCAGCCTGACCAAACAGGAGATCGCTTATGGCCGCGGGCAGACCGCATCCAGCCGGCAATACCAGATCGAAGCAAATGCTGTTATTGCCTCCTGGGTGGCGAATGCTACCGGCGGCAGTAAAATCATTGCCTGGAACGGCAATCAGGTTTTCGCCAATCAATACGGCATGGCCAACCTGCGCAAGACCATCCACACCAACGTGTTGCAGGTATTGTTCCCCTATGCGCCGGAAAGCATCGTGGTCACCACGACCGCGTACAAGCCCTGCAACGATGCGGCACCCACGGCAGGCATTACCAGGACAAGCGGCAATGCCCAGATGAAGAGCGTGCTCAACGGTCTTGCCGATGCCGGGCTGCTTGGGCTTACCACCATCAACGACATGGTCGATGCTTCCGGGAGCCGGGCGGCCGCCTCCGTCAGCCGGCTGGCCCGCACGGTGCGCGATGAGATGCTTTCCGGGCAGCGGGTCGTTTTGGGCGATCTGTGGGGTAAACTGCAGAAGCAGCCCTTTGGCTATTACAACACCATTGCCTGCGGCGTACTTTTGGGGTATGTCTTCTCCTGCTATAAGGACAGTGCTTTCAGCTGGACGGACAACGCCCAAAGCACCCATGTTCTGGGCGAAAGCACCCTCAAAACGATGGTGCTGGCGATGTGCCGGGGCACCGTGACGACGGACTATTTGTCTGCCGGTACGGTCACGTTCCAGAATTTCCGGCTCTACGCGCAAAAGATACTGAACTTGACCGACGCCCAAATCGCCAACGAGACGGAATGCTGGCACAATATGCGCGAGGCGGTCACAAAAACGGGCGCGCCGCTCTGGGCGCTCAAATATCTGCCGGACGATGCCTATGGCAGCACTGATTTCAAAGATGCCGCCATCAAGATCGTGGACAATATGCAGCAGTTCATCGCCCAGGACAGCGACCGCGAAACGGTTATGAGCAACGTGATCCAGCTGTTCAACGGCCGCGGCAAGCTGCGCAAGGTCCTGGAGCAGTCCTTCCAGGACAAAAACGTCATGAACACCGCGTTCCGGAATTTCCTGTTCGGTGTTTCACCGGAGCTCAAGGATATCGCAGGGCGGCTGACCGTGCAGCCGGAGGACCTCAGCGACAAGCTGCATATGGTCATGCAGACCGCCATCTATACCTGGACCGAAGAACAGGTCAAGGAAAAGCTGCCGGATATCGTCAGCGATTACCGGTATCTTGACGCTCTCAACAAGATTCTGGGCAAGGTCTACCACAGCACGGAGGATGCCCGCAAGGACCTGAGCAATCTGTTCCGCTTTTTGCGCATCCCGATGGCTGCCATTGAGTACCATCACATGCCGTGGTTCGAGGCCCTGCAGATCCTGTTGAACATCGCAGCAAACGGGACCGCCCATCTGACACCGCAAAAGCGTGCGACAGATGTTGCGGTCCTGACCGAGCACGGGCAGAGCGCGATGGACTGCCTCAAGGATGCCAAGCCTGTGCTGGCCGACATTCTGGAGGTCCGCGGCATCGATTGCACACAGGGGGAACTGGATGCCGTCTATTCAGGGCTCAAGGATCTGCCCTGCAATGCCAGCCTTTCCCAGTTTGAAAAGGAGCTGAAGGCGCAGATCAGCCGCATCAGCCAGGCCCGGAACCGCGTTCTTTTGCAGGAACGCTGGCGAACACTGTCCGGGCAGGAGTCCGTCAGGGATTGGTGCAAGGTACACGGCGTGCCGCTGCTTTGGATCGTGGGCAAAAATGAGCAAAAAGCGCTTGAAACCGTTATAGAGGTCCAGAACAGCAGCCGAACGCTGGACCAGAATGTGCAAAACGCCCTTTCGGTTTTGAATGCTATGGATGCTTCGATCTTTACCGACGAAGCAAAAATCGCCGCGGCTTTTCTGGAAACGGTTGGCCAGGAATACAAGACGGTCCTTGCCGGGGACGCTGCACTGGTCATGGCGCAGGCCAAGATGAAGCTCGGCAATGATTTGAGCACCTGGAACATCACAGACCTTGCCGCTCTGCAAAGGATCCTGAAGCAGGCCCTGCAGGAAAAGGCCAAAAAGGAAAAGCTGCAGGCAGCCAAAAACCGGACGGAAAGCATGGATGCCGCTGCATTGCGGGCGCGGGTCAAAGCCTTTATGGAGAATCATCCGGAATTCTGTGATGAATTTCTGGCGTGAGGGAGGCGTGCAGGATGACGATCGATCAAGTCATAAAGGAACTGACTGCGGAGAAACAAGCCGGGACATCTTCTCGCTTCCCCTGCCGCGCTGTCATGGTCAAAAATGTCCGGCAATACAAGGAACTGCTTGCCAAGCTGAAAACGATACCGGATATCGCGGTCGTGCCGCCGGGCGATCTGTTCTCTGCGGCAGACATCATGCCCCGGTACGAGAACCTTACTGCCAGCAAATACAGTGACCAATGGCTGATTCTGCCGGGTGTAAGCGAGTATCTGCGCCTGTTCAGCAAAAGTGAGGCGGTCTCTCAGCGTTTTGCCAGGCTTTGGAAAAAGCAGCTGGCTGCCACCAACACGGGGCGCATCATCATTCCCCTGTGGGGCTGTGAAGCGCAGTGGCACGACAAATCTCTGAACCTGTATGACGATATTCGGCAGGATGCCTTTTATTACGATTGCGTAGAGGACGCGGCCGAGGCCGAGCACCTTTCCATCCTTGTTTTGTCGGGAGAATTTCAGAAATATGTCTATACGCTTGCCGCCCAAAAACGCCATGTAAGCGTAGGACTGCAGGAATGGTACGAATACTGGACAAACCCGGCCGACACGCGAAAGGAACATATTCTGCTGACCGACCGCTGCGCCTTGATACAGCCGACCGCTGGCGATATAACGGTCAAGATCATAACCGACCGTTTCGCCTTTGTACGCGAGAATCTTGCCGGCGCGCAGGTCCTTACCGAACAGAATTGCCCCAAGCCGGCGCAGGAGCTTCTTTTTGAACAGGCGGTCCAGGGGGGCACGCTGGCCCATGCGGTGCTGTCGGCGTTGAATGTGGCGGCATTCTCGGGCGTGAGCGTCATGAGCCAGTGGAGCACGATGTCGCCGGGCAAAAAGCAGCTTGTTATGCTTTGGTACACGCTGCACCCGGATGACACCTATCTGTGCCACTGCGTGCAGAGCGCACAGGGTCTTGCGGATATCCCTGACCACGTTTTACACGATGTCTTTGCGGCCTGTACCGCAGATCCCGGCCGGGCCGATGCTTGGGTCAGGGAAAGCCAGGATCTGATCGAGGCTATGGGCCTGCAAAAGGATGAACGGTATTTCTCGGCGCTGGATGCGATTCCTGGCTATGCGGAACGGCTTCGCTTCCTCTCCGGGAAGGATAAGGGGGACCGGATCTATCTGCTGCGGCTGGTCGGGAAATGGCTGCGCGAGGATCCGGCACAGGTGCAGGCCGCGGAGCAGCTGCCGCAAATCTACCCGGCGCTTTCCGCCTATCTGGACCGCGATGGCTATGACCAGGAGCTGGGGCAATACTTTTCCCGCTAT